>JANLFX010000100.1 GCA_024653325.1 Anaerolineae bacterium
CCCGAAATGCGGGTGTTGTACATGTCGGGCTACACCGACAATGCCATCGTTCATCACGGCCTGCTGGAGCCGGGGATAGCCTTCCTGCAAAAACCTTTCACCCCCGACACCCTGGCCCTCAAAGTGCGCGAAGCCCTGGATGCGCCTTAACGTGGGGCGAGATGGCATCCCGCCTCACTGGAGACGACGAAAGTGAACAAAATGGCTGTTGATCTGGCTTGTGGTAAATCGGCGCCCACGAGCAATGAATGACTCATCCCACCGAGAAAGACAGACCATGAGCCTTGGTCACTACCTGCTCAAACAAGTACGGCCAATCAAAGCCCGTCTCTACAACATGCGTGGCCTCAGTCATCGCTACCTGGGCAACCGGCACGCCGACCTGGACGAATACGACTTAGCCATACAAGATTTCAGCCGGGCCATCGCCCTGGACCCCTCCTACGCGGAGGCATACTATAACCGTGGCGTTCTCTACTGGCGAGAGTTCGGCAACTACTACCGGGCCATCCGCGACCTGACCCGGGTCATCGAGCTGGCCCCACATTGGGCGGAAGCGCATTTCAACCGTGGCCTGGCCTACAAACTCCACGGCGACCGCGAGCGGGCCATCGCCGATTTCCAGCGGTACTTGCAGATCGGGCGCGATGCCTTCTGGCTGGGTGCTGCCGAGCGGCAACTCCGCGAGTTGGAAGAGTAGCCTTGCGAGGGCGTGGAGCCTTCGCAAGACTTTTACTTGTATTTGACAGGCAATGGACATTGGATTATAATCAGCACCGTTTGCCCTAACGGAGGGGCGACCGGAGGTATCTACCGCCCCAGACCCGCTGATTGAGAGGAGAAATTATTTTGTCCATGAGAGAACGGAATTTCAGCATCTTGATAGGAATCGTGATCCTGTCCCTGCTGGCTGGCTGGATAGACTGGCCTGCCAATCCGGGTATTCACCTGCACCTGGGACCCATCAACATTGACCGCGAGATCAAGGTTCACCAGGGCCTCGACCTGCAAGGTGGCCTGCAAGTGCTCCTCCAGGCGGATGTGCCTGAGGGAGAGACCGTGGATACGGAGGCCCTGCGCACGGCCAAAGTCATCGTCGAGAACCGGGTGAACGGCCTGGGTGTGACCGAGCCGCTGGTCCAGCTTCAGGGTGATCGGCGGATCATCGTCGAATTGCCCGGCATCAAAGACCCTAAACTGGCTATCAGCACCATCCGCGAGACCGGCCTGTTGGAATTCGTTGACGCCGGGTACACCTACCTGGAGCCAGGGACCGTGATCAAGACAACCTACGGTAGCACATCCAGCGAGGAACTGACCACACCGACCCCACCGGTGACCGAAGAGTCAACCGTTCAGGCTACCACAACTGTGACCCCGTCAATGACTGAAGAACCGACCGTCCAGGCCACCGCGACCGCCGAAGCCACGTCCGTTGTGGAAACAACCCCGCTTCCCGGCGAAACACCCGCCGTCGAGACCAGTCCCACGCCTTCGCCAACCCTCTCACCTACCGAAACGGTGTACACCACCATTCTCACCGGCAAGCATCTCAAGCCTGAGGGAACTAAAGTGCGTGTGGACTTCAGCCAGGGCACAGCCCAACCTATGGTGGCTATCGAGTTCAACGATGAAGGCACGCCCATCTTCGCCAACTTCACCGCCACTCATCAGAATCAATACCTAGCCATCGTTCTGGATAAGAAAGTGATTTCTTGCCCGGTGATTGAGGAACCTATCCCCAGCGGGCAGGCAGTCATCAAAGGCAAATTCACCGAAGCCGCAGCTAAGAGCCTGGCCGTCCAGCTTCGCTACGGCGCGCTGCCCATCCCCCTGCGGGTGGAGACTACCCGTACCGTTGGCCCCACCCTGGGCCAGGAATCGGTGCGCAAAAGCATTATTGCCGGAGGTATCGGCCTGCTCACCGTTTTGCTGTTCATGCTCATCTACTATCGCCTGCCCGGCTTCCTGGCCGACCTGGCCCTGATTATCTACGCCCTGCTCAACCTGGCCGTGTTCAAACTGATGCCGGTCACCCTGACCCTGCCGGGCATCACCGGTTTCCTGCTCTCGACCGGAATGGCCGTGGACGCCAATATCCTCATCTTCGAGCGAATGAAGGAGGAATTGCGCGCCGGGCGGACGCTGGCCGCAGCCATCGGCGCCGGATTCGACCGGGCCTGGAATGCGATCCGCGACTCGCAGATCTCTACCCTGATCGTGTGCACCATACTCTATTTCTTCGGCAGCAATTTCGGCGCCAGCATTGTCAAGGGATTCGCCGTCACCCTGGCCATCGGTACGGTGATCAATGTCTTCACTGCCATCACCGTGACCCGCACCTTTATCCTGTTCGTGTTCGAGCTGGCAGGTGAGACGTTGCGCGACAAGAAGTGGTTGCTTGGTGTTTAATTCTGGAAGATTTGGAAGGATGGAAAAGGATGTTTGATTTAGTAGGAAAGCGGCGCTGGTATTTTCTGATTTCCGGAATACTCATTCTACTCGGCATCGCGGCTATGATCTATTCCACGATCACTTATGGCACGCCGGTGCGCCTGAGTGTGGATTTCACCGGTGGTAGCCTGTTTGTCCTTCGCTTCCAGGAAGAAGCAAGTGAGGACGGTATCCGCCGGGTGTTCGAGGCCAACGGCTTTGACAATCCTATGATCCAGCAACTGGGCAACCGCGAGGATAACACCTGGCAGGTACGCACTTCCTTCGCCACTCCAGAGGAAGTGACCGCCCTCCAGGACCAGCTTGAAAGTGAGGTCGCGCCCATTGATCGCGGCAGGTCCAGTTACGACACGGTGAAACCGACCGTTGGTGGAGAGGTCACGCAGGCGGCGGTGGCCGCGGTGATCGTGGCTGCTACCCTGGTACTGTTTTTTATCTGGTACTCCTTCCGGCGCGTGCCCCACGCCTTCCGCTATGGCACCTGCGCCTTGATCGCCATGTTGCACAACGTCCTGGTAGCCACCGGCTTTTTCGCCGTGATGGGTATCCTGAAAGGATGGGAGATAGACGCCCTCTTCCTGACGGCCATCCTGACCGTAGTCGGCTTCTCGGTGCAGGACCCCATTGTAGTCTTCGACCGCATCCGCGAGAACACCTTCAAACGGCGCGGCGAGCCTTTCGAGACCTTGGTCAACCGCAGTGTCCTGGAGATCATCCACCGCTCCCTGGCCACTCAGCTCAACGCCATGTTCGTCATGTCAGCCATCCTCCTTTTCGGTGGAGCTTCAATGGAGAAATTTATCTCCACCTGGTTGGTGGGCATGATCAGCGGCACTTACGCCTCGCTGTGCATCGCCGTCCCCCTCCTGGTCGTTTGGGAGACGGGGGATTGGGGACTGAGGTTCAGCCGTAAGAGGCCGGCTACGGCTTAGCCTTTTGGCTGCGGCATGAACAAAGTGCGACGCATTTCAGAAGTGCGTCGCACTTTGTTGCACCTGGAGGAGGTGAAGTCATGCGTCTGTCTCAACTCTTCGGGAACACCCTGCGCCAACCGCCCGCCGACGCTGTCCTGACCAGCCACCGGTTACTCCTGCGCGCGGGAATGCTTCGCTCCTTGACCGCCGATGTGTACGCTTATCTGCCCCTGGGTTGGCGTGTGATCCAGAAAATCGAGGACATCTTCCGCCAGGAAATGGACTCTTTGGACGGGCAGGAGATATGCCTGCCAGCGCTTCAACCTGGTGAACTCTGGCGAGCCAGCGGGCGGCTGGAACGAACAGGCGCATCCCTGCTGCACTTCCACGATCACAGCGGGCGTCATTCCGTGCTGGCCCCCAGCGACGAAGAAGCCCTCAACGAGCTGTTGCGCCGCGAAATCCACTCTCATCGCCAACTGCCCCTCCTGCTCTACCAAATCCAGACTCGCTTCCATGACGAACCGCACTCCGGCGGCCTGCTCCGTCCCCGCGAGTTCCTGACTGCCGACGCTTACAGCCTGCACGCCAATCTCACCGACCCTTCGAGCAAAGCCTCAGGGCAAGGCCTTGAATCTTTCTATAGGAGAATGCTCAACACCTGGGCCACCATTTGCCAGAAATGCAAGGTAGAAACTCTGACCGTCGAAGCAGATGTTGGTGAGGGAGATGCTCACGCTTTCGTAGTTCTTCATGACGACGGAGATGAAACGGTGCTGTTGTGCACGGCCTGCGATTATGCGGCCAACGCCGCCCGGGCCACCTTTCAAAAGGGCCAGGCCCCGGCAGAACCACCGGGCGAGGTGCAGGAAATTGCCACCCCAGGGTGCAAGACCATCGCCGCGCTGGCCGACTTCGTCGGCGTGCCAGAACGGCGCACCCTCAAAGCCGTGTTCTACGCCGACCGCTGGGGGCAGGTCACAGTAGTCGTCATCCGTGGCGATCTGGAGGTGAACGAGGTCAAGCTGAGAAACGCGCTGGGCGGTGCAGAGTTACACCCGGCCACCGAGGACGAACTCCTGGCAGTGGGGATCGTCGCCGGATACGCTTCCCCGGTCGGCTTGAGCGGGGTGCGGGTGGTGGCCGACGATTCCATCCAAAGCGGCGTCAACTTCGTCGCCGGAGCCAACCGCGAGGGCTACCATCTGCTGAATGTAAACTATCCCCGCGACTTCGCCGTGGATTGGTTGGGAGACATTGCCCTGGCCCGGGGCGGCCACCCCTGTCCGCGTTGCAGAAATGAGCTGCGCGAGAAGCGGGCCATCGAAGTGGGCCGCCTGTCAAAACCGGGCGTCTGCTTCAGCCAGGTGGCGAGGGCCACTTACCTGGACGAACAAGGCCAGACCCAACCATTGGCGATGGGCGCATATCGTCTGTTCCTGGGACGACTGATGGCTGCCATCGTCGAGCAGCACCATGACAAACATGGCATCGTCTGGCCAGCCAGTGTCGCGCCCTATCAGGTACACCTGGTGGCCCTGGGCCTGGATCAAGAAGCAGTAGCCGCCCAGGCCGAAACCCTGTACAAAAAACTGCTGGCCCGGGGTTACGAGGTGCTCTTCGATGACCGGAACGAGAGTGCGGGGGTCAAATTCAACGATGCTGACCTGATCGGCATTCCCCTGCGTCTGACCATCAGTGCGCGCAGCCTGCAACGTGGCGGGGTAGAGGCCAAGCTGCGTTGGGAACGGGAAGCGCGCATCGTGGCCGTGGACGAGGTGGAGGCTGAGATCGCAGAGACCTCCCGCAGGTTTTGAACCGGCGGGAGGTTTTTTTACTGTCACCAGATTAGCCAAATATCGCAGTGTGTGATAAAATAGAATGAGCAAGGTTGGTAAATGGCTGGAGAGGGGGATTTTACCATGAGTGCAGTTCTGGAAATTGAACAAGCGGTCTCTCAGTTGCCGCCTCAAGAACTCGCCCGTTTTCGGGAGTGGTTCGAGAAGTTTGACGCCGAGATATGGGACAGGCAATTTGAAGAGGACGCCAAGTCAGGGAAGCTCGACAAACTGGCGAATCAGGCCATTGCAGACTTTCGCGCAGGCAAGTATAAAGAACTATGAGGCACTTCACCGCACCCTCATTTTGGGAATTGTACGACAAGTTGCCAGCCCCCATTCAGGAGTTAGCAGACAAGAATTACAAACTGCTCAAGACGAATCCGCACCATCCCTCATTACACTCAAAAAAGTGGGCAGGTACTGATCGGTGAGAGTCGGCCTCAAATATCGTGCAGTAGCAGTAGAGTCAAGAGGGACTGCTCTGGTTCTGGATTGGGACACACGCAGAATACGACCATGTATTCGGATGAGTCACTGCGCGTTGCAGAACTACACGTTTGGTGCCATGCCAATGTTAGGATAAAGATCAACCCCTGTACAACAAGTGAAAGCAAAGCCAGGACGCCGTGCGTCCAATCTGGCTCTGGATAATGGGAAATGACCGTAGATATTGACCGTTTACTTGCAGAATTGAGTGATGAAACACGAACCATCCCCATCGCCCGGCTGTACGAGCTTTCTGGCCTGGACCACGAGGAGATCGAGCGTTTCTCTACCGCCTGGCCGCGGGTGCCGGTAAACCGGCGGCGGAAAATCATCTCTCACCTGGTGGAGATCGCCGAGGCCAATTTCGAAGCTGATTTCGACGCGGTGTGCCGCGCCTGTCTCGACGATGAGGACGAGTTCGTGCGCGCCCAGGCCATCGAGGGCCTGTGGGAAAGCGAGGACATTAAACTCATCCGCCCACTGCTCACCTTCCTGCGCGAGGACCCTTCGGTCATCGTGCGGGCCGCCGCCGCCACATCGCTGGGTCGCTTCGTCCTTCTGGGAGAACTGGAAAAGCTCTCTCCCAAGCTGGCCAACGACATCTCCGAGGCCCTGTGGGAAGTCATCCACTCTTTCGAGGAAGACGTCGAGGTACGCCGGCGGGCCATCGAGTCCCTGGCTTACTCCAGCGATGAAGCCGTGGCGGAGGTCATCGCCGATGCCTACGCCGACGAGGACCGGCTCATGCAGGTGAGTGCTGTGTTCGCCATGGGCCGCAGTGCTGACCCCCGCTGGAAAAACACGGTGCTTCAAGAACTGACCAACCCAGACCCGGAAATGCGCTACGAAGCGGCTCGCGCCTGCGGTGCTCTGGAGGTAGAAGAAGCGATCCCCTACCTCAGAGATATGGCTTACGACAGCGACCGCGAAATTCAAGAGGTTTCCATCTGGGCATTAGGACAGATCGGCGGAGCGGAGGCCCGTCGCATTCTGGAAGCCTGCTACGAAGACGCCGACGACATCCTGGGTGAGGTTATCGAAGACGCCCTGGGCGAGTTGGCCCTGCGCAGCGGCGAGGTGGATTTCCTGCTTTATAGCCTGGACGAGAACGACTGGGCCGACGAGGACGATTGGCTGGTAACAGACGAATAACCGGTGACCCATGACAAACCTGCTACCCATTTTCTACTCCAACATCCTCCCCATCTTCATAGCCGCCGGCATGGGTTACGCGCTGGAACGCATCCTGCGGCTAGACATCAAATCCATCACTCGCCTGGCATTTTATGTACTAATCCCGTGCCTGACCTTCTCATCCCTGATCGAGAATCGGATCACCGGTGATGAATTGAGCCGTATGATCGTCTTTATCACGGCTATCACCGTTATCCTGTGGGTGATGACCTGGATGGTGGCGCGCGTCCTGCGTTTGAGCCGGCCGGTAGAAAGCGCCCTGCTCCTGAGCACCATGTTCGTCAATGCCGGAAACTACGGTGTTCCGCTTAACCTGTTTGCCTTCGGCGAACCGGGACAGGCGCGAGCTATTGTGTACCTGGTGGTTTCGGCCGTGCTGTCCAACTCTATCGGCGTTTACCTGGCCGCCCGGGGACGAGCTACAACCAGACAAGCCCTGCTGAGCCTGGGGAAAGTGCCGTTGATCTACGCGGTGTTGCTGGCCGGGTTGGTGAGCTTCAGCGGGACCAAATTGCCCACCCCACTGTTAAGCGCGGTGGCCCTGGTGGGCAGAGCATCAGTGCCGGTCATGCTTCTCATCCTGGGCATGCAATTAGCCCAGACATCCCTCACCCGCGATATTGGGACCATCAGCCTGGCGACGTTTATCCGGCTGATTATTGCCCCGGCACTGGCTTTTGGCCTGGCCGCCGTGACAGGTCTGCGGGGAGTTACCCGCCAGACAATGATCGTCGAAGCCAGCACCCCCACAGCCGTCACCAGCACCATCCTGGCCTTGGAGTTCGATGCCCGGCCAGACCTGGTTACCAGTGTGGTGTTTCTTTCCACCCTGCTCAGCCCATTGACCCTGACGGTGGTCATCGCTCTGGTCAAATGATACCGGCAACGAGTGACAAGTAACGAGTGAGCAGCCACCCATGTACACAAGCACGGTTCGCAGAACAATCTACCTGTCGCTTATCTTGGCTATAGCCACGCTAGCCTTCTCACTCGCGCCATGGCCGACAAAAGCGCAAGGCCCGGACGAGGGCATTGACGTGGCGGTCAACACCGTGCATTACGTTTTCGGCCAGCAAGTTACCTTTCATCTGGAGGCCAGCAGCCCCTCGCCGATCAACCGGGCAGTGCTCGCTTATCGCACCGCCGATAACCAGGGCACCAGTGTATTTCCCCTGGCTTTTGAACCCGCCTCCCCGGTGAGCCTCGACTACGTGCACGAGATCTCTCGTGGCTATCTCAAGCCCTTCGTGACCGTTGAATACTGGTGGGTGCTGGAGAACGAAGCCGGACAACAGATAAACACTCCCCTGCAAAGCTTCACTTATGAGGATAATCGCTTCGGATGGCACACAGCCAGCGGCCTGAACGCCGTCGTCCACTGGTACGCCGGCGATGCCGCCTACGCCCAGGCCGCCCTGGACATCGCCACCCGCTCCCTGACCGGCATTGGTCAAAAGTTGAATACGGTCCCACCCCGCCCATTGCATCTTTACCTTTACGCCAGCACTGACGACCTGCAAGGCGCGCTTCTGCCCCGCCAGCGGGAGTGGATCGGTGGAGAGGCATTTCCAGAACTGGACAACCTGTTGATCGCTGTTCCCCCGGAAGAGGGGTACACTCTGTTCATGCGCCGTATCATCCCCCATGAAATCACTCACATCCTGCTATATCACGCCACAGGCGGCGACACCGCCCGCGTACCGCCCTGGCTGAGCGAGGGCCTGGCCACCTTCAACGAGGAACTGCCGGACCCCGACGCGGCGTCACTGCTCCATACCGCCCTGGACGAGGATCGCCTGTTATCCCTGGACAGCCTGTGTGGGTCATTCCCTGCTGACACCGAACAGGCCCGCCTGGCCTATGCTCAGAGTGCCAGCCTGGTGCGCTTCGTCCGCGATTTCTTCGGCGAGCAAACCATTGCCAACCTGGTCAACGCTTATGCTGACGGGATGTCCTGCCGGGGTGCGGTAGACCGCGTGCTGGGGCTCTCGCTGGAGCAATTGGATTCTCGCTGGCGAGCATATCTGGGGGCTCAGACTCCTCAGGTGGCGTTGTGGCGGGCGGCTGCCCCCTGGCTGCTGCTGGTTCTTCTCAGCGGGCTGACGGTGTTCCTGTACCTGGATTTTCCCGCAACGCGCCGGCGAAGTGCCAGCCCACCAGAGCCAGATACCAAGCCACGCCTGGTCTGAGCCGTGGGTCTGTTCCCCTCTAACGAAAATCTAATGCTCTTCTAATGCCCGTCTAATATAAGACGATTAGAATAAAAGCATAACGCGGTATTCATGCCGCGACGATGACCAATGATAAACGAGCGAACGATGAACGAAGCGAACTTAACCGCCGATAACCAGGCTCACCAAGAAACAGAAATACGGGAAAGCCCGGAGGTTCTCCGTCAGGAGGCTGAGGAGTACCGGGATAGATACCTGCGGGCCATGGCCGAGATGGAAAACTTCAAAAAGCGCGTGGAACGACGCTACGCGGACGAGGCTGAGAGTGAGCGCAGGCGTCTGCTCCGCGCTTTTCTGGGCGTCGCCGATAATCTGGAACGGGCTCTGGCTCACGCCGACGCTGACGGTGCGCTGAGCGAAGGTGTCCGGCTTACCTATCAGGACCTGCAGCGGTTGCTCCGTCAAGAAGGGGTAGAGCCAATGGTGACCGTGGGGCAGCCATTTGACCCGCAGAGGCACGAGGCGGTAGACGTTGTCCCTGGCGGCGAGCAACCCGTGGTCGTGGACGAGACGCAAAAAGGCTACCTGTACCGGGGCGAACTGCTTCGTCCGGCAAAAGTAATCGTCAGGCAGCCACGTTGATTGGATAACTATCCGAAATCTGGAGGTAGACCATGTTTTTCTTTGATCCCTTGTATCTACTGTTCGCCTTACCTGCGCTGCTTCTGGGCCTGTACGCCCAGATCAAAGTGCAAAGCGCGATGGGCCGCTATTCGCGCGTTCCGGCAGGAACCAGCGGTGCGCAAGCAGCGCGGACACTGCTGGATGCCAATACCCTGTACGACGTGCAGATCGAAGAATCGCACGGCTTTCTCTCGGACCACTATGATCCGGTCAAGAGAGTGCTACGTCTTTCCCCCCAGGTAGCACGCGGAAACTCGGTAGCCTCGGTGGGCGTGGCCGCGCATGAGGCCGGGCACGCTTTGCAGCACGCCACCGGCTACTGGCCGCTGCAGATTCGCACCGGCATGGTGCCCGTCGTGCAATTCGGTTCCTGGCTTGGGCCCCTCATCTTCCTCCTCGGCTGGCTGGTCAGTGGCTTCGAGCCAAAGCTGGGCACTTCGTTGGCCTGGGCAGGCGTGCTGGCCTTCGCCGGCGTAGCCGCCTTCGCCATCGTCACCCTGCCGGTGGAATTGGATGCCAGTCGCCGGGCCAAAACCATGCTACAACGCTACTTCATGATAGACCAACGGGGAATGGCCGGGGTCAACGCGGTATTGGACGCGGCTGCCCTGACTTATGTAGCCGCTGCCGTGCAGGCTATCTTTACCCTGCTGTACTACGTATTCTTGCTGTCTGGCTTCTCCCGACGGAGGAGATAATAACACTGGCTCTTTGGGAATTTGCATAGGCAATGTAGCGCAGGCTTCAGCCTGCAACGGGCTGAAACCTGTGCTACGCCCCCTGCCTGGAACATTGATAGTCCCCCTCCTGGGTGTTGCTGGCCCAGTTCTACCGTAGAGAACGCCGAGAGCGCAATTATCCGATTAATCAGATTAATCCGATGATAAAACTCAGCGTTCCTTCGCCACGCTCAGGACAGGTCTCTGCGGTTAAAAAATGTCTATTGCGTAATGCGCAATACATGCGTTCGCTACGATATAGGAAAACATGGGCATCCTGTACGTTGTCGGCACGCCTATCGGCAATCTGGAGGACGTCACCCTGCGGGCGTTGCGCGTCCTGCGCGAGGTGGGATTGATCGCCGCCGAGGATACGCGGCGGACGCGCAAGCTGCTGGCCCGCTACGACATCCACACCCCCCTGACCAGCTATTTCGAACACAACAAGCTGACCAAACTCGATACAATTCTTGCCACACTACGCGAGAAGGACGTGGCCCTTGTTTCCGAAGCGGGCATGCCCGGCCTCTCCGACCCCGGTTACGAGCTGATCCGCGCGGCCATCGAGGCCGGCGTGCCGGTGGTGCCCGTGCCCGGCCCCTCCGCGCCGATCACCGCCCTGGTCGTCTCTGGCCTGCCCACCGACAGCTTCGTTTACCTGGGATTCCTGCCCCGCCGGGCGAGCGAGCGCCGCCAGTTGTTGCAGTCAGTGGCTGGCGAGCGACGGACACTGGTAGCTTTTGAAGCGCCCCATCGCCTGTTGAAAACCTTGGAGGACATTGCCGACATCCTGGGCGACCGACCCCTGGCCGTCGCCTGCGAGCTGACCAAAATGTACGAGGAGGTCTGGCGGGGAACGGCGCGGGCGGCCATCGCCTGGTTCACTGCCCACCCGCCGCGTGGCGAGTTCACCCTGGTCATCGGCGGAGCAGCGGAAGCGGAGCCATGGGACGAGGAGCGGGTGCGCGCCGAACTCGAGCGCCTGCGGGCCGAGGGGGTATCGCGCCGCGAGGCAGTTAAGATGGTAGCCGAGGCCTCCGGCTGGCCCCGCCGGGAGGTGTACCGCCTTGCCTTGCACCACCCTCCCGCGGGTTTGAACCTGCGGGACGGTCGGTAGTAGCGTCGGGGCTTGCCCCCGACGTCTGCGTCGCCCGCCAGGGGCGATGCTACGAATCCATCGGTAGCGGCGGGGTTTGCCCCCGACGTCTACGTCGCCCGCCAGGGGCGACGCTACGAATCCATCGGTAGCGGCGGGGCTTGTCCCCGACGTCTACGTCGCCCGCCAGGGGCGACGCTACGAATCCATCGGTAGCGGCGGGGCTTGTCCCCGACGTCTGCGTCCCTGTCCACTCCTATTATAGTTAAGTAGGGACACAGCGTGTTCTGCCCTTACGGACGCCATCGTCAAGGAGGGATAAACATGGCCAAGAGCAGATACATTTCAAAGGAGATACGGGACAAGCTGCTGGTGGACGCCATGCACCGTTGCTGCCTGTGTCCAGAGCACACCGTGCTCACCGTGGACCTGCACCACATCGTGCCCATCAGCGAGGACGGGCCTAACACCGAGGATAACCTGATGGTCATCTGTCCCAATTGCCACGCCCGCATTCATCGTATCCGCACCATGTACACCCCCGACCAATTACGCGAGTACAAACGCCGCTGGGTGTCTCTCTGCGCCCTGGGCCTGTCCCTGGATACACGGCTGGTCCTTCACGCATTGCTCACCAACCCGGTGGCTAAAATCTCCACCGGGCGCGACCAGGCCGGCAACGTCATCATCGCCACCCCGGCCGGCTTCGTCACCTTGTCCGAGGAAGCCGCCCGGCTGTTGGGCATACCCGGCGACGACCCGGCCTCGCGCGAGTACAGCGCCCTGGCCGGGCTGACTGTCTCCCCGCACCTGGCCCCGCCGCCCGACCCGGCAGAACTCCTGCGCCAACACTTGACCGCTGCCGCTCAGCGCATTGAGGGCGAGCGCCCCTGGGCTGAGGGCCTGCGGCGGTACGTGCCCCTGGCCACCCGCCTGGAACTGCGCTACACACTGCTCACCCGGCCGCTCGGCCCCGCCGGCCCCGGTGCTCGCTTTGAGGAGCAGGCCCAGTTCGACGATTTGGGGGAAGCGGTGGACACCGCTCGCGACGAAAACGGCAACCCCCTGCGCCGCTTCGCCCTGCTGGGCGAACCGGGGGCCGGCAAATCCACTGCCCTGCGCAAGCTGGCCCTGCGCGCCATCCAGGGGCGCCTGGCCGATCCCGCTGCTCCCCGGCCCCTCTTCGTCCGCCTGGGCGACCACAAATCCGGCACCCCGAGCGAATTCCTGGCCGCGCAGTGGCAGGCCACCTATCACGACGACGGCTGGACGGCGATCATGGACCCCGGCGCCGATGCCTGTCTGTAGCTCTTCGCCGACGGATTGAACGAGATGGACCCCCAGGGCTACCACCAGCGCATGGCCGCCTGGCGGCGCTTCCTGCACGAGGAGCTCCCCCCGCGCCAGCGGGCCATCGTCGCTTGCCGCGTGGCCGATTACGGCAACGGCCTGGACCTGCCCCGCCTGGAGATCCAGCCCCTGGACCCCCAGCGCATCCAGCAATTCCTCCGCGAGTACCTGCCCGACCGGGCCGAAGACCTGTGGCGCGACCTGTTGGCCGACCGCGAGCGGCACGGCGAGGCACACAGCGTTTACGGCCTGGCGGCCAACCCCTTCTGGCTGACCATGATCGTCGCCGTGTACCGCGCCGGCGGCCTGCCGGAAAGCCACGCCGATCTGGTGGAGCGCTTCGTGGACAACTGGTTGCAGTACGAGGGCCAACGCCCCGGCGGCCGGGCCTGTTCCCCCGAGGAGATCGCCGCTTTCAAAATCGCCCTCTCGCAGATGGCCTACCCCTTCCTGGAACGCGGGCAGAACACCCCCCAGCCGGAGGCCCTGGCCCGCACCTGGCTGCCGGAACGCGAGGTGGAAGTGAGCGGGCGGCCCGTGCCCACCCCCTGCGACGAGACCCTGCGCCTGGCCGAATCCATCAACCTCATCGTCCGTGAGGGCCGGCCCGAGGCGCGCACCCTGCGCTTCTACCACCACCTGCTGCTGGAACACTTCGCCGGGCGGGAACTGCTGCGCCGCTTCGCCGCCGGCGAGGACCAGAGCCACCACTGGCGCATCCCCTGGGAGAACTGGCAGTTTGTGGAGAGCGAGTGGGACCCTTTGCCCGGCCCGCCGACCACCGGCTGGGAGGAAGCCACCGCCCTAGCCGCCGGATACGCCGCCCCCTGCAACTCTCTGGCAGCAAGCGAGGCCCCTGGGCTGAGCGTAGTCGAGGCTCTGACCCGGGCCGTGCTGGCCCACAACCCGCCCCTGGCCGCCCGCTGCCTGCTGGAAGCCGGACCTCTCCCCACCCCCCAGCCCCCTCCCCTCTCCCGAAATCGGGAGAGGGGAGGGGGTGGCGGCGAAGCCGTCGGGGGAGGGGTGAGGGCGGCCATCGTCGCCCGCCTGCTGGAGACCATCGCCCACCCGCCTCGGCATCTCAACCCCCGCCAGCGCGTGTCCCTGCGCATCGCCTGCGGCCTGGCCCTGGGCCACCTGGGCGACCCGCGCATCCTGGGCGAGAACGGCGAGCAGATGGGCACTGTGGAATTGGACGGCCGCCCCGTGACCTTTATCGAGCCACGCTGGTGTACCGTGCCCGCCGGACCCTTCCTCATGGGCAGCGACCCCGAGCACGACCCCGACTTCTACAAAGACGAATTGCCCCAACACCGCTGCGACCTGCTGGACTACGACTACCGCATCGGCATGTACCCGGTGACCAACGCCGAGCACGATTGCTTCGTGCGGGCCGGCGGCTACCAGGACCCCCGCTGGTGGCGCAGCGAGGCCGCCCGCCGCTGGCTGCAGGGCCAGGCCGACATTGAGCCTACCCTGCGTTACTGGCGCTGGTTGCGGGACCTCATTCGCGCCGACCCGGACCTGCCCGACCGCTACGAGCGCCAGAAACTGGCCTCTCCCCAGGAGACATACACCTGGCGCTGGGTGGCCTTCCAGGCCAGCGACGAAGAGCTGGAAGAGGCCGCTCGGCGGACCATCGGCCTGGCCGCACCGCCCCGCGCCCCACGCTTCTGGGACGACCGCGAGTTGACCCACCCCAACCGCCCCGTGGTCGGCGTCTCCTGGTACGAGGCCAGCGCCTATTGTGCCTGGCTGACCCACATCCTGCGGAGCGCCGGATGGCTGGGTGCGGACGAGGAAGTCCGCCTGCCCAACGAACCGGAATGGGAAAAGGCCGCCCGAGGTACTGAGGGGCGCATCTATCCCTGGGACGATAACTGGGACGCTGCAAAGTGCAACTCTTTGGAGGGTCGGGTGTTATTATCTACACCGGTGGGTGTTTATCCAGAGGGGGCCAGCCCCTGTGGAGCGCTGGACATGGCCGGCAACGTGTGGCAGTGGACGCGCAGCCTGTGGGGCCCGGATATCGAGACCCCGCGCTTCGGCTATCCTTACGATCCAGAAGATGGCCGCGAAAACGCGGAAAGCGCCGATTTGCGGGTGTTGCGTGGCGGCTCCTGGTTCAGCATTCGTAGGATCCTCCGCTGTGCGTACCGCGACGGGGTCGATCCGAACTCCCGCAGCTACGACGGCGGCTTTCGGCTTGTGGTGTCCCCCGCTTCGTTCTGAATCCTGGTTTCTGGTTTCTGGATTCTGAGTGGGGGGAGTCTGAGGGG
>JANLFX010000101.1 GCA_024653325.1 Anaerolineae bacterium
GATAAGGCGCTGCTCACCATCCCATTCTGGAAAGGAGGTGAATACCGATGCCCATCCTTTGAACCAACTCTCCCGCAGGCTCAAAAACCTGCGGGAGGTTTTCCACCGATCAATAAAATGTCTCCACCGGCCAACCCTGGCGGCGAGCATAGCGCCGCAGGCGAAAATCTGGATTCACCGCCACCGGACACCCCACCCGCTGGAGCATGGGCATGTCGGCGATGCTGTCGGTGTAGAAGTAGCTACGATCCAGGTCCACACCGCGCTGCTGAGCATAAACTTCGGCCCAGTAAACTTTTCCCGCCGCATAGCAAAGCGGTTCGATAAGCCGCCCGGTCAACACCCCATTGATCACTTCGAGCTGGGTGCAGATGTAGTTATCGGCCAGGCCCAGGTACTCGGCCAACAGGCCCACCACATATGGCGTGGAAGCGGAGAGCAGGGCCACGTGATGGTTCTGCTGGCGATGCCAGGCCATACGCTCCACCGCCAACGGCGCGATATGTGGCACGATGAGATCGTGAAACCAGCGGCGGGCCTCTTCCAGCATGTCTATTTCCCTCTGTCCGCGGGCCCGTTCCATAAAACGCTGGGTCACACGGGGCCAATCCACCAAAGCCAGTTTATACTTGAGCACTGACCAGAACACCAACAACATCTCGCGCCAGTTGATCTGCCCGGTGCGAAACAAGTGCTGGGTGTACAACACCCCCGAACTTTTGCTTAGCACCGTCTTGTCCATATCGAAGAAAGCAGCTATTCTATCCCCGGACACCGGTCTTCCCTCCAATCAATCAGCTTCCGGGTGACAGATGCGACGCACCTATCACCTCTCACCTAATTATACCAAAGATACAGTGAAATGGGCAAGAAAAAGCAAGGCCCATCGCAAATATTGCCAAAAACAACATCTGAGTATATAATATAAATCAGAAACGATCATTTCAAGTGCCTGTGATATTTTCGACCCAGCAAGGAGCACAATAGCGAACCCTCATCAACCTGAACAGCTCCACCTCAAGTACCACCCGTCAATACGCGGTTTCCTCTACCCCTTGCGCAAAACGCGAAGCCTCCTTCTATTCTCACCGAAGCGAGCCGGAATGACAAGTGGCAGAGCAACAACGTAACGATGGGCATATTCCCAAATCCGCCCGCTCCTTCACCCCTGTAGTTAAGAAGGACGCAAAAAACACCTTATCAAGCAAAGGAGGAACGATGACCAGCAAGGCAGAGGAACTGCGTGGCAGGGTAGAAAACTACCTGACCCAAAAACAATTGAGCTACGAGGTCAAGCCCAACGGCACCCTGTGGATCCGACAAGGCTCGACCTTGGTAGTGGTCAATCCGAGCGATTGGGGTGAACGTACCCTGGTGAAACTGGCGGCTCCCGTAGCCCTGGACATAACCAAGATCACCCCCGAACTCACCCGCTTCCTGGCCGAGAAGAACTTTGAACTGTTGTTCGGCAAATTCTCCCTCGACACCAATGGCAAAGCCATATGGTACGAGCACGTGCTACTCGGCGATTTCCTGGACGCGGAGACATTGTTCGTCGCCGTGGCGGCAGTGGCGCTCACTGCCGACCAGTACGACGAGGAGGTCTCGAAAATGGCCCAGGGCAAGCGGGTAATAGACCTGTAGCGGCTGTTTCAAAACAATAACCAATCTGTTGCCTGAGCCAGGAAAGCCGACACTGTTGCCATAGTAATCAAACTCAGGTGATGAGCACGCGGTTGCCATGAAAGGGAGGCAGGTGTATTCTGCACTCCCTTTCATCGGGTTACCGACCTTCGGCCGAATCCGGCTGGCTGTACATCAATCCCACCATTGGCTTTGTCACCAAATTTCCTGCCGGATGGAGCGTCAGCGTCGAAGAAGGGGACGTCAACAATCGGAAAATAGTTTTTCACAACGAAAAAGGCGCCGAATTTATCCTGCGCCTCAAACACATGCCCGGTAAGTCAGCCCAAGATTTCGCCAACGAGATTCTCAAGGAACTGACGAGCTGTCTCCCCGAGTGCTGCTCCTATTCCACCACATTTGAGAACATTATATTCGTCAAAGAGACAGGTGTATCTTTCGATGGCACTGTCTTCAACGCCAGGTCCCGTACCCTGGTTGACCAGCACGCCATCGTCATCACCCACGGGGGATGGGGATTTGCTCTCATCGCCCAGGCTACCACTAAAGTTGACAACCGGGCCTTTAGCGATGTCAAAGCTGACTTTCAATCCATCTTCGACAACTTCAGCTTCAATGTACCCACTCCCACGCCAGTTGTCTGCCCCACCTGCACGCCAGGCTAGCAGCGGATGAACAACAGATAAGCGGCTGTGGTCGCCATCCACTTATCCATTGCTAGCCGTGGTCGGTACAAACAGAGCACCTTCCCGCCGGAAATGGCGGGAAGGCGGGCAATCCCGTCCCGTCGCAATTCTGTCCAGCAAAGCCATTACCTTTTCGCGGGCCACTGATGATAGCTGAGTACGCTCGCTTTTCTGGCCCACGTCCGCGCGGATAAACTGGCTGTAGTTACGGCAATCACCCGCGTCATAGGGAACAAACAGCGCTTCCATCCGGCCAATGCACAATGGCAAGATGAAAGCCGGCATCGAGTACGGACAGAGAAAGAAAATCCCCTGACGGAAGCGGTGCCGGTCAATGAGGGGCACGAGGATATCCCACCCGATGTCCAGCGCTGAAGTCATGATGTAAACCGCTGCTCCGGCCCGCAATGCCGCCAATCCGAACGCGCGCACGTCGCAGGTCCGGCAGGAAAGGGGTAAGCGTTCCTCCGGGACAAAGGGATCGGGCCGGCCTAACACCGCACACTCGTGGTTGAATCGTCCAGCAGGACATCCCCCGCGACTCACCCCACTGCCCGGCAGTGGCTTCTGGCAAAAGCTCAAGGCTACCAGCAACCCATCCCCCTGGCAGGCATTCCCTCGGCTCTCAGAACAGGTCCACTGCAAGAACGCCTCCTCGTCGCCAGCGCACAGGCGAGTGACCAGCCCGTCGTTCCGCATCACCTGCCGGTAAGCCCACAAGCCCGCCAGCGTGCGCAGCGGGTGGCGCAAAGCAATTTCACGCAGAAAAAAGTGCCCGTATTGGCGAAAGAAACTGTGATATGAGAACTCCCAGATAGGAAACCCGAGGAACTTCCGCCGGTCCAGCTCTCGCAGTATGGCTTCGATTATCCTCATGAACCTTGACCCCCTGCAGTAGGACAAGCTACCTTGTCCTACTGAAAAGCTGTGCTATAATGGGCTTATTCCAGCCGGTACAAAAC
The DNA here is from genome assembly GCA_024653325.1 of Anaerolineae bacterium. GTDB lineage: Bacteria > Chloroflexota > Anaerolineae > JACIWR01 > JACIWR01 > JACIWR01. Next base: position 3,293 of record JANLFX010000101.1, read on the forward strand.
GTAGCGGCCGACCGCTGCTGCGCCCTGAATGAAATCGAAGGGTGTCGGCCTTAGAGTCTAAAAATTCGGTTCGACGACTAAAGTCACACCTGTAGGGCTTGCAGCCGAGCGTCCATCTGCATGGACGCGCTTCCGTCCGCGCAGGCGGACGGCCAGCCGGAGGCTCACCAGGCGTGATTTCTAATCGCTAGCCTAATTTTTAGAGACGCTCTTATAAGCGGGCAGAGCCTGTCCTGAGCGGAGACGAAGGGCCGCCTGCCGCTACGTGTTTCGCACCGAGTACTATTCTAACACGGAGTGAAGACAAAGGCAATGACAGATCAAGAAGCCGGTGTCCTTTGGCTGGAGGCGATAAGGCCGGAACACAGCCAAGCCGTGGGAGCCAAAGCCGCCAATTTAGCCGCGCTGCGTCGGGCCGGATTGCCCGTGGCTCCCGGATTCTGCATTCCTGCCAATGTTTATCGGGACTTCGTCCGGGCCAATGAATTGGAACACGACATTGTTGCTCTGCTGGACGCAGCTCAAAGCGCTAATGATCAAAAACTGGAATCCGCCGCCGACCACCTCCGCCGGCGATTTGTCTCAGGAACGATGGACAAATCTCTGGCTCGACTTATCGTCGAGGCCTACGAGCAACTGGTCACCCAATCCCCAGTCGGGATAGAGGTGGCCGTGCGTTCCTCGGCCACGCTGGAAGACCTGCCCACCGCCTCCTTTGCCGGACAGGGCGATACCTACCTGAACGTAGCCGGCGCGGATGAGGTGCTGGACTGTGTGCGCCGCTGCTGGGCTTCCTTATGGACAGCACGGGCGGTGCGCTACCGCCAAACTCAGAAGCTGGAAAGTATCCCGCCAGCCATGGCCATCTTAGTACAGGCCATGATCCCCACCGAGGTGGGTGGCGTAGCCTTCTCTGTTCATCCCATCACCGGGGCAGATGAGATCGTCATCGAGGCGGCACCGGGCCTGGCCGAGGCTGTCGTCCAGGGCACGGCTGAGGTCACTCGCTATGTCATTCCCAAAGGCAAAGCTGAACCCTCTGTCTTACCAAAAGCAGGGCCAGAGCTCCTCACCACAGCTCAACTGCGCCAACTGGTGGAGGCCGTGCTCCGCCTGGAGAACCTGTTTGGCGGGCCCCAGGATGTAGAATGGGGTTTCTGGCAAGGGCAGCTCTATATCTTCCAGGCGCGGCCCATTACCACCGCCGACCCGGCGCGCGCCGCCGCCCGCGCTTTCTTCACCCGGGAAATCCCCGATGACGATTATCTGTGGACCGGCGGCTACCTGAACGAGCGCTTCCCCCGTCCCGTGTCACCCCTGGGCTGGTCCGTGGTCGGCGGGCTGACGGAAGAGCTGGCCCTGCGCGATCCGCTGCGTTACCTGGGCTATCATCATGCCAATAGCTTACCCCTGACCAAACTGCACCGTGGTCATCCCTACGCCAACGCCCTCGCCTTCCAGATGTTCTACAAAGTCTTTCCCGATGCCCTGATGCCAGAGGACGCTTATCGCTATTTCCTGAACGGTAACATCTCCCTGCGCAAGCAAGCCCCTTACCCCTGCTGCCTGCTCGATCCGAGATTCATCGCCTCGATGCTGTGGCATTTCATCCACGAACCGGGCAATTGGTCACCGCTGCACAATTATCGTTATTGGCAGCGTTTTGTCTCCCATCATCAGGTGGCGATGGAGGAGGTTGCGCAGCGGCTCATGGAAAAGGGGAACTCCAGGGAGCTGGGGGAACTCTGGGGGATTGTTGGGGAACTGCAAGGGTGGCATCGGAAGCTGCTGGGCATCCATCGCTGGAGCCTGACCGCTGCCGACCTGACTCTGGCCGCGTTAAAGTGGCTCGTCGGCGATGGCGATACGATCTCTCGCCTCTTGACCGGCCTGCCCAATAAATCCGTCGAAATGGACCTGGCCCTGTACAACCTGCGCCAAAGTGCCGATGGAGACAATTGGCAATCGCCAGCCTGGCAGGATTTCCTGGCCCGCTACGGCCACCGCTCCTTCTCCCTCGACATTTACTACCCCACCTTCGCCGACGACCCCACCCAGGCGCAGAGGCTACTGCAAAGCCTGCTCCCTACCCCGCCAGACCTGGCCGCCCGCGCTGCCGAGCGCCAGGCCACCGAGGAAAGAGTCCGGGCCACGCTGAGAAGACGGCCCTTTGGCCGCCTGCGATCTCGCCTCTTCGACTGGGTGCTGGCCCTGGCCCGCGAATACGTGATCCTGCGTGAAGAGCAGCGCTTCCACTGGCAACGGGCTCTGGCCCTCCAGCGCCGCGCTTTTCTGCTTATCGGGGAAAAGCTGGCCGCCGAGGGACTGTTGACCCAGGCGGACGATGTTTTCTTCTTGACCATCACGGAGATTGAGAATATTATTCACGAAAAACACATCGCAGGACGGGACTTCGGCGTGAGCGCTCAGTCGAACGCTGCCATCCCGTCCTACAAAATTGCAGCAGCCCGGCGGCGGGAGTTTGAACAACTGCAACGGGAGTGGGAGCTGGCCCCCCACCTGGCCTATCCCGCCTTCTTGCAGGGCAACCAACCGCTGGCCGAGGCCGTCGCCAACGAGACCCGCTGGCGCGGCCGCGCGGTCAGCCCGGGAGTAGCCCGTGGCCCGGCGCGGGTGGTACTCAGCCCACAACAATTCGATAAGATCAGGCCCGGCGACGTACTGGTCACGCGCAGCACCGACCCCGGCTGGACACCCCTGTTCGGTCGCCTGGCCGGGCTGATCATGGAACGCGGCGGGCAACTCTCTCACGGCGCAGTGGTGGCCCGCGAGTATGGCCTGCCTGCCGTGGCCGGCATCCCAGGCATCACCGCCCTCCTGCGCGACGGCGATTTAGTTGAAGTGGACGGGCTGACGGGCGTCGTCACCCTTAGCGAGCACAAAACATAGCGGCAGGGCTTGCCCTCGCGACGTCGCGCGCAGGGGAGGCCCCCGCCGTAGGCGGGGGAGCCATCACAGCCCCCTGCTTCACCGAGGGCTTGAGGCAGCCTCTGCCTGAGTAGTTTACCTTTTGCCTAAATGTGGAGGACCACCGTGAATCAAATTACCCAAGACAAGAGGATGAACGATCACAAAACCGATTTCGACCCCCTGCGCGATGTACAGGCTGGTGGCGGGCCGGGGATGCGCTCCTTCATCTACGGCCACCTGGCCCCCGAGGCCTTTCCCATCGCCGATTTGCTCGCCGCCTGCGAACAGTCACTGCGCGAAGATGGCAGCCTGGCCCTGCAGTACGGCCCCCAACAAGGCTACGGCCCCCTGATTGACTACCTGAGAACCAAAATCGAACACGACGAGGGCCTCTCCCTGGGCCGCGAATACCTGACCATCACCGCCGGATGCGCTGGCGCCCTGGACGCTATCGCCCGCCTGTTCACCCAACCCGGCGATGCCATCCTGGTCGAAGCCCCGACTTACGCCGATACCCTGCACCTCTTCCGTGATCATCGCCTGCGCCTGTTCCAGGTGCCAATAGATGAGAAGGGACTGATTGTTGAAGCCACGGCGCAACGCCTGGAGGAACTGCACCGCGCAGGTGAGCGACCAAAATTCATCTACACCATCGCCAACTTCCAAAATCCGACCGGGGTCACCCTCAGCGTGGAACGCCGAAAACAACTCATTGACCTGGTCCGCGCCCACGATGTACGCATCATTGAGGATGATGTGTACCGTGACCTGCGCTACGAGGGCGAGGTACCCCCCTCTCTCTTCGCCCTGGACGAGTCCCACGAAGCCGTGATCCGCGTGGGCAGCTTCTCCAAAATCCTGTCCCCCGGGTTACGCCTGGGCTGGGTCACTGCCGCCCCGCAGATCATTGAACGCATGACGAACTGCGGGCTGCGGAGTATGGGCGGCGGAGACAATCCTTTCGCCGCACACGTGGTAACTGCCTTCTGTACCCGTGGTCTGCTGGAGCCCCATATCGCCCGCCTGCGGGAGATTTACCGCGCCCGTCGCGACGCGGCCCTGAACGCTCTGGCCCGCTCCATGCCACCAGGTGTCACCTGGACCCAACCGCGGGGCGGGTTCTTCGTCTGGTTAACCCTGCCTGCGTCCCTCCTGGCCCGTCAGGTGATTGCTGCCGCCGAGCAACGCGGTGTCACCTGCCTGCCCGGTGACCTCTTTTTCGCCGAAGGCGGCGGCGAGCGCAATCTCCGTCTGGCCTTCAGCTACCTCTCACCCGCTGACATCACCCAGGGCATCACCGCCCTGGGCGACGCCATCCACAGTCTGAACGGGTAAAGTGCATCTCAGTTTTATGACGGATTTCGGTAACTTGTATACTGCTCAGGCTGGAGACCAACTGCGTGCTCGTAGCTTCTGCGAATGTCATTCTGAGTCGGCCATGGCTGCTCAGCCGATTAAGCCGATTCAGCCGATGATCGGCTCCATCAGCTTAATCGGCTGACTGTCATTGCGAGGAGGCCGTAGGCCGACGAAGCAATCTCCAAAATGCGACGAGGAGATTGCTTCGCCTTCGGCTCGCAGTGACAGGCTGAGCAGATGTTCTAAGTCTTGTCACGGATTTCGCGTAAACTGGGGGGTACAGGACGGGCTGAAGCCGTCTTATCACCTTCCAAAGGTCTGGAGCACGGTACGCGGGGGGAAAGAGATGGCTTTTTGGGGACAGATACGGGCGCACTCAGTGCATCCCACCTGGCACTTCAGGGGCGAGGACACGTAAACTCTCTGCCCGTCCTCGGTGAAGGCGAACACTTTCTCAGGACAGAAGGTGACGCACTTACCGCAATTGTCGCACAGGTCCTCGTAAAGGGTGGGAAACCAGGGGATTTGCTCGCGGGGGATACCCCGCCAGGTACCGTAGTCAGTTCGACAGGCGCAACCGCTTTCCTGCTGCGCGCAATATTTGCGATATTCCCGCAGTAGGGCCTCGGCATAATCGGCTTCGCCAGCAACGGGGATGTAGTTGTCCTTTCGCGCCCTGGTCAGAAGCTCCGGCACCAGCGTTTCATCTGGGGCACGCCCTGCCTTGTAGAGTTCGGCGAACATCTCATCCAGGCCGACCATACCGGTCATGAAGCGCCCGACCAGAATCTGACGATAGCTTAATGTGCTCATCGGTGTTCTCCCCTGTCTTTCTCGGTGGCGGTTAGCAAAACCGTCCTAGAACAGTACTGGGTGCGAAACACGTAGCGGCGGGCGGCCCTTCGTCTCCGCTCAGGACAGGCTCTGCCCGCTTATAAGGCCGACACCCTTCGATTTCACTCAGGGCGCAGCAGCGGTCGGCCACTACGTTTTGTACCGGAAACTAGAACAGACGGCCACCACTGACTTGTTGCATGCCTGACCCAGGCACCTCGATCAACACCTTTCACCCACCTTCTAATGCTTCGTTGGCTTTCTTTTTCAGGTGTTGTTCGATGAATTGCAGGGCTGCCTCTTTGTCCTGATCAATGATGATGCGGCACAGTTCCAGCAGGTCCTCATCGGTCAGAGGTATCACCAACGCTTTTTTCATGATCTGCGTGTTCCTCGCTGTCACAGCGGCATGGTTTACAGGAGAACAATAATCAGCCAGGTGGCCAGCCCGGCGAAAAGCAGGGCCATGCCCAATTTGATCGTGGCCGCGTGCCGTTGCAGAAAGCCGCTCAACTGCTTCGCCCCTGTCCCGTACCAGACCAGGGCAAAAACCACCACCAGAGGAGTGATGAACAACAGGTTGTAGAGCAACAGGAATGACACCGCACGGGCGCGCATCTCCGGCACGCTCATGACGAAGATGATGGTGGGCAGGTAGACCTGGCCGGTGCAGGCCAGTTCCAGGAACGAGACGAGGATACCGGTGACGAAAGCGCCGGCCACAAAGGCCCGGGAATGACGACCACGGCGGATGATGGCATTGATGCGCATGCGCAAGCTGTGCGGCAGGTTGAGGGCCATGTCGCCAATCTCCCCGCGCCGTGCCTTGCGGAAATCCAGTAGGCTGACGACGGCCAGCACGGCACAGAGGGCCGCCGTCAGGCCGTAGAGCCAGCGCCCCAGGGTGGTCAACAGATCACCAAACAGCCCCAGCACGCGGTGGAACCCCAACCCCACCGCCAGATAGGCCAGAAACACACCCACCGTGAAGGCTGTCCCCACAGCCAACACCTCTTTCCCCTGGCGCCCGCTGATGGTCAGGTAAGAGACGAAGAAAATCAGGGTGGCGAAGGCGCAGGGATTGAGGCCGTCAATCAGGCCGGCGAAGGCAACGGTCAGCACGCCCAGCGATTTGAAACGCTGGACGATGCTCTGTTCCGCCTCGGCAGGATTGAACTCCTCCCAGAGGGACGGTGCGCCGGTGGTGACGTACTTTTCCACCAGCGCCTCCAGACTGTGGGCGTTGATCTCCTCACCGACCAGCGCTTCGTGGCCGACGAAGACGGCGGGGGCGGTGAGGCGCTTTTCCTCTGGCACCCCGGTCTGAGCGCCCAGCCACTCGCACAGGGTCGAATGCTCCCGCACATCAAACTCACTGATCGCCAGCGGATAGCGTTGCTGGAGATAGCGCAGGTCCAGCTCAGCGCGGTCGCACTCCCGGCAGCCGACCTGGTAAAAGTAGGCCAGGTGGATAAGGGGAACATCGCCCGTTGTTGGCGTAGGGGTGGGAGTGACCCGCACCTCCGGTAGTGCAACTCCACCCTGGGCCATGTACATGCTTATCAGGTCAGCGAGGCGTTCCTCAATCTCTTTGTCCCCTATCAGAGCATGTTCCCCGATGAAGACTTCGGGCATGCCGCCTACTTTCAGACCGTATTGTTGCTCCAGGGTGTCCATCAGGGAGTAATTGGTTATCGAGCTCTCCACATCCCTCTCTTCGACCAGTAGCTGTTCCCCGTACTGTGTTTTCAAGGGCTTGATGATCTTTTCCGTGACAACCAGGCACTTGCCGCATCTGCGATCATAGAAGTAATAGAAGGCCACCTGGGGAGGCATTGGTAAGGGCGGTTCTTCTTCGTCGCCGCAGTGCTTGCAGGCTTTGATAGTTGGTTCCAGGGAAGGCGTGGCACTGGGACGAAGCGGATAGTCTACACCGCCGGCCATCAAGTAGCGGGCGATAGTCTCATCCAGCCGGGCGCGGATTTCAGCCTCGCCAATCAGGGCAGTGTCACCGATGAAGACCTCCGGGATGCTCACCTGATCCACCGGTATCCGGTAGGCGGCTTCCATATCCAGCAGCCACTCATAGTTCTCGGCTGTCGAGATTTCAATGGATTGCACCTCCAGTTGAGCCCCGTATTTTTCCTGTAGAGGCGAGAGCACCTCTTGAATCACCACCTGGCAGTGGGGGCAATCCTTAGCATAGAAAAACAGGAAGCGCACTACCGGCCCATCCGCCTGAGTGGAGAGCTGCGATAGGGTCAGAAGGAATAGTGTCAACAGCAATGTAATCCTTCGTCTCATTTTGAGTGTCTCCTGATTGGTTATCCTACAACATTACACCCGGACTTGCCCTGTGAAGCCAAAAATCAAAGTTCTGCGGCCTCTGCGTTCTCGGCGGTAAACAACTACCTCCCGCCCTTTCCAAAGAGTGCAGCCCAGCCGGGATCGTTGATGCCGTTCGGGGGCGCTTCGCCTTTCAGCAGGGCCACGGCTGCGGGCAGCAGCGGTCCCAGGATTTCCATGCTTTCCCGTACCGCCTGCGGATTGCCCGGCAGGTTAACGATCAGGGTCTTTCCGCGTATGCCGGTCACAGCCCGCGAGAGGGCGGCAAAGGGGGTGAAACGCCGCACCCCCTCCATCCGCATCAGTTCGGCCAGGCCGGGCATCTCCCGTTCGATAACTGCCCGCGTTGCCTCAGGGGTCACGTCACGGGGAGCGGGGCCGGTGCCACCGGTGGTAAGGATTAGATCCATACCCTGCCGGTCGGCCAGGTCCAGCAGTGTGGCCCGGATTTGCGCCTCCTCGTCCGGCACGATATTGTAAGACCTCACTTCGCATCCCAGGGATGTGGCCAGATCCCTGAGCAGTGGCCCGCTCAGGTCTTCCCGCTCGCCCCGGAAGCTGCGATCGCTCACGGTCAATACTGCTGTGATAATACTCATCGTTTTTCCCCTGGCTGGTGGCCCGCACCGTTCAGATTTCCAAAGCCTCGCCGACTTCGGAATCCTGAAAGCACTCTCTCTGCGGTGGCCGGCAGCCACTCCAGCCGCACGCCCACCGCATCGTAGATAGCGTTGAGGATGGCCGGAGCAGTAGGCAGAGTGGTCATCTCTCCCAACCCCTTGGCCCCATACGGCCCGGTAGGATCGGGCACCTCGACGATGATGGGCACAATCTCTGGCGGCATGTCCAGCACAGTGGGGATCTGGTATTCGGCGAACTTGCGGGTGCGCACCAACCCCTCCTGCTGGATAAACTCCTCCATCAGGGCGTATCCCAGCCCCATGTGCACCCCGCCGCCGATCTGTCCCATCACCATCTCTGGATTCACCGCCCGACCCACGTCGTGGGCGGCCCACACCTTGAGGACGTCCACCTCGCCCGTCTCCGTATCCACCTCCACCAGGGCGATCTGGGTGGCGTAGCCGTAGCTGATGTGCGGCTCGCACTGGCCGGTTTGCGGATCATAGGAAGTGGTGGGACGGGCATTGCGGCCATGAAAAGTGTACTCGGCCTCGATGTGGGTCTCCCCACTTTCTTCCCGTAGTGCTCTCTCCCACCTGGTTTTCGCCTCCTGGCAGGCGCGCAACACGGCGTTGCCGGAGATGTAGACGTGGCGCGAGGCCGAGGACGACCCGGCATCCGGCACCTCCGCCGTGTCCAGCGGGGCCATCTCCACCCGCTCCAGCGGCACACCCAGGGCCTCGGCAGCGATCTGGGCCAGGGCGGTGTGTACCCCCTCGCCTACGTCCGAGGCCCCCACCCGTACCCGGGCCCGGCCAATGGCTCCTGATTCCTCCAGGGACAGTTCGACGCGGGCGGTGGTCTTGTCATCAAAGCCAAAGGAGTAGCCGACGTTCTTATAGGCACAGGCCACGCCAATGCCCCTTCGCTTATGCAGGGCCGCGGGCTGGCCCAGGTCAGGCCTTCGCCAACGTCCGTTCTCCTCCCGCCAGCCAGCGGCCAGTGCCGCCTGGCGTAGCGTCTCCTTGATGCCCACCCCCGGCGGCATGGCATTACCCGTCACCGCCACCGAGCCCTCGTCGAACAGGTTTTTCAACCGCAGCTCCACCGGATCCATGCCCAGCGCCTCGGCCAGCTTATCCATCTGCTGCTCGTAGGCCACCGGGGGCTGGGTGGCGCCGAAGCCGCGCATGGCCATGGTCACGGCGTTGTTGGTGTAGACGGTGTAGCCGTCAATCCTGGCGTTGGGCACCACGTAGGGGCCAGCGAAGAAGCTGGTGGCATTGGCCAGCACCGGGATGCTGGTGGAGGCATAAGCTCCGGCGTCGGAGATGCCCTCGATCTCCACTGCCATGAGCTTCCCATCGCTGGTCGCTCCCCAGCGGTGGCGCAGGTAGAAGGGGTGGCGTTTGCCGGTGCGGGTGATGGATTCTTCGCGGGAGAAGACTATCTTCACCGGGCGGCGCACCACGTAGGCACACAGGGCCAGCAAGTGCTGGATGTACATGTCCTCCCGCCCGCCGAAGGCCCCGCCTACAGCCGGTACAATCTCGTGTATCCGGTCTTCAGGTAGATTCAGGAGGTGAGCTATCTGGTGAATGTCGTCGTGGGGCCATTGGCCAGCGCTGACTATCGTCACTCGACCCTGCTCGTCAATATAGCCCAGGCCCGCCTCCGGTTGCAGGTAGGCATGCTCCACATAAGGGGTGATGTAGTAGCCCTCGACGATGACATCGGCCTGGGCGAAGCCGGCCTCCACGTCGCCCTTGCGAATCTTGATGTGGTGCAGGATGTTGGTGTTGGAACGCTCGTCGTGCACCAATGGTGAACCGGGTTTCATGGCTTCCCGCGGGTCGGAGACTACCGGCAGCGGCTCGTAGTCCACTTTCACCAGGCGACGGGCCTCCTCGGCGGCCCGCTCCGTCTCGGCCACCACGATGGCGATGCGGTCGCCCACCCAGCGCACCTTATCCCCCTCGGCTACCAGCACGGGTTGGTCATAGATGTTGATCCCGTACTCGTTGACCGGCACGTCCTTGTAGGTGATCACTTTGACCACGCCCGGATGGGCTTCGGCTTTGCTGGTGTCAATCCGCCGCACGCGGGCGTGGGGGTACTCGCTCCAGACCACTTTGCCGTGGAGCATTCCGGGCATGGAAAAATCGCCAGGATACCGGGCCTGACCGGTCACCTTATCCCAGGCATCAACACGGGGCAGGCTCCGGCCTACAATCTGCGTCTTCATGGTGTCACCTCCCCTGCGGCCCTCTGGATGGCGCGCGTAATCTGATAGTAGCCGGTGCAGCGGCACAGATTGCCGGAGATGGCCTCTTTGATCTCGGCCTCGCTGGGATGCGGATTCTCATCCAGCAGGGACTTGGCCGCCATCAGCATCCCCGGTGTGCAGAAGCCACACTGCACCGCTCCGGCCTCGACGAAGGCCTGTTGCAGAATGTGCAACTCGCCATCCGCTACCAGTCCCTCCACCGTCTCTACCCTCCGTCCCTGGGCTTTCAGGGCTGGATAGAGACAGGAGAGCACCGCCTGGCCATCTACTAAAACGGTGCAGGCTCCACATTCCCCCTCGTTGCAGCCGATTTTAGTGCCGATCAGCCCCAGGCGATCTCGCAGCACGTCGGCTAACAAATCATCGGCCTCGATTTCCACAGAAACAGGTTTGCTGTTCAAAGTCATTTCCAAAAGCATCTATGCCTCCTTTGTAGGAAAAGCTTAAGCGCGTCCTACAGCAACTTTTGTGACCGCCCTGGTCAACGCCCGGCGCACCAGCACCTTCAGAGTTTCTTGGCGATAAGCGGCTGAGGCTCGCAACAGACTGGAACGAGGCCGGGCTTCGCTGGCAGCCATCTCTGCCGCCTGTTGGATCATCTCAGGATTGGCTGGCGCGCCTCGCAGTGTCTCCTCAGCCTGTCGGGCGCGGAAGGGGGTGGGGGCCACCGGGCCGATGGCGAGGCGTGCATCGGCGAAGGCGTCACGATCCAGCATGACCACCACGGCCACGTTCAGCACCGGCAGGGCCAGGGCTTTGCGCCGGGCCAGCCGCTCGAAGGCCGAGCCCTGGTTTTCGCCCAGAGCTGGGAAGCGGATGGCGGTAACCATCTCCCGGCTGGGGTCCACTTTCGACTGTCCCGGCCCCTCGTACAGCGCTTCGATGGGCACCCGCCGTCGTCCTGCCGGCGAAGCGATCTCCAGTTCCGCCCCCAAAGCAAAGAGGGCAATGGCCCCATCGGCGGCGGGCATGGCGTTGACCACATTGCCCACCAGCGTGCCCACATTGCGTATCTGGGGCGAGCCTACTTTTCGCGAGGCCTCAACCAGGACGGCGGCTTTTGCCTGCAGAAGCGGCGAATCAATGACCTGCCGGTAGGTCACCGCCGCCCCCAGGGTGATCATCCCGCTATCCAGTACGATGGCGTCCAGGCCGGGGATGCGAGTCACGTCCACCAAGGTCTCGATCTGCCGCTTTCCCTCCCGTAACTCCAGGATCAGGTCTGTGCCTCCGGCCACCAGGCGGGCTCGCCCGTTGTAATCGGCCAGCATCTCCAACGCTTCCTCTACCGAGGCGGGTAATAGATAGTTTTGCCACATCGTTATCCTCCATAATTCATTTGCTTCCCGCTCTTTTCGATACTATAATTCACCCTATAGTTTCCGCTAATTTGGTCTACTGCCGGATGGCAGCGACACGCGACATTGA
>JANLFX010000102.1 GCA_024653325.1 Anaerolineae bacterium
CGATTCCACTCAGGGCGCAGCAGCGGTCGGCCGCTACGTTTTGTACCGGAAACTAGCCTCGGTCAGAGACCTGCGGCGATCTATGAAAGGCGGGTAGCACGATGATAATCGCCGTGGTAGGTGCCAGCCAGTGCACACCACGAGAAGCAGAGATAGCCGAAGCCATCGGGCGGGAACTGGCCCGACGGGGCGCAATCCTGATCTGCGGTGGGCGTGGCGGGGTCATGGAGGCTGCCTGTCGTGGGGCGAAAGCTGGTGGTGGGCAGACGGTGGGCATTCTTCCTGGTGCCAGCCGGTATGAGGCTAATCCTTACGTGGACATCCCCATCGCCACCGGGTTGGGCGAAGCCCGCAATCTGATCATTGTACGCAGTGCGGATGCGGTTATTGCCGTGGGGGGCGAGTATGGCACGCTCTCCGAGTTAGCTTTTGCTCTTAAGCTGGGCGTGCCGGTGGTTGGGCTGGGCACATGGGAGTTGAGTAAAGGTGGCTTGAGTGTAGACGCGATTTTGCGCGCTACATCACCGGTCGAGGCGGTAGAACAAGCATTGGCCTTGGGGAGAAGTAGGCGGAATGGTGATGCAATTTCAGGATCGGCGTGATGCCGGGCAACAGTTAGCCGAGGCGCTGGCTTTCTTGAAAGATCAGAAAGACGTGCTTGTCTTAGGCATCCCCCGTGGTGGCGTAGTCGTCGCGGCAGAGGTCGCCCGCGCATTGGGTGCGCCGCTGGACGTTTTCATCGCCCGCAAGATCGGCGCGCCGGGCAATCCGGAACTGGCCATCGGAGCAGTGGCTTCCTGTGGGGAGGTGGTGCTCGACGAAGAGTTGGTCGCCGGACTGGGCGTGCCACCGTACTACATCGAGAAAGAAACTGCCCGCCAACAGCAGGAGATCTCCCGGCGAATGGCCGTCTATCGTGGCAATCGCCCCCCGCCCGAATTGGCCGGTAAAACCGTGGTCCTGGTTGACGACGGGGTGGCCACCGGGGCCACTACGCTGGCTGCTTTGCGCGCCCTGCGTGCCTCTGATCCCGCTGAGCTCATCCTGGCCGTCCCCGTGGGCCCTCCGGAAACTATTACTCTCCTGGGTGAGGAGGCTGATCTGGTGATCTGCCTGTACACTCCGCAATGGTTCTGGGCTGTTGGCGCATTCTATGAGAATTTTGACCAGACCACGGATGAGGAAGTGGTCCGTTTACTGGAGGGAACAGCGTAGCTCGGGTTGTCAACCCGATTTACGTGGTGCCCTGCCAGGCCTCGATCAGCCGCCGTAGGGTAGCGAACAGCAGCCAGCCCAGGATAAAGGCCAGGACCAGGGCGGCGATCACACCCACGAGCTGGGCCTGAAGTTGGGCTGCCCCTTCGGTCTGGAAACCAGGCGCGGTCCACAGCCCGGAGACGCCCTGGCCAGCCACACCCAGGTATTCACCGTCTCCCACGCCGTTCCAGCCCTGACCATAGCGGCCGTCGGCAAAGAGGCCTACTGCCAGCAGGCCGATCAGCGCCGGCAAGCCGTGCGCGGCCAACGCCGCCGGGGCATCGTCCAGGTGCAGCACCCGCTCGACGAAGTAATGCACCAGGGGAAGGAGCAGGCCGGCCAGAGAGCCGAGGAGTAGCGCGGCCCAGGCGGGGATGAAAGCCGCGCCCGCGCTCACGGCCACCAGCCCGGCCAGCGCCCCGCGCGGGGACATCAACACGTCAGGTGCGCCGGTAGTGAACCAACTGTACATCACCGCCAACGTCGCCCCGCCAGCGGCGGATAGAGCCAGATTCACGGCCACCACGGCAGGCGAGAACTGTCCTGCTCCCAATGCACTCACTCCGATCAGCGGGTTACCGAAAGCCAGCCCCAGCCAGCCGACGAAAAGCAGCAGCGAACCGAGGATGGCCAGCAGAGGTAAATGAGCAGGGGGCATGGGGACATAAGATTCACCCTCATCGCCTTCAGGTGGGGGCAGGGCTTGGGCCTGTCCGGAGGTGCATTTCAATCCGAAAGCCACCAGCCCGGCCAGGGCCACTGTTGCCGCCAGGAGGTTGGCCAACCCGCTGCCGATGAAATCTACATAACCATGGCCCAATTCCAGATTGTGGCCCAGATTGGCCAGCCAGCCGCCACCCAGCGCCCAGTTACCGGCCAGGGGATAAATCACCGCTGATACCAACAGTCCACCCAGCACAGGCACGAAGAAGGGGGTCCGTCGTCGCAGGGCCAGCAGCGGCACGAGTACTGTCGTGGTCACCAGGGGGAGTTGCGAGAAAAACAGGGCATAGGCGGCGGGGGTGGCTGCCGGGCCGGCCAGGAAGTAGCCCTTCAATCCCAACGCGCCCCAGCCGGTGCCCCAGGCCACATCCAGAGGTGACCATTCCCAGATCAAGCCGCGTAGGCCGGGCAAACCGGAGATGATACCCACGCCGCCGAACTGGAAGGCGAATCCGCAGGCCAGATAGCCGAAGGCAGCCAGGCCCAGGGCCAGCAGGAAATTCAAACCCATCGAGGCGGCTTCTTTCTCAGGAGTACCGCTGGCCGCGATCAATGCCACGCCGATGGGGACGAGGAAGCCCAACGCGCTTCCTAGCAGAGGAGCTACCAGCCCGACCTCGTCCGCGGAACTGAGAGCAGTACCCGCGGCCCAGGCTGGATTGGAAATCATCAAGAACAACGCTGCCGCGCCCAGCGCCGCAGCCAGCACTTTAGATTTTGGCATCTGCTTAACTCCATCTCAGTTTCGGTGAATATATGTTCATCGGCGTTGATGTACCTGCCGAGCAATCAAGCGTGGTGCGTGTTTATGGCATGGGTGGGTTGTCGAGCAGGTCTGTCAGGCCCGCATCGTAGGATGATTGCTTCTTTCAGCTTATAGCCACGCTCGGCGGGGATGATGGTGAGTGGCAGGCGAGTGATTCTGGTTAAGAGTTTGATGCGGTGCATGGCGACGATCTCTGAGAGGACGTGTCGCCCTTGATGATACCAGCCACGGGCCTCGCGGGCCGAGCCCAGAGCGTATTCGTAGAAGCGAGCTTGATCTTTACCGGATCGGCGGCTGTAACCCTCGGCAATGTTGGCACTGACTGAGCCGACAGCACGGTACAGTTGGTCGGACAGACTGATGGTACGCTTGTCTTTCGCCAGCGGGGAGATAGAAGCCAGCCAATCTTGTAGTCCATTAGAGATTCCTTTTGTGCCATGAAATACGGAGATACGCAACACGCACCACGCCAATGATACCAGATTATTGTAAAACAGACAAACCAGTCAATGAGGCAGTCAGGTTCGTGGCCGACGGGATGCTGGGTCGCCTGAGTAAATGGCTGCGCATTCTCGGTTTTGACACCGCTTACGACCCCGCGTTGGACGATCACGCCCTGCTGCGGCTGGCCCGTGCCGAAGGACGCGTCCTGCTCACCTGTGACCGCGAACTGGCCCACCGCCGTGGGGCCCGCTCATTCCTTGTCGAGAGCACGGATCTGGCATCCCAACTCCGAGAGGTCATCAACGGTTTGCATCTAGGCCTGGACGCGGCTTTTTCTCGCTGTCCGGTGTGCAATACGCCGCTGGCGACTCTGGAGAGGGCAGCGGTGCGGGATCGCGTTCCGCCGCACGTTCTGGAGACGCACACCGAGTTCCGTCACTGTCCCCACTGCAATCGCGTCTACTGGCCGGGAACACACCGGGCCCGAATGCTGGAGACGCTGGCCAAGGTGCAAGTGGAAAGTGGCAAGTAGCAAGTCAGGGGCGCTGGAGCGGTTACAGCCACTTATCCACCAGGCGAGCCAGCGTACCGTCGTCACGCATTTCCACCAGGGCGGCGTTGATAGCTTGCAGCAGGGCCTTATCCTGCAAACGCACAGCCACGACGTACAGTTCATCACTTAGCGGTTCTCCCACGATGCGCACTTTCCCCCCGGCGCGGATGAATTGCTGGGCGGAGATAGCATCCACCAGTCCAGCGTCCACTTCATTTCGTTCCACGGCGTTCAGCACCTCGCTTGATGCTGGATACAGGCGTAGGGTCAGATCGTGTAACCGCTTGCTCAGCTCGTGCCCCTGCACATCCCCTTCTGATCCTATTTCCACTCCCAGAGTATGTCCTGGCAAATCACTCACCTGGGTGATGATCTGGTGGCCTTCGTGCACTACCAGCACTTGTCCGGCGTTGAAATAAGAGATCGAATAAGCTACCCGGTCTGTCTGCCATGGGTCGTATACCAGGCCGGAGATCACAGCGTCGAAGCGGCCGGCTTCCAGGGCGTCGTACAGTCCATCCCAACCGGAGTTGACGATTTCGGCCTTGACGCCCAGCCGCCGGGCCAGTTCACGGGCCAAGTCCACGTCGAAGCCGTGTATCTCTCCTGTTGCCTCGTCAATCTCCTCGAAAGGCGGGTAGCTGGCGTCCAACCCGACCCGCAACACACCTGCCTGCCTAATCTGTGCCAATGAGCGGTCCTCTTTGCCGGGCAACTGCCAGCAGGCTACCATTGTCGCAAGGATGATCGTCAGGGCCACGGCAATGGCCAGGAATATTGCTCTTTGTTGTCCAGCCCGTCCATTCATCCCTCTATACCTCGCTCGCCTGCGGCATAACGCTGCACCTCGCGGTAAATAGCCTTGGGCTTGAACTCCGGGGTGACAAAGGTGAAATAATCCTGGTAACTCCGCGCTGGCCAGGGGAAACGGAAGGCGTATGGGATCACGGCCAGGCACCAATCCCATTCACGCGTCGCCAGCTCGTACGCGCCAATAGTGTAAGCGATGCGCTGGTAAGGACGCACGCCTTTAGTCCAGCGGGGATGGTCGTTCCACCCCCCCTCGGTGATCATGATTGACTTGTGCCCATCACCGTTGCGAACCATTATCTCACGCAGCAATTCCACGCGGCGAAAATTGACCTTATCGGCGGCGGGCGGGTCATCCTGCGGGTACTTCCAGCCGTAGGCGTGGGCTGCCAGGATGTCGAAAAAGGGCGCCGCTCCGGCGTCGTACATCCCTTGCAGGTAGTCCAGGTCGTTCATTCCCTCGGGATGGCCTATCGGGGCCAGGGTGGGAGCCAGAGCTCCGGCCAGAACCTGCACCTGGGGGTCGGCCTCCTTGGCCCGCGTGTAGGCGATGCGCAGCAGGGCGGTGTACTCTGCCGGGTCCACCGGTCGAAAGCCCCACTCCAGTCCCAGATTAGGTTCGTTCCAAATGATGATGTACTGCACCCGGCCACGGAAGTGATCTACGAAGGCATACACGAAGTCACCGAAATCGGCATAATGCGCCGGGTCCAGGTATGAGAAAGCACTGCCCTCGGGTCGGGCCCATTCGGGGACGTATCCCAACCGGGCGACTACGGTCAGCCCCTGGCGACGGGCATGGTTAACCACCAAATCAGGATGGGACCAATCATAGGCGCCCTTCTCGCGCTCGTAATAAGCCCATGGGAAGTATTCCACGATCCACGGTGCACCCATCTCGCGCACCATTTCCAGGGTGCGTTTGATCTTCCACTCCTCGACCTCATCGGTGAGGCGGGTGTGCACTCCCATCTTTGGGTTGATGGTCTCCACATGCTGTTGTGGACCCAGGGTGACCAGGGGTTGCGGGGGACGCACGCCAAAGGCCAATATCAGGGCCATTATCAAAACTTGCAGCCCCGTCCACACCCGTTTGTAGAACAACTCTTGAGGAGTTGTCTTACGAGGTTTTAGAGGGGTAATAGTAGATGTCCCCGGAGATGAGGAATTTGGCCAGATTGCGCCATACCTCCTGCTCGCTCGATAGATTCTGGGGCTGTTCAATGTCCAGCTTCTCCAACAGTGCGCCACGGAAAAGGTCGAAACAGGCGGCGATTTGCATACCCATGTTCTGGGTAGCGGTCACCGTGGCCCGGTAAAACAGGTACGCCACGATCCAGGACACCGCCCAGCCGAGGATGAACCAATCCGCCGTGGCGCAATCACCTCTGGTCAGCACGTAGTGACTGGCCATGGCTAGAAATTCCAGCCCCAGCACCCCGCTGAGCAGGGAGAAGTTCAGCAGCGAGTCCAGATTTGTCTTGGCATCCTCAATCGCTGCCTTATAGTCGTCGGAGATGACGTGGATCAGCCGCGGCCAGAAGGTGACGCCGTCCATCCCATAGCGGCGGTAGGGATACTCCTCGATGACGGCGAAAGCATTCCCCAGACGGGTGGGCATCAGCCGGGCCTCATCGAAGGGCAATTCCCAGCCCAGCCCGCCCGGCGAGAACAAGTCCATGTACAATTCCTCGATGGAGGAGGCCGAGGGCTTTTCGCCGACGAAAGAGCGCAGGGCGGCAAGCTGGAGCTGCAACGCCTGGGGATTGCCCTCCCCCTTTTCCAGTTGCGCGGCGACCCGTTTATATTCGGCTTGCAACGCCCGCAACTTCTCGTGTTTGGCGCGATGTTTCCGGCGTACCTGCTCCAATAACGGTTTGAGCAGGAATTTTCGCTGCCAGGAAAAAGCGCCCTCGTACAGCTTGATGAGTGGCGTGTTGAGCAGGATCAGGGCGGCCCCGATCACTACCGGCGCCAGGGTGTAGAAAAGCCCCTGTCCCTCGATCTTCACTTCCTCCAGCAGTGGCAGGGTCAGGCTGAAGTTGATCACCTGGGTGCTGAATTGGGGTGGTAGGTAGGGAACGACGAACAGCAAGTTCAGGGCCACGAACACCAGGGCGGGCAAGAAGGCGGCGATGAGGAAAGCCTTGCCGGAGAAGAATTTGCCCAGCAGGGAGAACATTGAACCGACGCTGGGCAGGTTTTCCAAGAGGTCCATTGCACTCTCCTTATCGGTTCCGGGTTCAAAGTTTCAGGTTGGATACGTCATCGCCTTGCCAGTCCTGAACGTGGAACCTTGAACTTGAAACCTTGAACCCACAGCCCGAAAGTTTCACCATGTCGCCAGCGACACCGCTGTTGGGGAATGGTTCCGTTAGCCCAACTCCGCCGTGAGGTCGGCGTCGCAGTGGGGGCAATGATACTGCCAGTTCTCGCCAACTTGCACGGGCTTGAAATACGGGAAGTCCGCGTGGCAAACCGGGCATTCGCGTCGCTCGCCGGCGGGTTCATGGCGAGAAAAGGCCATTGCCGGGCCGAAAAGCTGAGTGGGGAAGCGGGATTCAAAAGCGCCCCGTGGCCGGACCACCCGTCCACCGACGAGGACCCCCACTGGCTGGCCTGCTTCCAACACGATGGCCTGGTCAGGCAAGCCGCCGAACCTGGCTCGCACCATCGCCTCGTCGTCCGTCATCTGCACCACCGGAGACGGTTGGCACAGACCAGGCACATGGGCCAGCGGCACATCCAAAATCGCCTCCCCTATTTTATCGGCAGCAGCGTTCAACTTCCGTTGCAACTCGCCATCGGTTGACGATTCCAGGATCGCGTATTTGCCCTCCGGCAGGGTGACGATCAGACGCATGTAATCGAAACTCCACTCCTCGCTGGGGCGACGGGGTGGCCGACCAAATCGCTCCTTGAGAATGGCAATCGCCTCCCGTACTGGCGTCTCGCCGGACAGGACAAAGAATCTCTCTCGATCCATTCTCTCGCTGACAAAAGACATAAGCTCCCCTTTCGTAGCCTATGCTACGCCCTATGTTCCTGCTCGTCTTCAGACCGTCGCCAACGATGTTTCCTGCCGCGCGCGGCTGGTCAACACCACCTTGTATACCTCGGCGGCGACGGCTGGCAGGGAAATGAACGGCAACATCACGGCCCACTCGCGCAGGCCCAGGAACGCGGTATCGAAGATAGGATCTAGGACAGGCACATAGATGATGGCCAGTATGATAATGAACGAGGCCAGCACCGCCCACTGCATCCACTTGTTGGAGAATATCCCTATCTTGAGCAGTGGATACCGTTCAGAGCGGGAGGTGTAAGCCCGCAGCAACTCCGAGATAGATAGAGTGGTAAAAGCCATGGTCTGAGCCACGTGTACCTGGTTCGGATACCAGTGCAGGCCAATGATGAAGGCCGTCAGCGTGGCGGTGGTAATGGCTATCGTCTGCACGACGATGCCCCATATCATGACCCGGTTGATGATCGGCTCGTTCACCGGACGTGGCGGCTGGTCCATGATGTCGGGGTCGCCTTTTTCCACACCCAGGGCCAGGGCCGGCGCCCCGTCGGTCACCAGGTTGAGCACCAACAATTGAATAGCGGTCAACGGCACGGGCATCCCGGCGATCATGGCCAGGAAAAGGGTCAAAATCTCGCCGACGTTACAGGAGAGCAGGTAGTAGACGAACTTGCGGATGTTGGAGTAGATAACCCGCCCCTCTTCCACCGCGGAGACGATGCTGGCGTAGTTGTCGTCGGTGAGCACCATGTCGGCGGTTTCTTTGGTCACGTCAGTGCCGGTGATGCCCATGGCCACGCCGATGCTGGCCCGCTTGAGGGCCGGGGCGTCGTTCACCCCGTCGCCGGTCATGGCCACCACGTGATTGTGGGCTTTCAGCGCATCCACAATCTGCATCTTGTGCTCCGGCGAGACGCGGGCGCACACATCCACCTGTTCCACGATCTCGGTGAACTTCTCCGCCCCCATGCGGTCTATATCCGCGCCGGTGAGCACCAGACCGTCCTCGCGCAGCAGGTCTATCTCCTTGGCGATGGCCCGCGCCGTATCTGGATAATCACCGGTGATCATCATCGTCCTGATGCCGGCGTGACGAGCCAGGGCGATGGCCTCTTTGACCTCCGGTCGCGCCGGGTCAATCATGCCCAACAACCCGACGAAGGTCAGGTCCCTCTCCACCTCGTCCGGGGAGGGGTTCTTGGGCACGGCGTCCAGCGGACGATAGGCCACACCCAGCACGCGCAACGCATTGGAGGCCAGGGCCTCGTTCACCTCCAGAATGTATTTCCGGCGTTCGGCATTCAGGGGTCGCTCGATGCCATCCTCAACAACCTTCTCGCATAATTCCAGCACCACGTCCGGCGCGCCCTTAACATAGGCCACATAGCCGCCATATCGCGGATCGGGGTGGATGGTGGTCATCCGTTTGCGCCCGGAATCAAAGGGAATCTCCGCTAAACGGGGGTAATCTTTTTCCAACTCTTCCCGCCACAATCCTGCTTTGGCCGCTGCGACAACGAAAGCCCCCTCAGTGGGATCGCCGACCATGCGCCATTCTTTGTCGTCCGACCCGCCGTTATCCATTTTCTCCAGGCGGGCGTCGTTGCACAGCAATCCGGCTCGCAACAACAGACGCGAACCGGGGTAGCCCGCCAGGTCCACGGGCTGGCCGTCGTCCTGGAACTCGCCTTCGGGATTGTATCCCCCACCGGTAATGTTTAACAGGGTACGGTCCACGTAAAGCTGCACGGCGGTCATCTCGTTCTGGGTCAGGGTGCCGGTCTTATCGGAGCAGATAGCCGTGGCCGAGCCTAAGGTCTCCACGGCGGGCAATCGGCGGATCAGAGCGTGACGCTTGACCATTTCCTGCATACCCAGCGCCAGACAAATGGTCACTACCGCGGGCAAACCCTCGGGCACGGCGGCGATGGCCAGGCTCACGGCGATCATGAACATCTCCAGAATGGTGTTCCTGGCCGCGCTGAGGTAGGGCAGGAATCCCGATTGAAACAGCACGGAGAAGGAGGGATCGCGGGTTATGCCTACCACCCCCACTATCCCGCAGACTACCAGACAGCCCACGCCCAACCACTTGCCCAGTTGGTCCAGTTTGATTTGCAGTGGAGTGAGCTCCTCCTCGGTGGACTGGATCATCTCCGCGATTTTCCCGATCTCGGTCTGCATCCCGGTGGCGACGACGATACCCTTGCCGCGGCCATAGGTGACAATCGTGCTCATGTAGCCGCAGTTGTAGCGATCTCCCAGAACGGCATCCTCTTCGACGGTGCGATCGGCGTCCTTCCCCACCGGCACCGATTCCCCGGTCAGCGAAGCTTCTTCGATCCGCAGGTTCACGCTCTCGATGAGGCGCACGTCGGCGGGGACGTAGTTGCCAGTCTCCAGGATGACCACATCGCCGGGGACCAGCTCACGGGCGGGGATGGTGAGCTGGTGTCCATCGCGCAGGACTAAAGCGTTGGGTGCGGCCATCTTCTTGAGGGCGGCCAGGGCTTCCTCGGCTTTGCCCTCCTGTACCACCCCCAGAATGGCGTTCAGGATAACGATGGCCATGATCGCCCCCGCGTCCACGAATTCGGTCATCTCGCCGGAACGGCGATACTCGCTCAAGCCAATGAAGAAAGAGATGATGGCCGAGGCAATGAGGATGAGCACCAAAAACTCGTTGAGCTGGTCGAGCAAACGGTGCCAGAAGCCGGGGCGTGGCTGCTCGCGCAGTTCGTTGTAGCCGTATTTCTCCAACCGGGATCTGGCTTCGGCAGAACTCAGCCCGCGTGCCGGGTCAGTGCCCAGAGCCGCGGCCACCTCTTCGATAGACTTGCTATGCCATTTTTTAGCGGAATGAACTCCCATGAACCACTGCCTCCGATATACCTTTCAGTCGGTCCGAACGCTGTTATTATACGCACTTTTAGGGCAAAGCGCAAAAGGTGCGACGCACCTTCTAGGTGCGTCGCACCCTTTGCCGCCCGCTGCGCAGCACCCCCGTTAAAGGATAATTGGTTTCTCCAGCATTGCTACCAGCAGCTTGACCGCGTTGGTCACGTCGTCGTAGTCCACCATCTCCGATGGAGTGTGCACGTAGCGACAGGGGATGGACACACAGCCTGCCGGTACGCCCTCACGGGAGACCTGGATGGCCGTAGCGTCGGTGGTGCCCCGTTCCAGCACTTCCAGTTGATAGGGGATGCCGATAGCTTCGGCGGTTTCCACCAGCAACCGCTTGACGCCGGGATGGGCTAGCATCCGCCCGTCCTTGACCTTGATCGCGGGACCTTTGCCCAGTTCCACGGCCATAGTTTGCGCCTCCGGTGTATCGCCGGTGAGAGTCACATCCACCGAGAGGCCCATCTCCGGCTCGATGCCGTAGGCGGAAGTCATTGCCCCGCGCAGGCCCACCTCTTCCTGCACGCTGAACACGAAGTACACGTCGTGGGGTGTCTTTTTCAGATCCCGCATCGTCTGGATGAGCACTGCGCAACCAATGCGGTCGTCGAAAGCCTTGGCCACCAACCGCTTGCCCATGTCGGCAAACGGGCGGGAAAAACCGGCCACATCCCCTATTTGCACGGGAACAGAGGTCTTGTCCACCGCACCCACGTCAATGAACAGCTTTTCCAGGGGGATCACCTTGTTGCGTTCCTCGTCTTCCACCTTCTCCGTGCCGATGACCCCCACTGTGCCGTTGGCGAAGACCACCCGTCCGCCCAGCAGGGTATGTGGCCAGACCCCGCCCACCGCCCCGAAGCGCAGGAATCCTTTCTCGTCCACGTGGGTGACGATCACCCCAATCTCATCCATGTGCGCGGCGAGCATCACTCGCTTTCCGCCATTTTGCCCCCGTTTGCGGGCGATGAGGTTACCCAAAGCATCGGTGCGCACCTCGTCGGCCAGGCCAGCTATTTCCTCCTGAATAACCTGCCGTATTTTGTCCTCGTTGCCAGAAGGCCCATAAGTTTCTACCAGTTTCTTGATCAGCTCTTTCACGAAAAATACCTCCTCGTACGTTAGTGTGAAGGCGTAGCGGCCGTCCGCTGTGTCGGCCTTATGGCGGACAGGGTCGTCCGCCGCTACTTCCCAATGGTCGCCGGGGTCAGGCGACGTAGCGCTTCCTGCATCAGACGCGCTGTGTTTTCGAAATCAGACTTGCTGAGCAGGCACACCGGCGAGTGGATGTAGCGCGACGGTACTGCTACAGTGACTGAGGGTACGCCTGTCCTGGTTGTGTGAATCGCACCGGCATCAGTGCCGCCCATCAGCGGTTGCTTGAACTGATAAGGGATGCCCAGTTCCGTCGCCGTGTCAACCAGGAGTTTCACCAGGCGGCGGTCGGCGATGAACGTGCGATCCATAATGGTGATGGCTGGTCCCCTACCCAGTTCGGTGGTGGGACTCACATCCTTCTTCTTGGGCATGTCGTCACAGATGGTACCCTCCAGGACGAAAGCTACGTCTGGCTCGATGGCATAGGCCGCTACCTGCGCTCCACGCAGCCCTACCTCCTCCTGCACGGTGAACACCCCGTACAGGTCGAAGGGATATGGGCCGGCTTTGATAATCTCTATAAGCACCGCGCACCCGGCCCGGTCGTCGAAGGCCTTGCCCTTAACTGTCGGTCCCAGGTCGGCGAAAGAGGTGGTGAAGGCCACGTAGTCGCCGACTTTGACCAACTGCTCGGCCTCAGCTTTGCTCGTCGCCCCGATGTCAATGGTCAGCTTGTCGCCCTTGATAACCTGTTCCTGCTCTTTATCATCTTGAAGGTGGATCGGCTTGACCCCGATGATGCCTGGTATCTTTTTGTCGCCGATGCACACCGTTTTGGATAGAAGGATACGGTCGTCTATTCCGCCCACTGGGGCAAATCGCAATTGGCCGTTATCCTCGATGTGGGTGATCATCAGGCCAATCTCGTCCATGTGGGCGGTGACCATTACCTTGAAAGGAGCTTCGCCCGTACCGCGTTTGAGAGTAATTAAGTTGCCGATGCTATCCACCCGATACTCGTCCACATCGTTGCGGATAGCATCAAAGATAATCTGGCGCACGGCGTCCTCATACCCAGAAACGCCAAAGGCTTCCGATAGCTGTTGCAGTATCACTTCGCCTCCTCACTTTTCCCCAGAAATGGCTGGTTTCCAGGTCAACCGATCCATGAACCCGGCGTCGAGTCGGGCGATGAAAGCCGCCAGCAATCGCCCCACGCGTTCTACGTCTTTCACCGACACCATTTCCACCGAGGTATGCATGTAGCGCAAAGGGATGCCGATCAAGGCCGTAGGGATGCCACTGCGGGTCACTTGAATGGCCCAGGCGTCGGTGCCAGTACGCCCCGGTGCAGGTTCTACCTGGTATGGTAGCTCCAGTGCTTTCGCCGTCTCCACCAAGGTGTCGTGCAGGGCGGGGTGGATGTTTGGCCCGTAGACGATGGCCGGCCCCTTGTTCATCTCCACGGTCTCCGCCGCCGAAAGGCCGGGCTGGTTTCCGAAAGTGACATCAATGGCAATGGCCAGGTCGGGAGCCAGACCAAAGGCGCTGGTAATTGCCCCGCGCAGGCCTACCTCTTCCTGCGAAGTGCCTACCGCGTACACGTCCCAGGCGTGCTGCATCCCGGCCAGTTGCTCCAGACACACGGCCATGGCTGCCACCGCCGCGCGATCGTCGAAAGCTTTGCTGGCTATGAAATCGCCTTTGAGCTGGGTAAGTTCACGTCGCACTGTGGCCAGGTCGCCAACGTGCACCAGCTCCTCTACCTCGTCTGCCGGCAGGCCCACGTCTATAAACAGTTTGTCCAGCGGGATGGTTTTCTCCCGCTCCGCGGGGGGCAGGACGTGGGGTGGGCGGCTGCCGATGATACCCGGCAGGTCCCGTCTGCCGTGCACGACGACCTCCTGACCCAGCAGCACGCGTGGGTCGAAGCCTCCCACCTCGGTGAAGTGCAAGAAGCCCTGCTCAATCCGGGTGATTATCAACCCAATCTCATCGGTATGTCCGGCCAACATGATGGAGCGTCGAGGTTCTGCCTTACCGGTTCCCCGCTTGAGGGCGATAACATTGCCCAGGGCATCGGTACGCACTTCGTCGGCATAGCGGGCAAATACTTCGCCGATGACCTGACGTACCTGATCTTCATACCCCGAGATCCCTGGTGTCTCGGAAAGGGTTTTCAACAGGGAAACGATGTCCAAAATATGCCTCCTCCTTAAAATGAGCGATGACTGAATGACCAAATCAATATGGAAACACGGGCAAAAGCACCAGGTCCAGAAAATCGTAAGCCAGATGTACCAGGATGCAGGTTGTAGTGTTGGTCCGCTGGCGCAACACTCCCAAAAGCAGGCCGATTATCAGCACCTCCACAGTAGCCAGGGATAGACCGTATTGGAAATGACCGACGGCAAACAATACGGCGGTCATCCACAACCCAAAACGTGGCTGGAGTGCTCCGCGGAAAAGCACTTCTTCGGTGATGCTGGCCGCCAGGGCTACGACCAGCGCGGTCCCGGGCGCAGTCAGATTGGCAAACAAGTTCGCGGTGATCCCGCCGAACAGGGCGTGGCTGATCGGGTCAAATCGTTCCCAGAACCACAACATGCCGTAATCCAGGGCCAGAAACCCGGTCGTCATCCCGACGATTATCCCAAGCTGTTGAACAGAGACCGTTTTCAGGCCCAGGCGATCCAGCGTCTCGCGCCAGTTCCGCCGCAATCCCAGGCCCACCCCGGCCAGAGCGATGAGTAACAAGGGTACGTTGCCAAAGAGCACATCCCACCAAGTCAGACGATTCTCCGGCAGGGCGAGTTGCGCTAAATCGCCGAAAAGCTGGACCTGGACCACGGTCAGGCCAACGAAGTACGCGGCCAGTACCAGAGCCGTGGTGTGCAATGGCGAATCAGGGTCAACACTCAGCCAGCGGGCCAGTGCCCGGCGCACACCAGCTAAAAGTAGAAGGCTGGCCAACCCACCGGTGAGCAGCAAAGCTATACCGGCGCTGGCTAGCGACATCTGCGGGCTGCTCGACAGCGAGTTAAGCAGAACGAGCAGCCCGCCGGAGATCATGGTTAAATTATACCCGCCAAGCACTGCATAAGTCAGGCGGCGGGCAGTGTGGTTCTCTATGGCGAAATTAGCCAGAACAACCACACCCAGGAAAGGCAGGTACATGAGCAGTCCCACGCGGCAACACCCTCCGGGTGCTTATTATACCATATTTGTCACAAAGCGAAAAACGTATGCCTACCGAAGAGTGTATTTCACTTTGGGGGCAAGTTAGTACTACAATCGCCCTTCGCCTAAGAGTGTCTTTCTGAGCGACCGAAGGGAGCGAAGCTCCTCCTCAGAAACTTGCCTGTCATTGCG
>JANLFX010000103.1 GCA_024653325.1 Anaerolineae bacterium
CTTCCCTCTCCGCAGCGGAGAGGGAAGGGGAGGGCTGGGGTGGGGATGGGTGAGGGAGGCACTGCCCGGCAAATCTAACATTGTCAAGTTACGCACTACGCATTACACACTACGCACTACGCCCCACCTTATCACGCAATCTTGATCCCCTTTCCACCTCCTCTCTGCAAAAACAAGGACAGCATCACCAGCATCATTGAGACGATCAACATCATGCTGGACAAAGCGTTGATTTCCGGGGTGACTCCCAGCTTGACCATGGAATAGATACGCAAAGGGAGGGTACTAGAGCCGGGACCGGCGGTGAAGAAAGTGATGACAAAATCATCGAGGGAAAGAGTAAAAGCCAGCAATGCTCCACCCAAAATGCCCGGCATGATCAATGGCAGTGTCACCCGGCGGAAAGTCTGCCACTCGTTGGCGTAAAGGTCCTGCGCCGCCTCCTCCAGAGTGATGTCGAAGTAGGCCAGACGGGCCCGCACCACTACGGCGACAAAGGAGATGTTAAAGGCCACGTGCGAGACAATGATGGTCATTGTGCCCAGATGAACGCGGGTCAGGACGAAGAACAGTAACAGCATCACAGCCATGGCAATATCCGGAATAATGATGGGCAGGTAAAGCAAGGCATCGAAAGCCAACTTGCCCCAGAAATTGTAACGCTCCATGGCCAGAGCCACCATGGTGCCGAAGACAGTGGAGATCAGCGTGGAAGTGCCAGCCACTATGAGACTGTTCCGCAGAGCCATTCCCAGAGACTCATCGGCGAACAAAGTAGCGTACCAGCGCGTAGTAAAACCACGCCATGCCGCCGCGTAACGAGAATCGTTGAAAGAGAAGACGATCAGGATAAAGATGGGCAGGTAGAGGAAAAGATACCCCCCTAACCCGTGGGCCGTCAGCAAGCGGCCCAGCCATCGCCCCCTGCGTCTCTTCCCAACGCCAGTTCCTTTCATCACCGACTCCCCTCAGATCCCATCCGGAAATAAATCAGTGATCCGACCAGCATCACTACCATGATCACAAAAGAGATGGCCGAACCGAAAGGATAGTCCCGAACAGCCATAAACTGAGAATAGATAACGTTGCCGATCATGATGGACTTGGCCCCACCTAACAGGTCAGGAACCACATAGGCCCCCAGTGAGGGGATGAAAACCAGCACTGACCCGGCCACGATCCCGGGCATTGTCAACGGGAGAATCACGCGCGTGAAAGTTTTGAACCGGTTGGCATAAAGGTCCTGGGCAGCTTCTACCAGAGAATAATCCAGCCGCTCGATGGCTGCATAACATGGCAGGATCATCTCCGGCAACCAGTCATAAACCAACCCGGCGATGATCGCCCCGTCAGTGCCAAACAGAGGTAACGGCGTTGAGGTGGCCCGCAGTAACGCATCCCATATCGGCAGGGGAATCATTTCCGCCAACCGGAGCAGAAACCCGTGCAGGCCGCTGGTCCAGAAAGTGTTGATGAAACCCTGATCCCGTAGAAGGAGCAGCCAGGCATAGGTACGGATCAGGAAATTGGTCCAGAAGGGGATCATCAACAACAACAGAAAGGCATTGCGCCACCGGGGGCGGCGTGTGGCGATGAAATAAGCCTGGGGATAACCTATTATCAGACACAGGATCGTTGTCATCAGAGCGATAATGACCGTCCGATAGAAAATGCGCAGATACAGGGGGTCAAAGAAGCGAACGTAATTCCTCAATGTCAGGTCCCAACGAACGCCGCCATATATCCCTCGCTGGCCAAAACTGATAGCGAACACCAGCAGGAGCGGGATCAGAAAAAAGATGATGAGCCAGAAAAGGCTGGGGGAAATCAAAAACAACAGACGCCAGGTCTCTCGCCGGGAACGGGGTTGGACTGCCATTGCCATCTCCTATGCCGTAAGCAATCGGGCGGATTGGGGTTGCCAGTGGAGATATACCGGCGCGCCCAGTGCGAAACGCCCGGAGTCACCAATCCCCACGTTTTGTTGACGCACGGTTATCAGCACATTGTCCGTGAGCTGAACTATATAGCGGGAATCGGTTCCGGTGTATACAAGCTCCTTCACCACCCCCAACACGGCTCGCGGGTCAGGTGGATCGGCGTGCAGGGATATTTTCTCCGGACGGATGGCCACCGTCACCTTTTCACCCATGCCTACATTTCGCTCCAGCGGCACGTGCAGCGTCAGGATACCATCCACCACCACGACAGCCTCGCCGGTTCGGCTGCCCATCACCTGCCCCTCCAGGAAATTGGTCTCACCAATAAAGTCGGCTACAAATCGGTCGGTTGGTCGTTCATAAATGTCCTCTGGCGTGCCCACCTGCAACACCCGCCCGTGGTTCATCACCGCGATTCGGTCAGACATAGTCAGTGCCTCTTCCTGGTCATGGGTCACGTAGATAAACGTGATCCCCACCCGCTGCTGGAGAGCTTTCAATTCCAGTTGCATGGCCTTACGCAATTTCAGGTCGAGAGCGCCCAGCGGCTCGTCCAACAAGAGCACCTTGGGCCGGTTGACCAGAGCCCGGGCCAGAGCCACACGCTGCTGCTGACCGCCGGAGAGCTGAGAGGGTTTGCGGTTCTCCACCCCCGGCAGCCGGACCATCTCCAATACCTCCAAGACGCGCTGGCGTATCTCTTCCCTTGCCACCTTGCGCATTTCCAAACCAAAGGCCACGTTTTTATAAACGGTCATGTGGGGAAAGAGGGCATAGTTTTGAAACACCGTGTTGACCGGCCGCTGATAAGGGGGAATCTCTCCTTGCAACTTACCACCGATAAAGACCTCGCCGGCCGTAGGAAGCTCAAAGCCGGCAATGAGACGCAGGGTCGTGGTTTTACCGCACCCTGAGGGGCCCAACAAGGAGAAGAACTCCCCATCCCGCACATAGAGGGAAATGCCGTCTACCGCCACCACCGGCCCGAAATGCTTACTGACCCTCTTCAACTCTACGGCGTACTCTGACATCCTCTCTTCCTCAAATTCAAAGCCTGTAGGTTGGGTTGAGACGAGGTCGAAATCCAACCTGTTTACTGGTCTTCCAGATCAACACGGGGATTGTGACCAACGCGCGGAGGGCCTGTTTCGCCCCAGCGGTACGAGAGCTTAAACATCTTGAGGATCATGAACGTTTGCGTTCGCTCCACACCAGGCACCCGATGCAATTTTTCGTTGAGGAAACGGACGAAATGCTCCCTGTCCTGGCAAAAGACCTCGACGAACAGATCGAATTCTCCAGAGGCCATAAAGAGGTAACTGACTTCGGGGAATTGGGCGATCTGACTGGCTGCCGCCTCGATCTGCCCTGGCTGGACGGCAACGCCTATCATCCCTGCCGCGTTCCACCCCAAAAGCTGCGGCTCCACCACACCGACAATCTGCAACACTCCACTGTTTATCAATTGCTTCACGCGCCGGCGAACCGTTCCCTCGGAAACGCCGAGCTCAGCCGCGATGTCGGTGAAGGGCATGCGCCCATCGTATTGAAGATAGCTGATGATGGCCCGGTCCATTGCATCCATCAATTCTATCCCCTCGCCTTTTCCTCCTGCCAATTCGCCGATAGATTTTAATTAATTTTATCATAATTTCGTAGAAAAATCAAGCTATAAAAACGAATTACATCTTTTTCAGCATTTTTGTTACGAATTTCGGAATAACTCATAAATAAAAAACGGGTGGGCGACGGTAATGGCTATCGCCCACCCGGAAAGACCTAGCTCCAAAAGCCCCCTTATCAGACTACTCCACCTTTTCAAACTGACTGTTATACAGTTCAGCATAAAAACCGCCCCGGGCCAGCAACTCGTCGTGCGTGCCCTGTTCGACGATGTTGCCATCGCGCATCACCAGAATCAGATCGGCGTTACGAATGGTGGAGAGGCGATGGGCGATGATGAAACTGGTGCGCCCCCGCATCAGATTATCCATAGCCCGCTGAATGAGAATCTCGGTGTGCGTGTCCACTGAACTGGTGGCCTCGTCGAGAATGAGCATGGGCGGATTGGCCAGGATAGCACGGGCAATGGTTAACAACTGCTTCTGGCCTTGTGAGATATTGGTCACCTCTTCGTTCAATACCATGTGATACCCCTCGGGTAGGGTGCGGATAAAGCGGTCAATGTGGGCCGCCCTCGCGGCCTTGACCACTTCTTCCTCGGTAGCATCCAGCCGTCCGTAGCGGATATTGTCCAGGATGGTGCCGTTAAACAGCCAGGTATCTTGCAAGACCATGCCAAAGAGGTTCCGCAAATCGGCACGCCGAAAGTCTTTGATGTTGTGACCATCCACCCGAATCGCGCCATCGTTGACATCGTAGAAACGCATCAGCAGTTTGACCATGGTGGTCTTTCCGGCGCCGGTGGGCCCCACGATGGCGATTTTTTGCCCCGGCTTGACAGAAGCCGAGAAGCCCCGGATCACGGTTTTATCGGGGACGTAGCCGAAGTAGACGTTCTGGAACTCTACCTGCCCGGCGACCTCCTCCAGAGTGACTGGCTGGGTGGTATCGGGCGTCTCCTCAGCCTCGGCCAGGAACTCGAAGACGCGCTCAGCGGCGGCCACCGTCTGCTGGAGAACGTTGGAGATGTTGGCTAACTGGGTGATTGGTTGAGTGAAGGAGCGCACGTATTGGATAAAGGCCTGAATATCGCCAACGGTGATGAGTTCGCGGGTCGCCAGCCAGCCGCCGAGGATGACCACCGCCACGTAACCCAGGTTGCCGATGAACCCCATGACGGGCATCATGATCCCGGAGAGAAATTGGGCTTTCCACGCCGCGCCATAAAGGGCATCGTTATGCTGGTCGAACTTCTGAATGCTCTTCGCCTCACCATTGAAGGCTTTGATGACGACATGGCCGCCGAACATCTCTTCCACGTGCCCGTTAACGTGGCCCAGGTATTCCTGCTGCTGGGCGAAGAATTTCTGCGACTTACGGATGATAAACGTCACTATCACCAGGGAAAAGGGCACGATCAACAGGGCAACCAGGGTCATCTGCCAACTGATGGTCAGCATCATGACCAGGACGCCGAGCATGGTTACAGCCGAGGTGATGATCTGCGTCAGGCTCTGGTTAAGGGTCTGGTTGACTGTATCCACATCGTTCGTCAGGCGGGAAAGCACTTCGCCGTGAGTGGTGCCGTCGAAATAACGGAATGGCATGCGGTGAATCTTCCCCATGATTTCCTTGCGCAACTGGTAGGTGACCTTAATGGCCACGTCAGTCATCAGCCAGCCTTGCAGGTAACTGAGCGCCGTTGAGAAAAGGTACAGACCTAACACGGTGAGCAAGATTTTGCCGATGGCGGCGAAGTCAATCCTGCCGGTGCCGGTCAGTTGAGCAATGAGGCCCTCGAAAAGCTTGGTGGTGGCATTGCCCAGGACCTTCGGCCCGATGATGGAGAAGACGGTAGAGCCGACAGCAAGGAGCATCACGATCAAAATGGTGATTTTGTACGGATCCAGGTAGGCGATCAACTTGCGCATGGTGCCCTGGAAATCGCGCGCTTTTTCTACCGGCCCCATCATAGGACCAGGCCCACCCATCGGGCCAGGCCGGCGACGGGGAACAGGAATGTTTCGGGATTGAGTATGATTGGTGGCAGCGCTCATGCCCGCACCTCCTGTCCCTTTAACTGCGAGAGCGCAATTTCACGGTACACCTCGCAGGTTTCCATCAACTCATCATGCGTGCCCTGGCCGATAATTCGACCTTCGTCCAGCACCAGGATTTGATCGGCATCCTTGATAGTCGCCACGCGCTGGGAGACGAGAATCACCGTGCTGTCGCCAAGATGTTCTTTGATAGCCCTGCGCAGCCGGGCGTCGGTTTTATAGTCCAGCGCCGAGAAGCTATCATCGAAAATGTAAATGGGCGGTTTTTTGGTCAAAGCCCTGGCAATGCTCAGGCGCTGTTTTTGTCCGCCGGAGAAGTTCGCACCACCTTGCGAGACATCTCCCTGGAGCCCCTCCGGCCTGGAAAAGACAAAATCGCCAGCCTGGGCGATCTCAAGCGCCAATTTCATCGTCTCTTCGTCGGCATCTTCGTCGGCATAGCGCAGGTTGCTTTCAATGCTGCCACTAAACAGGCTGCTCTGTTGGGGGATATAGCCAATCTTGTCACGCAGGTCGCTCAAACGCACCTGGCGGATGTCCATGCCGCCAATGTAGATCGCGCCATCGGTCACATCATAAAAGCGTGGGATCAGGTTGACCACGGTGGACTTTCCCGAACCGGTCGTGCCGATGATGGCCGTCGTTTGCCCGGCTTTGGCGACAAAGTTGAGATCGTGGAGCACGTCCTCCTCGGCATCCGGATAACGGAAAGAGACGTGACGGAACTCGATGTCGCCGTGGAACGGTTCCGGGAACGGTTTGGGATCCGTCGGATCGAGGATGGTCAAATCGGTCTCCAGCACCTCGGCCACGCGGTTCGCGGCCACATCTGCACGGGGCAGGAGGATGAACAGCATGGAGAACATCAGGAAAGCGAAAACGATTTGCATGGCATATTGCATAAAGGCCATCATGTCGCCGACCTGCATCGTCGCCTGGGCCACCTGGTGTGCACCCACCCAAATGATGAGGATTGAAAGCCCGTTCATGATCAGCATCATCAACGGCATCATGAGCACGAAGACGCGGTTGACGAACAAACTGGTACGGGTCAGGTCAAGGTTGGCCTGGTCGAAACGTTCCTCCTCGTACTTCTGACGATTGAAAGCACGCACTACCATCATGCCGGTCAGGTTCTCCCTGGCAATCAGGTTCAGGCGATCAATCAGGCTTTGGATGATCTTGAACTTGGGCACAGCGATGGTGAATGCCATGGCAACCAGGCCGATCAGCACCAACACGCCCAGGGCAATGATCCACCACATCGCGGCGCCTTTGCTCAAAGCGCGCAAGGTGCCGCCAATGCCGATGATAGGCGCATAGAATACCATGCGCACCATGATCATCGTCACCATCTGGATTTGGGTGATGTCGTTGGTTGAACGGGTGATCAACGAGGCAGTGGAGAAACGCTCCATTTCAGCACTGGAGAAACGCATCACCTTATCGAAGAAGAGGTGACGCAGGTTGCGCGCCAGGCCGGCGGCGGTACGCGCCCCCAGAAAGCCAACCGTGATGGTCGAAATAGCCGAGACCAGGGCAATGAGCAACATCTGCGCGCCGATGCGCAGAATGTAGTTGGTCTGAATCTTGCCCGTGTCCATGCCGAGGGCCTGGTATTCTGCCCTGACCGCGCGGGCCGCCGCCTGAGTCAGGGCTTTCTCCCCACCGAGGGCGGCGAAACGCTGGTCAATCGCGGCCCCGATTTGGGCGCGCTGCGTTTCGGGCAACCTGGTCAGAACAGCGAAAATGTCCATGCCGGGGGGCAGTTTGGAGAGGTCGAAGCCCAGCTTGCTTGCCTGAGAAGGATCGCTTTTTATCTGCTCGATGCCGGAAACGATGAGCAGCGCCTTGCCCATCAACGGGCTGAGGCGCTCAAGGGTAGCCTGGTCCGTGCTTCGCAAAACGTAAATCGGCTCGTTCGCCAACGCAGGATACTTTTTGAGGCAGGTTTCATAGTCTGGCGAGGTATTGTCCACTCGCGCGTAATGGGCCAGCACCTCCGCTGTTTCGTCGGCGGACAGAAACAGGGTCAGGTGCTCCAGCGTGCTGGCCCGCAGGGCTTCCGGCACGGCCTGTTCCACGCCGCCCTGCTGAAGGCCCACGTTGACGATGCGCGACACGTAATCAGGCAAGGCCAGGTCCGCGTTAGCCTGCACAAAAAGCAGAAGGATTGCCAGTAACAGTAACAGTGTGAATGGTTTCAGGTACTTCAGGATGCGTAACATGGCGTCTCCGAGAGTAGGACAAGCTTAACTACAAATCCGATCCCGTTGTGTTTCATGCTTTTCATTCCTTTCAGACTTCCGAAGTCTGAGCCCCAGATTACCACAAGTTATGCCTTTGCGCAAGAGCCTGCGGTCATGATCTTGAAGTGATTCGCGAACGGAAAAACCGGCCACAAAAGGCCAAAACCGTGACCAAGGTCACGGTTTTGGAAAAGATAGCCGTATGTAGGACAAGCTTAAACTTGTCCTACATTCAACACTCCTCCCAGTTGAAAGCCATTACTTCGTTCATGCTGGAGGCGTTGCAGAAAAGCATCACCATCCGGTCCACGCCCAGGGCGGCCCCAGCACAAGGGGGCATGTATTCGAGGCAAGAGATAAATACTTCAGGCAGGGGCGGAGGGGTCCTGCCTGATTCTCTGATTCGCTCCCTGGCTATTTCAAACCTCTCCCTCTGTTCGACCGGATCACGGAGTTCAAAGAATCCGTTGGCCAGCTCAAGGCCGGCTATGTAAAGCTCAACTCTCATGGCTGCTTCCGGCCTGTCTGGACACAGGGCGGCCAGCGAAGCGGCGGCAGCCGGATAAGAATGCAAAAAAACAGGCTTTTCAAAGCCCAGATTTGGCTCAACCTTACTCACAAGGTCTATGTCGAATCTCGTCTGGTCGAATTCTGCGACCGGATCCCACCCCGCAAATTGCAGAAAGGCCTCAGTTACGCTGAGGCGCTTCCACGGCGGAGAAAGGTCTACCTGGCCTCCTCCAAAGGAGATTCCTGCGTTCCCGTCCAGTCCTCTGGCTACGAAAAGGAAAAGTTGTTCCATGTCCTCCATCAGTTTTTCCAACTCTTTCGCCAGCCTGTACCATTCCAGAATGGTGAACTCTGGATTGTGGAGACTCCCTTTTTCCCCCTTGCGAAAGGAATGGGTAATCTGAAATAGCTTGTCCCAGCCAGCAGACATGAGTTGCTTCATCTGGAGCTCAGGCGAAGCCGCCAGGTAGCGTCCTTCTACGGTAAAGGGCTCGATGTACTCCTCGGGAGCCACAGTGGACAGTAAAAGAGGTGTTTCCACCTCTACAAATCCCTTCGTATGGAAGAAGGCGCGTATAAGCCGTAGCACCTCAGAGCGGACCAGGAGATTGTACCTTTTTGATTCCAAGTGGGAAAGGAACTGGGGCTTATCTCTTGACACGCTCGACATACTTTCCCGTGCGAGTATCAATTTTTATAATATCTCCCACTTCGACGAAAGGGGGAACCTGGAGGGCATAACCTGTCTCCACGACAGCCGTCTTTGTATCGCTGGAAGCCGTATCTCCCTTAACCCATTTGTCCGTTTCGGTGATCTCGAGCTCAACGAAATTGGGGAGATTAAAGCCAATGGCCCGTCCCTCATAAAGGAGAAGGGTTACAAGCATGCCCTCTTTCAGAAAGTTGCTGGCCTCGCCAACATCTTCCGCACTCATTTCTATCTGATCATAGGTTTCGGGATGCATGAAGTAATAGCTGTCTGCATGGTGATAAAGATACTGCATCTCCGTATCTCTGACTTCTGCCGTCTGAAAGGTGTCTCCAGAGCGGTAGGTTCTGTCGGACAACTGCCCCGTAATCAGGTTCTTTAGCTTACACCTGTACAGGGCCTGCCCCTTTCCTGGCTTGACGAATTCTAAGGCGACAATGAGATGGGGTGCGCCTTCCATTTCAATAGCCAGTCCTTTTCTAAGATCTCCAGCGCTAACAGTAGCCATTTTCTCCCTTCCTATAACAGAGTAAGGCATATTCGTGAAACGTTAAGGATGTCATCACGTTTCACGCATCATTTACAGCACTGCCACCTCGCACACGTTTTCCAGCTCGACCAGTTTATCGCCGCGATTGGCCCGGCTCGCCACCGGTATCGTGTCCAGGCGCTGCCGTTTTCCATCGGCGGAAATTAAGTCCACTGAACCGTCTATTGGCCCAACGCCTACGGCAATCACCGGCCCGGTGGTCTTGGTCTGATTGAGGAGCAACACCCCCTGTCCGGCCCGTCCCTGCACCGGGAACTCGGCCAACGGCACCCTTTTGACGTAGCCATTCTTGCTGACCACGACCACACCCAGTTCAGCAGAGTCGCCGATCAACGCGCCACCAAGCAAATGGTCTCCTTTGCGTACTTTGATACCCGTTACACCTCTGGCGGAAGATGTGGCCTGAGGGTTGACCTCGCTGGCAAGGAAACGGATAGCCCGGCTGCTGGTGAAGAACATGACCTGAGCATCATCACCACCGACGCCAGCGAAGAGCACCCCATCCTCTTCACCGCCCAGACCGATAATCATAGCCCACGAGGCTTCAGTTGCGGACTTTACGTCCTCAACCTTGATCCGCTTGACCTGTCCCCGGCGCGTACCTAACACCAGGCAACAATTATCCGAAAGAATACCAAAGCCGACGACTCGCTCCCCTTTGGTCAAACCCAGGTCCTCAAAACTGGCCGACCTGGGCAGGCGGCCCACGGCTCCCCACCAGGCCCGCCCCCGGTCAGAGACCAGTACGACAGTATCTTCCGGTTCGGTGCGCAAATACATCCGGTGAGCTTCCACCGCCCGGCTGGTTACCCCGGGTTTAACCCGATAGCCAAAGTTTTTGGCATCGCTGCGCAGCACACCCAGGGTAGTCACCACAAGCACCTGCGGCCCGTCAGGCACAGCCAATTCGGCCTCGGTAACAATAGCCTCTCGTGGCCTTTCATCGCTAAGGATCACTGTTTTACGCGGCGTGGCGAATTTCTGCTTGATGGTCTGCGTTTCCTCGATAACCACTTCCAGGCGGCGGGCTTCTGAGCGAAGTAGCCCCTTGAGATACTTGATGCGCTCTTTCAGCTCCTTCTCTTCGTCGGCCAGTTTGCGACGCTCCAGGGCCGCCAGGCGCCGCAATTGCATGGCCAGAATCGCTTCCGCCTGGAGTTGAGTGAACCCAAACTTTTTGATCAGGTTGGCCTCTGCCGTCTCGCTGGTGCGACTGTGACGAATGGTATCAATCACCTCGTCAATGATGTCCAATGCCTTCAGCAAACCCTGGACAATGTGCAACCGGGCCTCGCGTTTGTCCAGTTCGTACTTACTGCGGCGGACAATCACGTTCAGGCGGTGCTCGACGAAGTAGACCAGCATATCGCGCAGCGAAAGCCGCTGTGGGCGCACAATCGTGTCCCCGTTAATCCGCTCGGCGACCAGGGCCAGAGTGTTTACCCCAAACGTCTCGCGCAACTGGCTGTGGCTCAAAACATCTTCCAACACCTCACGGACGTCGGCCATACGGCTGACCTCGATAACAGCCCGCATCCCTTCGTGATCGGACTCATCGCGCAGATCGGTGACGCCGCTAATCTTGCCCTCGCGCACCTCACGGGCAATGCGCTCCAGCACGGTGGATTTCTGCACGCCGTAAGGCAACTCGGTGATAATAATGTTGACTTTACCGCCACCAATGTCCTCTATGTCTATCCGTGCCTGGGTGATAATGCCTCCCCGTCCGGTTTCATAAGCGGCGCGGATGGTGTCAACCTTGCCCTCACCGGCAACGTCCTCACGATAGCGATAGATGACCCCACCGGTGGGAAAGTCGGGGCCGGGGATAATTTGCATTAGCTCGTCTACGGTGATCTTATCCCGCTGGCGCCAGCGGTTGGCTACATAAACTACCGCGTCACAGACTTCCCCCAGATTGTGGGGCGGGATATTAGTAGCCATGCCCACGGCGATACCGGTTGCGCCGTTGATCAACAAGTTAGGCAAGGCTGCTGGCAGGATCACCGGCTCCTTCAAACTGCCATCAAAGTTGTCTACAAAATCCACCGTATCCTGATCAATGTCCTGGAGCATGAACTCGGCGATTTCGGCCAGGCGAGCCTCGGTATAACGCATGGCCGCCGGGCTATCACCATCAACGCTGCCAAAGTTGCCCTGGCCGTCTATCAAGGGGTAACGCATGGCAAAATCCTGGGCCATGCGCACCATGGCCAGATAAACGGACTGATCGCCGTGGGGGTGGTATTTCCCCAGAACTTCGCCGACCACACGGGCGGATTTCCGGTGGGGTTTGTCGTGATAAAGGCCCATATCGTGCATGGCATATAAAATGCGCCGCTGCACCGGCTTGAGCCCGTCCTCGATGCGAGGCAACGCCCGATCGGTTATGGTCTCGACGGCATATTGGAAGTAAGCCTGTTCCAGGTCGGTGGTCAGGGAAACCGTTTCAGTCAGCATCTTCCGTTACCTCTATCTCTTCCTCTTCGCCATCCCCGTTCTCGCCGTTTTCTTCCTCGCGCCAGCGCTCCAACAACCAACTTCGGCGGCTGCGCGCCGATCTGCCCATCAGCGTGCTGATAATCTGGTTGGCATGGTGCACATCCTCTACGGTCACCCGGCGCAGGCTATCAGTAAAAGGCCCATCATCCCCGACCCGAAAAACCGTTTCGCGCAATTGTTCGGGGTTCATCTCCCCCAAACCTTTGTAACGCTGAATCGTCACGTCCTTGCGGCCCCATTCCTGCAGAATGGCATCACGTTCCCGGTCCGAATAGGCATAGCGAGTTTTTTTCCCCTGGCGCAGAAGGTACAGCGGGGCCACGGCCACATATAACCTGCCGGCCTCGACCATCGGGCGCATGTAGCGCCAGAACAGGGTGTAGAGCAGGGTGCGGATGTGATCGCCATCCACGTCGGCGTCCACCAGGATGGCTACCCCACCATAGCGCATGTCCTCGACGTGGAAGTCGGCTCCTACCCCACCGCCAATGGCCGCAATAATGGCCTTGATCTCGTTATTGCTCAAGGTGCGGGTCAGCTTGACCCCTTCCACGTTGAGCGGTTTACCGCGCAGGGGCAAAATGGCGTGGTAACGCCGGTCACGGGCCATCTTGCACGAACCGCCGGCGCTGTCTCCCTCGACAATGTACAACACTGTCTGCTCGGTCGGCGTGCCTTTGCTCACGTCGGCCAGTTTACCCGGCAAACCTGAGTCCACTGCATCCAATACGCTGCGCCGGATGACCAGCGAACGGGCCTTACTGGCTGCCACCCGCGCCTGAGCCGCCGCCTGCGCCTGCTGGACGATGGTCTTGCCCAGCGATATTTTTTTCCGTAGCTCGTCTAACAACCCCTCGTAGACGATGCTATGCACGATACCTTGTACGTGATCGCTGGCCAGACAGGTTTTGGTCTGACTGGTGAAATGAGGATCGTGCATGGAAAGCTTGAGCACCGCCGTCAGGCCGGCCAGGGTATCGCTACCCCGGATGCTGTCCTCCCCTTTTTCCTTGGTCAGCTTTTTCTCCGCGGCAAACTGATTGATGGCTTTGGTGACGGCGCTTTTGAATCCAGCCACGTGCTTACCACCATCGGGGGTGGGAATGGTATTGACGAAAGAGACAATCTCGCTCTCATCCACGTTAGTATGCCATTGGAGCACGGCCTCTATGGCTACCCCGTTTTGCTCCCCACTGACCTTGAGAGGATCGCGGTGAATAGGTCTGCGCTCCTCGTTCAGCCACTTGACGTACTCAACCAGGCCGCCGTCGTAACAAAAGCGTTTCTGGCGCGCCTTTTTCTTGCGATAATCCGTGAACTCGACGGTCACCCCTGGCAAAAGAAAAGCGATAACCTGCAAACGCCGGGCCATGGTGTCAAAATCAAAATCAGTGGTATCCATGAAGCGAGGACTGGGTTTAAAGGTGATAGATGAGCCGGTGCCCAGGTTTCTGTCAGCGTAGGTTTGTATCACCTTCGCCTCCGCCTTATCTCCCACCTGCCCCACCACCTGCCCGGTAGCCGGGTCGAGGATCTGGACCGGAGTGATGGGCAGGCCCTTCTCATGGCGCTGATAGTAGATCACCCCATCTCGGCGTACCCTCACTTCCAACCATTCGGACAGGGCATTGGTGGCCTTGATGCCGACCCCGTGTAACCCACCACTGGTCGAATAGCTGCCTTCTTTGAATTTGCCTCCCGCGTGCAACTCGGTAAAGACCAGTTCCAATGTGGGCTTTCCTTTTTCCGGGTGAATACCGGTAGGAATACCACGCCCATTGTCGGTCACGGTGAGAGAGCCGTCTGGATGGATCTCCACCTGAATATGAGTACAGGCCCCAGCCAAAGCCTCATCCACAGCATTGTCCACCAACTCGTAGGCCAGGTGATGCAAAGCATCCAGCCCTGTACCACCGACATACATGCCTGGTCGTCGCTGGATGTTTTCCGGGTATTCCAATACTTGAATATCACTGGTCTCGTAGGTCGTGGGCATGACTAATCTCCTGGAGGAGAGGAATTTACATTTATATAATAGCACAAAAGTTCTATTTTGGCAATCCCCAATTTGAGGCAACCAGCCACTAAACTACCAGCAAGGAAAAGCCTCGCGGCCCTTCCCCAGCCCGAGGCTCGGCCAAGGCGGTGTTCGGATGCCCTGGTGAGGGTAATTGTAGCACAATCAGCTTCCGCCGTCAAATCAGAAGCGGGCGGGGGTGTATTTCACTTTGGGGGCAGGATCGGGTAGCCGACGCACACTCTTGCTGGTTGGCTATACCGCAGAATTGTCAATGAGTTCGCGCTAGCCAGACACAACAACAAATTCAGAAAAAAAGCGAATTCGTTCCATTCTATCCCACATTCCGCACCTAACCGGTGTCCTGATAGCATTTTTCCACGTGGGAG
>JANLFX010000104.1 GCA_024653325.1 Anaerolineae bacterium
CGGTCTAGTCTGCTCTTAATCTTACACCAATTTTACCGGTTGTCGAACAGTCACTCTTGATTGACTTTCTAGTCAAGCTGTGGTATAATATTATCAACTGGATAGCTGTAAAGACGTTGAACAGGACTAGTAGGCATCCAAACGCAGGACAGAGAGCCGGGGTAGGGTGGAAGCCCGGTACTGACGCGGAGACCGAATGGACCTGGGAGTCGCAGGCAGAAAGTCGCCCCGGCGACAAGTAAGCCGAGCCGGAGACGCCACCGTTATCATGGCCGAGGGTATCAGAGAGCCAGGTCGTGCTCTCCCGTACCTGCTAACGAGTGAGGCTGGCTCACCGGATTCATTCCCGCCATTCACGGCGGGTTTTTTGTTTATGACCGGTATGGCAGCCTAACCGGGGTGGCACCGCGGGTGTTCAAAATGACGCTCGTCCCTGAAGGGGACGAGCGTTTTTATTTTCCCGTGCTTGTACCCGTCCGGTAGCGCCCCACTTGACCGTGGACGATTCAATTTCGCCACAGCAACACACAGATTTTCACAGAAAGTTTAATCTTCTGTGTGACCCCCACGATTAAATGTGGAGCTACCACTCGTCACCCACCACTCGCTTATTCAGGAGGAAAGTGCAGATGAACAAGAAACGCATTCTTACCGGAGACCGGCCCACAGGCAAGCTGCATCTGGGTCACTACGTGGGCAGCCTGGCCAATCGGGTCCGCCTGCAAGAGGACTATGAATGCTTCTTCATCATCGCTGACTTGCACGTCCTCACTACCAAACCGGAGAAAGAACACATCCTGGCCATCCAGCAAAACATCCGCGAGATCGTGCTCGATTACCTGGCGGTCGGCATTGACCCCCAGCAAAGCACCATCTTTGTTCAATCGGCCATACCGGGCATCTACGAGCTCAACCTGATCTTCGAGATGCTGGTCAGCGTGCCGAGGCTGGAGCGAGTACCCAGCCTGAAAGATATGGCCCGCGACGCCCGCCTGGAAGCGATGCCTTTCGGATTGCTGGGCTACCCGGTGCTCCAGGCTGCCGACATTCTGCTGCCCCGCGCTCATCTGGTGCCGGTGGCCAGGGACAACGAGGCCCACATTGAGGTAGCGCGCGAGATCGCCCGCCGTTTCAACCGGCTCTATGGCGAGGTCTTCCCCGAACCGGAGGCTCTCCTCGGTGAAGTGCTGGTGGGCACCGATGGACAGGCCAAAGCGAGCAAATCGCTGAACAACGTCATCTACCTCTCGGACGACGCGGCGACGGTGGAGCGCAAAGTGCGCGCCATGTACACCGACCCCCAGCGGGTGCGCGCCGACATCCCCGGTCGCGTCGAGGGCAATCCGGTCTTCATCTATCACGATGCCTTTAACCCCGACCGCGAGGAGGTCGAGGACTTGAAAGAGCGATACCGGCAGGGTCAGGTAGGCGACGTGGAAGTTAAAGAGAAGCTGGCCCGCGCCATCAATGCCCTCCTGGAACCAATCCGGGAGCGGCGCGCTTATTATGCTGCCCAGCCAGGGCTGATCGAAGACATCCTGTTCACCGGGATCCAGCGCATGTGCCGGGAATCGGATGAGACCATGAGTCTGGTGCGCGAGGCGATGGGATTGGCTAGACCAATCGCCAGGCCAGACCTGATCATGCAGCGGGCCCTTGCTCCCGGATTGATTTTCTGCTAACTCACAAGTTTCAGTAGCCGCGCTTTCCGCAGCGCGCCTGGGCTGCACGGTGAGAAACCGCGCCTACCATCGCCTCCAATGTGTGCACCAAAGGGTAGCCGCGCTTTCCATAGCGCGCCTGAATTGCGCGGTAAGAAACCGCGCCTACTCATAATGAAACGTACCCAAGTCAGGAGAACCTGCCATGTACCTAATGAAGGTAAAAATTCACAGTGAGAGCTATCCCACCGCACGTTATTATCCGTTCAACATCCCGGCGCTCAAAGCCACCCAGGAACTCATCTTCAGAAAGCCCATCGCTTTCTTCGTGGGGGAGAACGGAACGGGGAAATCCACTCTGCTGGAAGCTATCACCAGAAAGTGCGGTATCTACATCTGGGACAAGCCCAAGCGTCACCTGGCTCACAATAATCCCGATGAAGCCCGGCTGGCTGATTATATCAGTGTCACCTGGGCCAACGGACACGTGCCGGGTTCGCTTTTCCGCGCCGAGACCTTTCGCGACTTCGCCGATTTCCTCGATGACGTGGCCCTGTGCGACCCCGGTCGGCTCAAATATCATGGCGGGCATCTCCTTAATACCCTGTCCCATGGCCAGGCAATCCTTACCTACTTCAGTGGCCGTTTCCATCTCAAAGGCCTTTACCTGCTGGACGAGCCGGAAGCCGCCCTTTCCCCGGCCAGCCAGGTGAAATTCCTACGGCTGCTGCAGGAACTAGAAGCCGAGGGCCGCGCCCAATTTATCATGGCTACTCACTCCCCTATCTTGTTGGCTTATCCGGGGGCTCAGATTTTTAGCTTCGATGCGGATCATATCGAGGAAGTGAGTTACGAGGATACCGCCTCTTACAAGATTTACCGACAATTCTTTGCCGAAAGTGCAGGCTAGCCGTCACTGCCCCCTCACTGCGTGCTTACCGTTATCCGCCAGTTGGGGGGACGAAGCGTAGAGCCGGTTGGGTTCGGCTTATCGGCAATCAACCGCTCGACGTGACGGAATCCTTACCCGTGGGGCCGTGCCGGAAGAGACAGGCGAGAGCCTTACCTGCCACCCAAGAGCGGCAGGTAAGCGGCGGGAGCCCTGTCAACCAGGGCGACTCCGCCACGAGAGGAGGTCAGATCAGCAACTGCCCCACCGTCCCCGCCGCCAACCTGCCCTACGGCGATCTGAGCGGCGGGCGGGATCAACCGATATTTTGAGGAAAGGGGTGAGGTTATCGAACGACTGGCATCTATCATTAATCCCCCATCTATCTCCAGCGCATCTCAATCAATTCTTACGAAGGAGGAAAGGACAATGACCCAATACAAGTACATACTGGAAGAAAAAGAGCTGCCTACCCATTGGTACAACATCATCGCCGACATGAAGACACCCCCGCCCCCTTATCGGCACCCGGTGACCCTCCAGCCAATGAAGCCTGAGGATCTGGTCCCGGTCTTCCCCCAGGCGCTGATCGAGCAAGAAGCCAGCCGGGAGCGGTGGATCGAGATTCCCGACGAGGTACGCGACGTGCTCAAGATGTGGCGACCCTCGCCACTCTACCGTGCCGCCCGTTGGGAGAAAGCGCTGGACACCCCGGCCAAAATCTACTACAAGTGGGAGGGGGTCAGTCCGCCGGGAAGCCACAAGCCCAACACCGCCGTGGCCCAGGCTTATTATGCCAAACAAGAAGGGTTGGAGGGCTTTGCTACCGAGACGGGGGCCGGTCAGTGGGGTAGCGCCCTGTGCTTCGCCACCCAACTTTTCGGGCTGAAGTGCAAGGTCTTCATGGTCGCCATCAGTTACCATCAGAAGCCCTATCGGCGTATTGCCATGGAGACCTGGGGAGGCGATGTGGTGC
This sequence comes from Anaerolineae bacterium, assembly GCA_024653325.1. GTDB lineage: Bacteria > Chloroflexota > Anaerolineae > JACIWR01 > JACIWR01 > JACIWR01. The sequence continues at coordinate 3,527 of JANLFX010000104.1, forward strand.
CCAGTCCCAGCTCGGAGACCAAGGCCGGGCGGGACATCCTGGCCGTGGACCCGGAGACATCGGGCAGCCTGGGCATTGCCATCAGCGAGGCCATCGAGTATGCCGTCACTCACGATGGATTTAAGTATTCGCTGGGCAGTGTGGTCAATTTCGTACTGCTGCACCAGACGGTTATCGGGCTGGAAGCCAGGAAGCAGATGGAGATGGCGGGTGATTACCCGGATATTCTCATCGGCTGCGCGGGTGGTGGCAGCAATGCTGCTGGTCTGATCTATCCCTTCCTCAGGGATAAACTGATCGGCGAGAAGCCTAACCTGCGGGCCATTTTCGTGGAATCCGCCGCCTGCCCCAGCATGACGCGGGGCATCTACGCCTATGACTGGGGCGACACGGCCAAGACGGGACCGGTGGCCAAGATGCACACCGTGGGCCACGGCTTCATCCCCGCCCCTGTGCACGCCGGTGGATTGCGCTACCACGGCATGGCCCCCAGCATCTGCCGCCTCCTGGAGGATGGGATCGTGGAGGCCCGCGCTTACCATCAGAACCAGGTCTTCGATGCGGCGTTGAGTTTCGCTCAGGCCGAGGGCTTCATCGTGGCGCCGGAGACGGCCCACGCCATCAGGGCCGTCTATGACGAAGCGATGGCTTGCAAGGAGTCAGGGGAATCGAAGGTTATCCTCTTCAACTGCAGCGGGCATGGTCACTTCGACCTGGCAGCCTACGATGCCTACCACCGGTGGGAGCTTCCAGATTACGAGTTCGAGGAAGAGAAGATACAGAAAGCCCTGGCGGAACTGCCCCAGGTCGCGGAGTGAGGAGTTCCCACAAAGGTGCGACGCACTTTGAAAGTGCGTCGCACCTGTAACCCTCCCGCAGGTTCAAAAACCTGCGGGAGGGTTGGAAACTCACTGAACGGTGATAATGGGTTCGAGCAAAACCCGATCCTCGGTTATGCGCTGTCCGCTCGCGTCAAACACTGTCAGGCGCTCGCCGGTTATCCAGTTGTACATCCCCACCTCCAGGCGGTACTCGCCGGGCGGGGCGTCTGGAGCGATGGCGATGAGATACTCGTCATCCACTACCTCCCCCTGCCCCCATTTGCTCGTGGGAAACAAGCCCTTCAGGGGAAGTTGGTCTATCTGGCCCCATACTTTTCCATCGGGACCGAGCAAATGAGTAAACACCGACCAGTCTGTTCCCATGCGGGTTTGCGCTTGCCAGTAAAGTACTAATTTCAATGTTTCGCCCGGATGGATGATGGTGTGATCCACATCATAACCCAGCAATGTGACCTGTCCGCCCAGATTGGCGACTTGCGCATGAGCGACGTGCAACGGATCGGCAGTAGAGGTTAGGGGATGGGCAGCATGGTAAATCTGTAATACCTGATCCTCGCGTCTAAACTCTCCCAGAAGGTCGAAATTGGCTCGCACGTAACGGTAAAAAGTCGCAAAGTCTGGCATGTGAGACAGATGACGAGCAAAGCTCTGCACGTCAATGACAATCATCTTGACCTGATCATCCACGATCTCCTGGATCAACTCCGCTCCGGTAATCTGACCACTGGATGCTGCTCCAATTGACACCGCCGCGCCCAGGTAGGTCGAACGTCGTTGAGCGAAGAAATTAAGATCCGCAAAATCACCGAGCACAACATCATCCGGGGCCGAGTTGTCCTGGATGATCTGGGAGATATACATGGTATCCTTTTCAGCTTGACGAGCACGCATCAAGTCAGTTCTAATCCACGGCGCGAGCAAAGCAACCAGCAACACGACGCCAGCCAGCCATCCCCATCGCCCTAACCTGTTGATAGTATGTATGCCCAATGCAGAGAGGAGAGCCAAAGCCGGCACAAGGTAAAGAAGATGACGTGGCCCAAAATTCCTGGACAGAACCAGGAATGCCAATACCGTCGGTATTTGGCAGACAAGGAAAGTCCATCTACGCGATTTGAGCGAATCGCCTACTGCCGTGGCAAGTGCAATGCTAACCAGGATTGGATACATGGAAGCGTATTCGGCCAGCAGTTTGAGTCCCTTGCGAATCACTTCCCACTGGCTGAGGGTCTGCCCTTGCATGAGATGATGGCCCAGCACCGCCTGAGGGAAAATTGGGATGACCAGATAGAATCCAGCAAAGATAACCCCAAAAGTGAGTATGTATGGCAATCCTATGGCAAAACTATCACATAAAGTCTCACGCCAGCTTCTTTCTTTACTCACCCAACGCCATATCAGATACAGCATCACGCCGCCAACGTAGAGCATTCCAAAGAACTTGCACAGCGTCGCCAACGCTAAACTAACCCCGGCCAGGGCAAGCATCCACCGTCGCTGGCGAGGGATGGACTCAGTTACAAGATACAGACCCAGTACACCGAAGAATAGAAACAAGGCCTCATTACGCAGGAACCGTGATTGACGATAGGTTTCTGGATGCAGTAGATAGATGAACGACCCTGTCAATGCCAGGGAGGTGTTGTTGCTGATCCTACTGCCTAACCGGAATATCAGGCCAGCGGTCGAGAAAGCCAATATGACGGATAACATGCGCAGGAGGAAAAGATTGTGTCCCACCAGTTTCATCCACAGCATCCCGGTGTACAAAAAGACCGGTAGCTGAGGGGTCAAGAAATCACGGTATGGCACCTCGCCTTCGGTCATGCGCCAAAACTGATAAAGATATTCGCCCTCGTCTTCGTTCATCCGCCAGGCATCCAGGTTGTAAATGTAAAATGCCAACATGGCTATGATCGCTATTACTATGCATCCGTAAAACACCCCTTGACGCCTGAGCTGTACAAATCCTACTTTCATGTGCGTTTCCCCCTGGATTCATTTTCACTTGTTTGCTATCTTGGTCGGTGTTCCTACTCTTACCTCAGCTATCAGCACCTGGCGATTTGGCATCTCTCCCTCGGCGTCATACACCGGCAACCGGATTTGATCCTCCATGCGGTACATCCCCATCAGCAGCGAATACTCGCCCGGTGGCATATCTTCCGGGATGGGCACAATGTAAGCCGGGTCCACTATCACCTGTCCCACCGCCCACCCCGACGTGGGTTTGAAACCGCAGCCGGGGGCGTTATCCCCCTGCGCCCACAGGTGCCCCTCTTTCTCCAGATGCACGAAGACGTGATAATCGGTGTCCATCGCCGCTAGCCCCTGCCAGATAAGGGTCAACTCCAAATCACCACCGGGGTAGGCGCGGCTGGCATCCAGGATATAGCCCAGCAGCCGCGCCTGGTGAGCGAAATCGGCCTGCAACGGCGTGTAGGCGGGCAACTCCTGGGGACGGAAGAAAGCCGCCGGGCGCGTGTCCCGGTCGTAGCGAGAGGTGAAATCCTCCACCGCGTAGACCACAGGTTCGCTTTCCACCACCGCCCGCTGATAGAGGCGCAGCTTGGGCTCCCCGCCCACGGTGACCACGCCTGCCAGGTGATACGCTGCCACCTCGCCCGCTGGAATGGGTATTTCGTCCTGCACGTTCACCGCCACGAAATAATAGTCCGGGCGCGGACAGTACGAGCGTGGGGCACGACGAGTATACCAGTTGGTGATCTCTTCCTCTTCATTGCTGTTGTAATCGCCGTGGAGCACTCCGTCGGCGTAAAGCTGGCCGATGACTTTCCAGCCAGCGCGATAAGGGAAGCCGAAATAGCCGTAGGCGGGCAATTCGTCGTAGGTCGTCCAGTACCAGGGATGGCGATGGGCGGGATAGGTGCGCTTGTATTCCGGATCGTGGTCAACAAAGACGAAGAGCGGGTAGTAGGCGCAAGTGATGAACCATCCGGCCAGAGCTACGGCAAGCACGGCTTGCGCCCCTCGTCCCCATCGCCCGCGCAGCCAGCGCCAGAGCCCGACCAGGGCCAGCCCGCCCAGCACCGCCCACGCCGGGTACAGGGTATAGACGTGGGTCAGGGGATAACCGACCACGAACAAGTAAAACAGGGACGGCACAGCCAGCCAGGTCAACGCGGCGCGGAAGGTGCCATCGGCGCGAGGAGAGAGATACAATCCAGCCAGGACAGCGAGGAAAGGCAGCACGGCCAGGTTTACCGGCCCAACCCGCCAAGCGGCGGGGAACATCAACACCGCCCCCACGCCCAGGACGAACAGTGCCGGGAAAAGCCCTCGCCGGGACGAGAGCGCGCTCAGGTAGATGACAACCACACCGCCCAACAGCAAAGCCAGGGCGACGACGTAGTACGTCGAGTTGTAGATGGTGCTGGTCAGGAAAAAATCGCCCAGATTGTTGTGCAGCGACCAGCCCTCCACCCGCGACCCGGTCAGGTAATTCACAGTTTCGGCGAAGAAGGGATGGCGCAGATATGGCAGGTAAAAAGAAGCGACCACAATCGCACCAAGTACCACGGCGGTCAGTAGGGGCGCGGTACGCCGCGCCCCTGCACCCTGCCGCCGCCACCCGTTGACCACCAGGTATAGAACCGCCGGCCCGACGGCCACAACATCGTAGTGGGCCAGCGCGCCGCCACCCAACAGCAATCCGCCGAGGACGAGGTCGGCACCTTTACCCTCGGTGCGGAATCGCTCGCCACACAGCAGGGCCAGCGTGCCCAGGCCGAAAACGAAACTCTGATACTGTACAACCCGCCCAAAGGCAATGAAAAAGCCATTGATGGCCAGCAACGCCGTGGCGATCAGGGCCACCGCGTCGCCGAACCAGCGTCGGGCCAACAGGTAGACACCCAGCAGCGCTGCCAGATTCATCAGGGCGAAGGGAAAGCGGGCCTGCGCCTCGTTAATGGTGCCCGTCAGCAGCCAGAAGCCCATCGGTACCAACGTTTCCAAAGGTCCCTTGTGCTGTTTGAACAGGGCATCCTCCTGGCCCTCGATGGCCTGCGCGGCGTGCATCATCACCCGCGCCTCATCGCCCTGAAACTCGGCGTAATCCAGATTGGCCAGGCGGTAGAAGGCAGCCAGGGCCAGGAGCGCGGCCAGAACGAGGAGTACCCTGACCTCACCCCTACCCCCCTGCGCCCCTCTTCCCCTCTCCGTTGCGGAGAGGGGAAGGGAGGATGGGGGGGATGAGGTGAGGTACACCCGCCACCCCAGCGGGATCAGGATCAGCAGGTCATAGGCAGCCAGGGCAACACCGGGGGACATCTTGCCCGGCAAATAGTGGAGAAGAAGGGTAAGCGGTGCAGTGACGGCGAAGCCCGCCCCCACGCTTAGAGCAACTACTTCACCCTCCCGCAGGTTTGGAACCTGCGGGAGGGTCTTTCGGTGGGCAAATAGAGCCTCGACCAGGGCGAGGCCAGGCAGCAGACACAACAAAAGCAGCGCCGCCCCATAGCGCAGCGGCGTGTAGCTTGTGAAGAGGATAGCTGCGTTAGCCAGGATCGTACCAGCAACGATCCACAACTCCAGACGCTTCCAGTTCATGACCGACATTCCTGCCAGGTGCGACGCACTTCCAAAGTGCGTCGCACCTGGCACCTATCGCACCGTGATCGCAGTCTCCAGCAGCACCCGATCGTCGGGCAGGCGTGAGCCGTCAGCGGCGAAGACCGGCAGGCGGATAATAGTCGCCGGGTCGTACATCCCCACCTCAATGTGATACTCCCCCGCCGGCGCGTTTCCATCCACCAGGATATGATACTCGTCCACAATGATTTCTCCTGCCAGCCAGGTTGTCGTTGGCGCCTCCCCGCCCTGCGGCGGACGGTCCACCTGGCCACGCACCAGCCCATCCGGGTCGAGCAGATGGGTGAAAACAGTGTAGCTGGTATCAACCGGAGACTCGCAGCGCCAGTACAGCGTCAGCCTCACCTCATCGCCGGGCGCGACCTCGGTCTGCGGCAGGTCGTAGCCGAGAAGCCTCACCTCGCTGTTCGCCCCCAGATGCATGTCCAGGGGATGCTGCATCGCGCCGGGCAGGTCGAAACGGTGAACGCGGCTTGTTACTTCGAGAGAAGCCAGGTCGAAATCGCCGGGGGACAGAGGTGCCTCGCCGTCGAACACGGCCATCACCAGCCAGTACTGTCCGGCGGGCACGTCAACGCCGATTTTCAGATCGTACAGGACGTGGAACACTTCGCCTGGCGACCAGCGGCTGGTGGGATACGGACAGAGGGGCATGATACTTTCCCAGACGGCACGGCCATCGGCGGCCCGCAGTTGGAGGCGAAGCTCGTAATCTCGATCCATACGTGCCTGACCGCGCCAGAACAGGCCCAATGTCACCGTGCCCCCGGCATCTACCTGGCCTGCCAGGTTATATCCCAATAGCTCTAACCCATCATCCCACACCTGCGAAAGGTGGCGGGAAATGGTCAATTGTTCTAATGGAGGTTGCTCGCTCGCCGGCAGCACTTCGACCTCCTCGACTTCGTAGGCTATGCCCGCCGGCGCGCCCTGCGCATCAAGTACGACCAGGCGTTTACTCTGATCCAGTTTGCTCACTACGACGACGAGTTGATAGAACCCCGGCGGCAACCCGCTTTCCAAAGACACACTGATTTCCGTATCAACCACATCGCCCGGTGTCCAGGTGGACGTGGGAGGGAAAGCTTCGTCTGTCAGCAATGCTCCGCCGCCTCCTGTCCCCCGCAAATGCCCGTCCTGATCCAGGAGGTTGACAAACACCGTGTAATCATCGGCCATGGGCGCCAGCGCCTTCCAACGTAATGCCAGGCGTACCTGGCCGGGATAGGCCACACCTGGTGTGAGCAGGGCGTGGTCCACCAGCGCCAATTGCCCGCCGAAATTCGCCTCGAATTCTCGCGCCGGAGCTTCAAAAGTCACGCCGGACGGCAAGCGATAGAGCGAGACCGTCACCGCTCCCACTTTTTCCTGGGACACAAGTTCTGCTCCCGCTGACAGTTGGCTGGCGATGTATTTCTTGAGAATAGGCGAGGCTTGGGGATATGAGAGATACCACAGACGTTGCTGGCCCCTGGCCAGTTTGTTCAGGCCACAGGCCACGGTGTCTGCATCGTCAGTGGCAATGAAGACGTGGAATGGCAGCCCGCCAGCGTACCGCTCTCCTGCCGCATCGAGGACAATCACGTCGCCGGGCTGAACCCGCTCCGCGACGTAAGCGTCCGCCAGCCGGTAAGCGGTGTTGGCATAAACTTGCACGTAATCCAGGTTGCCCAGGCGGACGGTGTGCATTAGCTCGGCACCGGTCAGCAATGTCTCGAGCCTGGCCGAGTACACCTGTCTGTCCTCTACGCTGACCACCAGGTAGTCGGCCAGAGGCAGGTTCGCTTCATCCAAACGCAAAGTTTTTCCTGCAAACATGGGGGCGAAATGGGGTCCGGCCTCGGTGACCACATACATGCTCTCCGCCCCCTCCAGGCCGTTCAGGTAAACTGCCGCCCGATCCAATCCCTCGCCCCAACCTACTGGCAAGATTTTGGCTGCCCCTTTCGGCCCGCCCAGCAGCGGATTCTCGTAAGCCAGGAAGTAGGGGGCGTAGGGCAGGCCGATCACTGCCTGCAGGACAACCGCCGTAGCCAGGACAACCAGCAGTCCCAGCCGCCACCGGTGGGACAGCCACTCCGCCCCACCAACCAATCCGGTCGCGGCCACCAGGTCCAGAGCGGGAAAGATAGGCATCAAGTAGCGATCGAATTTCTTGACCGGTGAGGTCATAAAAGCGATGAAAAGCAAAGCGAACAGGAGAAGGGTGAGGAGAGAAAACCGGCGGCCTTGCAGCCAATTCGTTTTCCTGCGGGGCAAAAGTAGCGGCAAGGCGAGCAACACGCCGCACCAAACGACCGGACTGGTGCGGAAAGCCAGGGCTATTGGGTAAAAGAGAGGTCCGGGGTCCGCAACCGTCCTGCCGCGGAAGAAGATGAGGTTTGCGAGGGAGTCCGCGTGTCGTTCCGCCGTGCCGAAGATGAGTTGCAAAGTGCTGCCTGGCGAGACCCACATGGCCGGATAAAGCGCGCAGAATGTCAGGACAGTCACTGCCAGCCACAGAAAGAATGCTGCGCCGAGGCGCAGTGTTTTCTCCCGTCGCTGTAGGAAAGTCACCACCAGCACCAGGGCGGTAAAGGGCACAAGGAAAATCGCCGGTGACTTGGTGAGCATGGCCAGCCCCGCCAGCGCACCGGAAAGCACGACCCAACGAAAAAGGTTCGTTTCCTGCACACCGACGAGCAGAGCCAGCAGCGACAGAGTCATGAAGCTGGCGGTGAGAGCATCCACGTGCAACACCGCCGACAGCCCCACCGGAAAAGGATCGAGGGCCAGGAGCACTGCTCCCAGGAGGGCCACCCGCTGCCCCCACAGCCGCCGGGCCAGCAGATAGATGCCCACGACGGCCAGCGAGGTGAGAATTGCCACCGGCAGGCGGCCCGCCACCAGGAAAAAAGCCATCTGTTTGAGGGCAGGGACGTTGTAGGGATCGAACCAGTCCCAATTTAAATGGGCCAGCCAGGCCAGGTGCTCAGTGGCGGCACCCGGCGCGGTGAGACGGCGCAGCAGGATGCCCACCACGCCACACCACATCGTCGTCACCCCCGGATGACCAGCCTGCGATGTTTGCGCCCAATTACCTGTCGAGAGCGCCGTCAGAAATCGCGTGGAACGGTACACCCAGGCCAACTCGTCCGAAGTGATGAAGCGCCCCCAAGCGGCCACCAGCCGCGGTCCCAATGCCAGGAGAAAGAGTCCTACATTTACCAGGTGCGACGCACTTCCAAAGTGCGTCGCACCTGCCCATTCTCTACGACTACCCAAGATAGCCTAACCCCCGCAGGCGATCTTCAATCTCCACTTCCTCTTCCGAGGAAAGCGCATACGCTTCCGGCAATTCCACCGCAGTTGCGACCTGGTAGCGCACGGCGTGTGTTTCCTCGAAAGCCGGTTCGAAGATGTCGTGCAACACCTGCCCGTCCATGTCCTCGGGCACGGCTTCGCCCATCAGGTGTAAAAGCGTGGGCGCCAGGTCCACAATACATGCCCATTTACCGTCCCCGTGCAGCGGGCCGAATCTGTGGTCGGACATCAGTGCCACGGTAGTATCATCGCCCACCTGGGCCAGAATCCCTCCCATGCATGGCCTCTGATCTACTTTTTGATAGCCGTGTTGCTTTTTTTACTGGAGTCTAGCGAAATGTGGGAGTTCGTAATAGCGGCTTCAGCCGCCTTTCGCTCTCTTGGACGGTTGAAGCCGTCACCACGAACAAGAACGCCAATGTCCAATGCTTTAAAAACATTGCACAGCGGGCTCAATACGATACGGATCCAGCTCTTTTTCGTACGGATGGCATGAAAGTCTATCCTTCCTTATGGGCTTGATTTTCGCCTTCAATGATCTCCCGAATAACGTAGATGGGCTTGTCCTGGGTTTCGTGATAGGTGCGCACCACCAGCTCGCCCAGCAGGCCCATGGTCAACAACTGAATTCCCACCATGATGAGCAGGATGCCCAATAGCAGCAGGGGCCGGTTGCCGATGCTTTGCTTAAATGCCAACTTTATCACCGTGAGGTAAGCGGCAATGACGAACCCGCCGCCAAAGGCGCCCAGCCCCAGCAAACCAAAAAGCTGCATCGGGCGCGCGGAATAGCTCAGTAGAAAGCGTACCGTGAGCAGGTCCAGGATGACGCGGATGGTGCGCGAGATGCCGTACTTAGACTTGCCTCGCTGGCGGGGATAGTGCTGTACCGGTATCTCCGCCACCCGCACTCCCATCCAACTGGCCAACGCAGGAACGAAACGGTGCAGTTCTCCGTAGAGGCGCACGTTCTTGACTACGTTCCAGTCATAGGCTTTCAGCGAGCAGCCGTAGTCGTGCAGGAACACTCCTGTGACCCAGGAGATAAGACGATTGGCGATCATCGAGGGCAGCCGGCGGCTGATGAACGGGTCCTGGCGATGCAGCCGCCACCCGCTGACCACGTCGTAGCCCTCGGCCATCTTGTCCAGCAGCAAAGGAATATCAGCAGGATCGTTTTGCAGATCGGCGTCAATGGTGATCACCGTCCGGCCCCGCGCCAAGTCGAATCCGGCAGCAAAACCGGCGGTCTGTCCGAAGTTGCGGCGGAAGCGCACTACCTTGAGGTGCGGATCGCCCGCAGCCAGCGACTTCAATGCGTCACCGGTGCCATCGGTGCTGCCATCGTCCACGGCGATGATCTCGAAACTGCGTCCCAGATTATCGAGCACGGCGTGCAGCCGGGCATGAAGCTCGGCCACGTTTTCCACCTCGTTGTAGATAGGGATCACCACCGAAAGGTCCAGGGCGGGTGTGGATTGAGAATTTGCCATCCTATCCTCTCAATCAAGAGACATTGGGAGCGTCCAGCACTCCCACACTGAGCAAAACCATGGCCAAAAGGCCCAGGCTCAGAACGACTTTTAGCAGATTGAGCAATTTTTTCTTCAAACCGAACTCCGCTAGGCTTATCTCAGGCCAGTTCATACCAGGCCGTCGGGATTATAGCACGAAGCCCGCACCCCGTCAATTGCCATTCAACTCCAGTTTCCAACTATCTTCAGGTGACCTCCTGGAGAGCAGCTAGCCACTGTTC
>JANLFX010000105.1 GCA_024653325.1 Anaerolineae bacterium
GACGCTGACCGGCCTGTTCGTTTACTTACCGTTCGCTATAGTGGACATGAGCGTCCGCATAAAAGGCTTTAGCAAGAAGCCGAAATGAGAGGGGAAAATGAGTGGCGAACGGCTGATAGTTATCGGTGGGGTGGCAGCGGGAATGAGCGCCGCTTCCAAGGCGAAGCGAGTGAACCGCGATCTGGATGTGGTGGTTTACGAAAAGAGTGGATTCGTCTCGTATGGCTCCTGTGGGCTGCCCTATTACATCGCCGGAGTGGTACGCGATCACAATGACCTGATTGCCCGTACCCCGGCGGAATTCGCCAGACAGGGCATCGCCGTACACGTTCATCACGAGGTCACAGAGATTGATCCCGTCCGGCAGATGGTGCGGGTGGTGAATCTGGAGAACAATCAGGAACGGAGCGAGCCTTACGACCAACTGGTGATCGCCACCGGCGGGCGGCCAGCCGTGCCCCGTGATCTGCCGGGAAAAGACCTGCCCGGCGTGTTCGTCATGCGCACGGTAGAGGATGGCATTGCCATCCGTGAATGGTTGCAGAACCAATGGCCCCAGCGGGTGGTCATCGCCGGGGCGGGATATATCGGCATGGAGTGCGCGGAGAGTTTCCTGAGCCTGGGGCTGGAGGTGACCATTATCGGCCGGCCACCGCAGGTGCTGAGAAACTTCGATCCGGAGATGGCCCGGCTGGTCCAGGAAGAGCTGGAAAGCAAAAGAGCGCGGCTTTCCCTGGGCAATCCTTTGATCGCCATCGAGGGCGATACTCGGGTGCGGCAAGTAGTTACTGAACAAGGCACTTTCGAGGCTGATTTGGTGCTCCTGGCCCTCGGCGTGGTGCCCAATTCGGCGTTGGCCCAGGCGACAGGAGTGGTCACGGGAGTGAAAGGGGCTATCGTCACCGACGCCCAGATGCGCACCAATCTGCCCAACATTTACGCAGCGGGCGACTGCGCCGAGGCCTACCATCGGGTGACCGGAAAAGGAGCATACATCCCTCTGGGCACCACCGCCAACAAGCAAGGCCGCGTAGCCGGAGCTAATGCAGCCGGCGGTCAAACCACCTTCGAGGGGGTCGTCGGCACGGCGGTGACCAAGGTCTGCGACATCCACGCTGCCCGCACCGGCCTCACTGAGAAAGAAGCCCGCGAGATGGGCTATCAGGTAAGCGCGGTCCAGATCAAAGCTCCTACCCGCGCTCACTATTATCCGGGTAACTCGACATTGCACGTCAGGCTGTTAGTGGATACCAGCAGTGGTAAACTGCTGGGCAGTCAGGTGGTTGGTCGTGAGGGCGTAGCCCGCCGCATTGACGTTCTGGCGACGGCTCTGCATCAGGGCTGGACGGTGGAGAACCTGGCCCGCCTGGACCTGGCCTACGCGCCGCCGTTCGCGCCGGTATGGGACCCATTGTTGGTTGCCGCCAACGTGGCGCTCAAGGACTAGCGAACCTCTCGCTGGTTCCAAGCCTGCGGGAGGTTGGAGGAGTGACCAATGCTCGTTGTAGCCTTTATCATCGAGATCGTTTTTGTGTTCGGATTTCCCATCGCCCTCGGCATGTACTTACGCCGGCGGTTCAACACGCCGTGGACGCTATACCTGGCCGGGGCAGTAACTTTCATTGCCTCACAGGTGGTGCACATCCCGCTTAACCTGGGTCTCGGCCAACTCTGGCAGGCGGGGGGCTTCACTCGTCTCCCGAAGACGGCGCATCTGCTCCTGGGGGCAGCTATTACCGGGGTATCGGCTGGAGTGTGCGAGGAGACGGCGCGTTACCTGGCGTATCGTTACGCGATTAAAAAGGCGCGCACCTGGCAGGAGGCGCTGATGTTCGGCGCGGGGCACGGCGGCTTCGAATCCATGTTTTTCGTCGGGCTCAGCGTGGCGATCACTTTCGTGTTCATGATTTTCGCCCGGGGAGCAGAGGCCACGTCTATCGGGCTTACAGCCGAGCAAGTAGCCGCTTATTGGAGTCAGGCCTGGTACAATCCACTGTTGGGGGCGATGGAGCGGCTGTTTGCCATCTGCCTCCAGATAGCGCTGGCCGTGTTGGTGTTGCAGGTTCTCATCCGACACAATATCGGCTATTTGTTCCTGGCCATCGGCTGGCATGCGCTGGCCGACGGGGTGGCAGTCACGACCGTCGGATGGGGCTGGCCTTTCGTGGCGATTGAGGGGCTTATTGGGCTGTTCGCCCTGGGCAGCCTGGGGATTATTTGGAGATACCGCCCCCAATTGGGCTCTAATGTTGCTGAAGGTGTGGAGAATGATCAAGACACGAGGACTGACGAAAAGGTTCGGCGATGTGTTCGCCGTGGATAATCTCTCGCTGGACGTGGCTGAAGGGGAGGTCTTCGGCCTGCTGGGTCCCAACGGGGCGGGCAAGACAACGACCGTGCGCCTGCTCACCTGCTTGATTGCTCCCACGGCGGGTGAGGCCTGGGTGAACGGTCACAGGGTCGGCGAGGAGGACATGGCCATCCGGCAATGTGTGGGTATTCTCACCGAGGCGCCTGGTTTGTACGAGCGACTCAATGCTGAGCAGAACCTTACTCTGTACGCCAAATTGTACGGTGTGAACGATGTAGGCGGACAGGTGCAGAAATATCTGGACATGTTGGGCCTGTGGGAACGGCGCACCGAACCGGTGGGCAGCTTTTCCAAAGGGATGAAGCAGAAACTGGCCATTGCCCGGGCTCTGATCCACGAACCGAGAGTGCTATTCCTGGACGAACCGACCTCAGCCCTGGACCCGGAGGCGGCTAAATTGGTGCGCGACTTCATCCTTGAGGTGAAGGGTGAGGGACGGACTATATTCCTGTGCACCCACAACCTGGACGAGGCCGACCGCTTGTGCGACCGCATCGCGGTGATGCGCCAGCACCTGATCCAGGTGGACACCCCGGCCGGCCTGCGGCAATCCCTTTACGGGCGGAAGGTCGTGCTTCAATTGCAGGAAATCAGCCAGGCAGTGCTCTCCACTGTCCGCGCACTGCCCTTCGTCCACCAGGCACAGGAAGAGGACCGGAAGCTGATTGTCAGCCTGGACGACCCGGAGGCGCAAAATCCTATTCTCGTGCGCCACGTGGTAGAGGCCGGAGGTGCGGTCCAGTTTCTCACTGAACAACGTCATTCCCTGGAGGAGGTTTATTTCACTTTGATGCGCGAGGAAGGGGAAACCCTCTCCGCCGGTCAGGAGGCGCCGCGATGAACGCCAGATTGTGGGCTATCATGGAGAAAGAATGGTTGGAGATGCGCAGAAACAAGATGGTCCTCATCACCATGGCTTTGATCCCCATTCTCTTGGTGGGTCTGGTGCTGGGCACGACGTTTTTCATGCAGCGCATGCCTGAAAGTGAGGTGATTGGTAATGATGCACCCCCTATCCCGCCGCAATTGCAGAATCTGGATCCCAAAACCGCGTTCATCATCATGATGAACGACCAATACATGTTTTACTTTATGCTCATCCCCATGACCCTGCCCGTCTACATGGCTGCCTATAGCATTATCGGAGAGAAGGAAACCAAGAGTTTGGAGCCGTTGCTGGCGACGCCCATCGCTACCTGGGAGTTGCTGACCGGTAAGAGTATCGCCGCTGTGACCCCGGCGGTGGCTCTCACCTGGCTGAGTTTCGCCGTGATGGCCGTCGGCGCGCGGTTCATCGCCACGGACGCGGTTTTTCTGGCCCTGGTACGCCCGGTGTGGCTGGCGGGCATGGCCGTTCTCAGCCCGTTGTTCGCCTGTCTTTCCGTGCTCAGCGGGGTGATCGCTTCTTCGCGGTTGAACGATCCCCGCGCTGCCCAGCAATTGACCGGCATTTTCATCGTGCCAGTGATCGCCTTGAGTCTGGCAGTGTTGGCCGGCAAGATTTTCGTGGATGTGCAGGTTGTTCTTTATTCCGCCATGGTTTTGGTGCTGATCAATTTGTTGGTGCTGTATTTTGCCGTGAAACTTTTCCAGCGGGAAACCATTCTTACCCGTTGGAAGTAGAGAGGTGCGACGCACTTTGAAAGTGCGTCGCACCTGCGGAGAAAACTCGTTGGAAATTCCGCTGATTGTCGAGCACCTCTCGTTTCGCTACCGGACTCGCCAGGAGCCAGCCCTGCGAGACGTTTCTTTCATGCTGGAGGCAGGACAGGTCTTTCTCGTCGCCGGGTCCAGCGGCTGTGGAAAGACGACGTTGATTCGCTGCATCAACGGTCTGATTCCCCACAGCTACAAGGGGGAGTTGGAAGGGCGGGTCCTGCTTTACGGCGAGGATATGAGCGGCAAACCGCTCTCGGTCATTTCTCAGATCGTGGGCACGGTGCTTCAGGATCCGGAACGGCAGATCCTGGGCAGTCGGGTGGTCAATGAGGTGGCTTTTGGCCTGGAGAACCTGGGCCTGCCTCGGGACGAAATTCTGGCCCGGGTGGACGCCGCTCTGGCTTACCTGGACATCTCCCACCTGCGCGACCGCGAGACCTTTTACCTCTCCGGCGGCGAGAAGCAAAAAGTAGCTCTGGCCGGTGTCCTGGCCATGCAGCCCTCCATCCTGCTTTTGGATGAGCCGCTGGCCAGTCTGGATCCGGTCAGCGCACAAGAGGCCCTGCGGCTGATCCGCCGCCTGGCTGACGAAGGACGAGCGGTGCTCATCATCGAACACCGGGTGGAGGATGTGCTCAAAATCAATCCGGAAATGGCCCTGTTCATGGTGGATGGCGAAGTGCGCTATCTGGGTCCGACCTCCGGTCTGGAAGCGGCCGTTGACTATCACGAGGTCAAACTGCCTGCCCCGATGATCATCGAGAAAGCCCGTCATGATCCGCCGCCCACCTACTTGCCCCCACTTCTGGTCAGGAAGGAGGAGAGAGCTTCCCTGGTCGAGTTCGAGAATGTAAGTTTCGCCTACGAAGATGGCCCCACCGTGCTTCAGGACGTGAACTTCACGATTCGCCAGGGGGACATCATTGCCGTGTTGGGCCCCAACGGGGCGGGAAAAACCACGCTGGTGAAACATGCCATTGGTTTACTGAAACCGCGAGAGGGCAGAGTGCGCCTGGAAGGAAAAGACACCCGCGAGCTCAGCGTGGCTCAGATAGCCCACGTCATCGGCTATGTTTTCCAGAGTCCCAGCCACATGCTTTTTGCTCCTACCGTGCACGACGAACTGGCCTTCGGGCCAAAGAACCTGGGCTATGACCAGACGACCATTGAGGAAGGGGTGACCCAGGCGGTGGACATTCTCAATCTGGGCGGGTTAGAAAATTACTCGCCCCTGGCTCTGAGCTTCGGACAGCAGAAACGGGTGAGCATCGCCGCTATTCTGGCCATGCGTTCGCGCGTGCTGGTGATGGATGAACCCAACGCCGGACAGGACTACAAGAACTACATGGCTTTTATGGATGCCATCCTGCAATTGCCTTACTTCGATGCCATTTTGTTCATCACCCACGATGTGGACCTGGCGGTGTGTTATGCCAACCGGGTGCTTTTACTGCACGAGGGACGTATTGCCGCCGATGGTCCGCCCGCCGAGGTGTTGGCCGATGCCGCTTTATTGAAACGTTGCCGGGTGGTGCCCACCTCGCTGCTGGCGGCCAACCTGGAAATGCTACCACGTACCGGCAGGTTTATGCGTGCTGAGTTGCTGGCCCACGTAAGACAAACTTAAACTTGTCCTACAGGTATCGTGCCCCGTGCCGGGGGAGGGACGCGGGGGTAAAGTTAGTGGCAAGTTGCCAAGTCGAATGAAGGGAGGAAAACCATGACTAAGAAATTGATTGCCTGGCTTGTTGTCTTGGTGGCTTTCATCGCTTTCATGTTGCTGGCCAACGTCTTGCTCGGCCCGGAGGCGGATAAGCTCCAGGGCGTGTATTGGATCGTCTTCACCGCCCTGGCGGTAGTGATCCTCATCGTTATCTATCTGGTCAGTGCGGCCAGCGAAGCCTGGGAGGTGGGCACCCGACAGGTAGTCTACATGGCTATCGGCGCGGCGCTGTATGGGGTGTTCAACTGGATCTTCAACACCATCCCCATGCCTTCGGTAAGTCAGGTGGCGTTACGCCCCTCGGTGTGCATTCCCATCTTTTTCGGTTATGCCTTTGGACCGGCGGTGGGCTTCTTCACCGGAGCAGTGGGTAACATCATCGGTGATTTCCTCACCGGCTGGGGGGTTTACCCGGCGTGGGACATCGCCAACGGGTTCATGGGCTTCATCCCAGGGCTGGTGCTGCTCTTCGCCGACAAGAAGCGCAGTCTCAACTTCCTGACCATCGTCGTCGGCGTGCTGGTGGTGGCAGTGGCAGCCATGATCTTCCTCAACCCGAAGGTGGTTGGCCCGTGGACAGGGGATATTGAGGATTTCTCCTTCTGGGCCTGGGCCTTTCTGGTGGGCGGGGTAGTGGTGATTGTGGGCCGCTTCCTGCTGGAGCGGATCAACGTGGACCTGGCCGCCGTCAACATCTGGGGTTCGCTGGGGATTATCCTGGGTATCGGCTACGCGGCCATCGCCGACATCTGGATCAACGGCTATAGCCTGGCCACTGCGCTCATCGGTGAATTCGCTCCAGCAGCCGGCCCTAACATCCTCAACGCCATGATCCTGGTGCCCATTCTGCTGGCGGCTTACCAGGCGGTGCAGGCGCGGATCGGGAGGTAAAATCATGCTGATCGCCTGGAAGTATCGTGAACGGAACACGGTCATCCAACGTCTGGACCCCAGAGCGCGCATCATCTTCATGCTATCTATCCTGGTTTCCGTCATCCAATTCTGGGACCTGCGCGTCATTCTGGGATTTCTGGCCGTGGCTCTAGGACAATACTTCCTGGCCCGACTCACCTGGCGGGAGACCCGTCGCCCCTGGATGGTGATTAGTTTCATCATCGTGTTCTTGACCATCCTGACGTTTCTGACCGGGAGAGGCGGGGTTGGGACGGCGTATCATGAGGAGCATCTGCTAGCCCGACTCGGGCCTCTCTCCCTCCCCATTGTCGGATGGTCGTTCACCCTGGACATCACCGCTGAGAAAACCGTTTTTGCCATCAGCCAGATGGCGCGCATGTTCGCCATCACCGCCATGGCCATCACCATACCCTACACTATTGATCCTGGCTTGTATGGGGCGACCTTCCGGGGTCTGGGCCTGCCCGACAAGTTTGCTTACGCCATGGACCTGGCTTTCCGCTACGTGCCCACGCTGGGCCGCGATTTCAGCATCACCCTGGACGCTCAACGGGCACGCGGCTACGAGGTGGAGAAACTATCGGGTGGGATCATTTCCCAGATTCGCAAGCTGGCCCCCTTACTGGTGCCGGTGACCATCAATGCCATTGTCGGCGCGGAGGACGTGATTGATGCCATGGACCTGCGCTGTTTCGGCATTGGCCCGCGCACGTGGATGCAGAAACTTCAATACAAGCGCGCCGATAAAGCCTTGATCCTGACCGCTGTGCTCATCTTTGCCCTGTCCACTGCGGCCAGCATCATGGGCCTGGGTCGGCTATGGGTGCCAGGATTCGTGCTGGCCTGGGCGAAGTAGAGGTGCGGCGCACTTCCAAAGTGCATCGCACCTTGCAAACAGAAAGAGGGTCGTTATGCCCAATTTATGGACGCGAATCTGGCGAGGTTTCCTGCTCCTGCTCTCCCTGGGAGCCATTTTGTTGCCAACGGTTGGTTGCTGTGCCCCATTTGCTGACCTGTTCATGGGACAAGGCCCAGCCAAAGGCGAGCCGGCCCCCGACTTCACCCTCACCTCGCTGCAAGACAAGCAAGTGACCCTCAGCGAGTTACAAGGGCAGGTTGTACTGATCGTGTTTTGGTCCAGTACCTGAAAGCCATGCCAGCAGGAGTTTCCTGCTTTACAGAAGTTGCACAAGGATTACGCGGGTCAGGGTTTGGTAGTGCTGGCCATTAACACCGGCGAGAAAAAAAGCACCGTCCAGCAATTCGTGGCCGAGAACAAATATACCCTGACCGTACTGCTGGATTCAAAGGGCACGGCGCGGCGTGCTTACGGGGTAAGTGCTATCCCCGCCACTTACCTGGTGGACGGCCAGGGAACGGTCCAATACTTTTGGCGCGGGTACGGGTCCGGCCTGGAGGCCGAACTGCGCGCGGAGATCGCAAACCTGTTGCCGTAGCTGGTTGCTGGCTGCTAGTTGCTGGTTTGCTGTGGGTCTGATAACCAGCCACCAGCTTCCAGCAATCAGTTACCAGCCACACGAAGATGATCGAAGTCAGCGAAGTCCAAGATTCCCAAACATGGGACGCCACCCTGTTGAACCTGCCTGCCAACCACGTGCTGCAATCGTGGTCATGGGGGGAATTCAAAGCGGCCTACGGCTGGACGGCCACCCGTCTGCTGTTCACCGAAGAAGGACGAGTGCGGGCCGCCGCTCAGGTGCTCCGCCGCCGGATGCTACACCTGCCCCTGGCCGTGATGTACGTGCCCAAAGGTCCCGCGATGGATTACGCCAACCTGCCCCTGCTGGAGACTGTGCTGGCTCATCTGGAGGCCGTGGCCCGACGCGGGCAGGCTATCTTTATCAAAATAGACCCCGACGTGTGTCTGAAGGATGATGACGAGTCGCATCCTGTTGTCGCCGTTCTGAGGCGGCGCGGCTGGCGGCATTCCGCCGAGCAGATACAGTTTCCAAATACCGTACTCGTGGATTTGGTCCCCGATGAAGAAGCAATCCTGGCAGCCATGAAATCCAAGACGCGATACAACATTCGCCTGGCGGCGCGGCATGGCGTGACCGTGCGCCTGGGCACTGTAGACGACCTGCCCCTTTTCTACCAATTGTACAACGAGACCAGTCAGCGCGATGGTTTTTTGATCCGTCCTTATGCCTATTATCAGGACGCCTGGGGTCGCTTCTTAGAAGCGGGACGCGCTCAGCTCTTTCTGGCCGAGCACGAGGGTGATACGCTGGCTGGGCTGATCCTGTTTATCTTCGGCCAGACGGCCTGGTACATGTATGGCGCATCCAGTGCTCAGAAGCGCGAGCTCATGCCCAATCACCTGCTGCAATGGGAGGCCATGCGCTGGGCGCGGGCGCAGGGATGCACCGTGTACGATATGTGGGGTGCGCCCGATGTCCTCGACGAATCTGATCCTTTGTGGGGCGTGTATCGCTTCAAAGCCGGTTTCGGCGGTCAGTTCACCCGGCGCATCGGCGCGTACGACTACCCTACCAGGGGACCCCTGTATCGAGCATACACTTTGCTCATGCCCCGCTACCTCAACTTCTTGCGTCGTCGCCATCAGGTGAGGTGACAGTCACCTCAAGGAGTAATAGGCATTGACTTTGAATGTTCCACGGATTCTCGGCGGCCTGTTTCTCAGCGGACTCATCGGCTGGGCAGGCTATCGTAAAGAATCCCTTTCTGCCAGCGGCGTGCTGGGTGCGATCATCGTCGGCACGCTGATTTTCGGGTTGGGCGGTTGGGTATGGGGCCTGGTGCTCATCGCTTTTTTCGTTTCCTCCAGCTTCCTCTCTCGCTACCGCCAGGCGGACAAAGAGGACCTGGCCGAGAAATTCGCCAAAGGCCACCGCCGTGACCTGGGCCAGGCACTGGCTAACGGTGGCTGGGGCGCGGTCCTGGCTGTCCTCTACGCTTTTTCCCGTAATCCGCTACTTTGGGTTGCTTTTGTGGGAGCGATGGCCACCGTCAATGCCGACACCTGGGCCACCGAGCTGGGCGTGCTCAACTCAGCACCACCCCGATTGCTCACCACCGGGCAGCGCGTACCAGTGGGCAGTTCCGGCGGAGTCTCGACCCTGGGCACGCTGGCCGCGTTGGCCGGGGGACTGTTCATCGGCATGGTAGTCCCGCCCCTGGAGTGGGCCACTGCCTTGTGGCGGCACCAGTCCCTGCCCTGGGTAGATTTGTGGCTGATTCCGGTAGCCGTGGTGAGCGGGTTGGTCGGTTCTTTTTTTGATAGCCTGCTGGGAGCCACGGCGCAAGCTATCTACTATTGCGACGCCTGCCAGAAGGAAACCGAGCGCACTTTGCATCGCTGCGGCGCGCCGACCCGGCGGATTCGCGGCTGGCATTGGCTGGACAACGACCTGGTGAACCTGCTAAGCTCCATAGTCGGCAGCCTGACGGCAACTTTGATTGCCTGGGCATGGTGGCAGTGGCCGGGATAAGTATTGCCTGTCCACAAAGGGCGTGATATAATTGGCAATGTACGAGGTGACCTCAGCGGCAATTAAGACGCTGGCCGGGCAGATCGGATTTGATAAAGTCGGTGTGATCGGTCCGGAGCACGCCAACGGTCCATCCTGGACCCGGTCGGTGCTGGTGTTGGCTTTGGCCACCCTGGATGCCGCCCTCGATTATGAGATGTACATCGAGTACAATGGGCGACGCAGGTGGTACAAATTCGTGTACACCATCCTGGAGGCGCAGGGAGCGCGTCTGGCTCGCGTTTTGCGGGAGGAAGGACTGCGAGCAGAGGCGCTGACCTTCGAGGACAGTTTCAGTTTTATTGACCTGCGGATGGCCGCGGTGCAGGCCGGGTTAGGAGTGCGCGGCTTGAATGACCTGGTCATTACTCCCGAGTACGGTCCCCGCGTACGTTTCACCGCCCTTTTCACCGACGCGGAGCTGGAACAGGACCAACCTGTGCGGGATTATTACTGCCTGAACTGCACACGCTGCTGGGGCGCATGTCCGACGGGAGCCATTGGCCCTCAGGGATTCGACCGGTCCCAATGCATCGCCGAGTTCGTTCCTACACCGGAGATGATAGCGCGGCAACAGAAGCTGCTCACCTTTCCCACGCCCGCCACCCGCCTGCAATGCCGGTTCTGCCTTGATTCCTGTCCCGTCGGCCAACGGCAGGGCACTTTCTATTTCGACGTGGTTGCGTCATCCGCCAAGAAAGGCTGAAGAATCCGTCTCAGCGCGCTCACTAGACATCTTCATAACCTCAAACTTGACAGATGAGTCAAGTTTTCACCGCCGAGGCCGCAAAGCACGCAGAGAGAAAAATATCCACCTGTGCAATTAAACGCTCGGCAGCACTGGCCGTGCTTTCTGTAGCGCTTTCCATAGCGCGAAGCCCTTTGCACAGCCTATGCGCAGTATGGAAACCGCGCCTACATCGTCAACCGCACAGATGGAAAAATGAGAGAAAGCTCTGCGCCCTCTGCGTGCTCTGCGGTGAGACAAACTCGTCGGTTTGAGGGAAGCTTCGCCAGTAAGGAGGGGGGAAATGTTGACCGATCTGGAAGGCCGGGGCCGGATCATGGTCGTAGATGACGACCCCGAAGTCGCCGCCATGTTGCGCACTTACTTCACGCTACAGGGCTATCAGGTGGACTCCGTGTCCTACGGTGTGGACGTGCTGCCCGCCTGCCATCGTCGTCGCCCTGACCTGATCCTGCTGGACATCATGCTTCCGGATTTAGATGGATATGCGGTATGTCGCGAACTGCGCTCAGACCTGTACACCAGCAATATTCCCATTATTTTTCTCACCCAGAAAAGCAGCCGCACCGATGTTTTGGCCGGCCTGGCCTTGGGCAGCGATGACTACGTCATCAAGCCTTTTAACGTTGAGGAACTTAAATTACGGGTGCGAAACGTTTTACGCCGCTCCCAATTTATGAGTTCTACAGACCCGGTGAGCGGCCTGCCCGGCGGCAAACTGATCGAAGAGCAATTTCGACAATTGCTGCATCGTAACAACTGGGCTGTGTTATATATAGGCGTTGAAGGATTTGAGCTTTTCACCAGCAAGTACCGCGATCTGCGCGATGAACTGATCGCTTATGTAGCCAAAATTCTGCGCGAAGCCGTTGATGAGCTGGGTACTTTCGATGACTTCGTGGGCCATGTAGGGCGGGATAACTTCGTGATCATCACCATGCCCAGCCGCGTGCAGGCGTTGCGGGATCGCATTACTGGGCGATTCAACCGGGCCGTCCGCGCTTCGTATCAAAGAAGAACCGAGGCCGAGCGCCCCGACCGAGAATCACCTGCATTATCCCTGGCCTTGACAGTAGGAGTAGTCACTCGCGAGGATGGACCTTTTTCGGATATACGTAGCATTGCCGAAGCCATTTCCCAAGCCCGTCGAGAAGCCAGAGAGCAATTGCTGGCAAGCCGCTGAACAGCCATGGAACGAAGCGAGTTCGAGAAACTGGTCGCTGAAGCCGTAAACAGCCTCCCGCCAGAGTTCCTGGAGCGACTGGACAATGTGGACGTCATCGTCGAAGCCAGGCCTACCCAGGCACAACTGGCTCGTGCTGGCCTGCCAACCAACGGCCTGCTATTCGGTCTTTATGAGGGTATACCTCTCACCCGACGTACCAGCCACTACGGTCTGGTTTTGCCAGACAAGATCACCATCTTTCAGGAGCCAATAGAGGCGTGCTATCGTACACCGTCCGCTATTCGCCGCCAGGTGCAGCGCACCGTCGTCCACGAAATTGCGCATCATTTCGGAATCAGTGACCGGCGGCTGCGGGAGCTCGGCTGGTAGGCGCAAAATCGTTGCCTGGCAACAAGGAGGCAGGAAAACATCATGCCCGAATTAAGAAGAGACCCCGTGATCGGCAGATGGGTAATTATCTCTACGGAGCGGGCCAAACGCCCCTCAGACTTCACGGTTGTACCGGAAGTGCGTCGGCCAGGGCCCTGTTTTTTCTGCGAAGGACATGAGGCCGAGACGCCACCTGAGGTTTTCGCCCTGCGGGAAAATCACAGCGCTCCCAACTGTCCGGGTTGGCAGGTGCGAGTAGTGCCCAACAAGTATCCGGCCTTGCGCATCGAAGGGGATTTGAACCGCGAGGGCGTTGGTATGTGCGACATGATGAACGGCGTGGGGGCCCACGAGGTCATCGTAGAGACGCCAGAGCACGATAAATCGCTGGCCGACCTGGATGAGTTCCACATCAGCAAGATTCTTTGGGTATATACCCAACGCATTTCAGACCTGGGTCGAGACGACCGCTTCAAATACGTGTTGGTTTTCAAAAACCAGGGTGAGGCAGCAGGGGCCTCCCTCCAACATGCCCACTCCCAGTTGATTGCTACCCCGGTAACCCCCAAGTGGGTGAAAGAGGAATTGGTCGGAGCGCGATCTTACTACGAGTACAAACAGCGCTGCATCTTCTGCGATTACATCAAGCAGGAAACGCGGCTTTTCACCGAACGGCTGGTGATGAATACAGAAGGGTTCGTTGCTCTGTCCCCTTTTGCCGCTCGCTTCCCTTTCGAAATATGGATTCTGCCCAAGCGCCACATGTGTGACTTCACCTATATAGAGGGCCGCGAGTTCGGCGACCTGGCCAACGTACTGCGCACTGTCCTAAATAAAATGCGCGTGGCTCTGCACGATCCACCTTTCAACTTTATTATCCATACCTCGCCTTTCCGCCGTCCTCGGGCCGGGTATTGGGGGACGATCGAACAGGACTATCACTGGCACTTCGAAATCATCCCCCGTCTGACCAAAATGGCGGGTTTCGAGTGGGGGTCCGGTTTCTACATCAATCCTACTCCGCCAGAGGTGGCAGCTCAGGTTTTGCGTGATGCCGTTCCCGAGGCTTGATCCCTCGGCCTTGGCCCAGCAACTCCTGGCTACCGGATGCAGTGGACCAGACAAAGCAGCGTCGTACACCTCTGTTCTGGAGTCTGGCGAATTTCAAGGCGCCCACATTTGGGGATAGCGAGGGGAAGAGCACAAGATGTGAGGGTTCGTAGCCTTGCCGCGATTGAAATCGCCTCTCGGAGGCACGTTCGTGCCAACCGTCCGCCTGCGCGGACGGCCACAGTACCGCGTCGGCGCAG
>JANLFX010000106.1 GCA_024653325.1 Anaerolineae bacterium
GGAGGGCCGGGGTGGGGATGGGTGAGGTAGTCACCACACGGCAAATCTAACAATGGCGAGGTAGTTATGCTACACCAGTGGCAGAAGCAGTGCCGAAGTGCTACCTCCACCCAACTGGCTCAGAATTGACAAGCCGCCGACGATGCAGGCGATGATGACTATAGCGATGAGTATGGCGATCAGCACCTTGATCCAACTGATAGGCGCTTCGCCCTGCACCTTGCCCGTCTGCCCATTGACCATGAAGTGATAGACTTTACCCCCGTAGCGGTAGGAGGCGATCCACACCGGAAATAGTGCATGCTTATAAGTGATATTGGCGTAGGCGGTGTCTACCGTCAGATTGCGATAGGTATCGCCGGGGACCTTTCGCGCGCAGGCCGCGCGTATTTCATCGTTCATGATCTGCTGGGCCATGGTCCACCCCTCTTTGAGAGGTATCTGATATTCCTCTGCTGCCCAACCGGAAAGATAAGCGGGCTGGTAGGGGGTCAGAGCTTTGGTGTCAAAGGGATAAATCTTCTGCAGGATTTTCTGGTTCACGCTTTTGGTGGCGTAGACCAGTACATCGTCGAAGAACTGCTGGTGGGTGCCCGAGGCTGGTTCCCAACGGGTTTTGCGCACCTGGCGGGTCTTGGTGACTGGCTTACCGTTCTCGACTACGGTGTATCGTTCGGTTTCGTAGTAGTAATAACCGGCTTCTGCTTCCCACCACGACGAAGTCAGCGCGTCGAAGGTCCAGAAGGGGAGATAGATGCCATGCAATTGGGCCTGGGCTCCACTGGCGATCCGCTTGAGGGCATTGGGCCGGAACCAGCCGCTGCCCAACCACTTGCGGAATTTGGCGATGGCCGTGTCCTGGTCTACTTTGAAGGGGATCAGCGATTCAGGTTTGATGACCTTGCTGCTTTCCTCCAGGGCAAATACCTGATTAGACCCGCAAAAGGGACATTCGGTGGATACCACGTTGGCTTCCACCGTCACGGTAGCCATGCAACTCTTGCATTTGTAGGACCTGGTTTCGGTTCCCCAGCCCTCAGCCCGGGTGGCCAGCAATCCTTCATCCAGGCGATATTCTTTGATTTCGGCCTTCGTCGCGGGGATGGTCACCACGTTGCCACAATGTTTGCAGACCAGGGCATTTTGGGTGGGATCGAAGTCCAGTTGTGCACCGCACTGGCTGCAGGGGAATTTATGAGTCTGTTGGGGAGCAGGACTCGGTGGGGTAGGTTCCATTGTATGCCTCCTGGGTTTTATCATGGAAAGTTGGACATTGGCGTTTTTGTCGTAGTGACGGCTTCAGCCGTCCAAGAGGGTGAAAAGCGGCTGAAGCCGCTACTACGAACTCCCGCATCTTGTGCTCTCCCCCCGTCGCTAATCCCAAGATGTGGACGCCTCGAAATTCGCCAGACTCCAGATGGAAAGGTGATTCCGCTATGTGTTGATTATAGCATACAATCGTTGTCCTCACAAGAGCGGTTTCCCCGAGACTTCCGAGGTCTCTGAGACCTCGGAAACCTGGTCTGGGCTTGTTTTGACAGCAGGTGGAACTTGTGGTATCATGCCTTACACACGTGTGCAGAACATTGGCCGCCCGTAATTAAAGTTAGGTTGTGAGCAGGCGGTTGTTGGGGAGGTCGTTGATGGCCGTCTCGATCAAGGACATTGCCCGCGCGGCGGGCGTTTCCCACTCTACAGTCTCACGAGCACTGGCCGATAGCCCTCTGGTGAGGGATGAGACCAAGCAACGCATTCGTCATCTGGCGCGGGAGATGGGCTATTCACCCAGCGCCATCGCCCGTGGTCTGGTGACTAAAAGAACGCGAACTATTGGCCTGGTGGTGACTACCATTGCCGATCCATTCGTGGCTGAGGTGGTGCGCGGTGTGGAGGAAACTGCCCTGGACCGGGGTTACAATATCGTCCTGTGCAATTCCAATGCCGAACCCCAACGGGAACTGGCGGCGGTGAACACTCTGCGGGAGAAGCGGGTAGATGGTATTATCGTCAGTGCCTCACGGGTGGGTGACCTCTACCTTCCCATGCTGGTGGGAACAGGTGTGCCCATCGTGTTGGTGAATAACGAGCACAGTGGAAGCTACGCTTATTCTGTGGTTACCGATGATGAAGCCGGCGGACGGCTGGCCACGGAGTACCTCCTTGATCTGGGGCACACCAAAATCGCCTATATCTCCGGTCCGGAATTGAGTAGTACCAGCGCCAACCGGTTGCGAGGATATGAGCAGGCCCTTAAGGCCCGTGGCCTCATGCCCGATCTACAATGGATTGTCCCCGGCAATGGCAGCGCGCGGAGTGGCGAGGAAGGGATGGCTCGCCTCCTGTCGTTAGCCGATCCACCGTCTGCCGTCTTTTGCTACAATGACGTGACGGCCATCGGCGCATTGCTTGCGGCGCGGCGTCTGGGTTGGAACGTGCCGGGCCAGGTCTCGGTAATGGGCTACGATGACATTGCTTTCGCGGCTTACACCAATCCGGCACTGACCACGGTGGAGCAGCGCAAGTACGAGATGGGCTCGCTGGCCATGAAGATGATGCTCGATTTGTTGGACGGGGCTGCGTCGGTGGAGAACGTACTGCTGCCGCCGCACCTGATTGAGCGTGAATCCTGTGCGCCACCAAATCCTGGCGAAGGTTCCGAACCTTCGCCAGGATTTCAAAGGAGATGATAATGGGGATGTTGCAGTCACTGCTGGAGACACAGGGATTGTCTCCTACGCTCCCGCAGGACGCGGAGGAGGACCTGGCACACATTCTCGGCGAAGCACTGAGAATGCACGTCTACCCCCGTTCCATCGTCGCCTCGCGGGGGGTGGTTTTCTTTTTAGGCCGCCAGGAACAAACGAAGTGGCTGGGGCTGTTGTACCGGGATGGTTCTACTGACGCCGCGCGCTTCAGCGGCCAGGAGCAGGGGGTAGAACTGGAGCAACTGCTCATTCTGCGCCTTTGCCCCGCCGACCACGCCAATGCCGTTGCCCTGCGCCGCACCCTGCCTTTCACCGCGCCTCAGGTGGTGGGTGGTCGCAAGTCTTTCGGCTTTGGTGACCGGTTGGGGTTGGCCACGCCGGGCCACGTGCGCGCCGTACGTAAGGCCCCTCATATCGTCCCTGTCTTCGCCCAACAGTCCATCCGCGAGATGGAGCGTAGCGGGCGCACCCCTGAGCAGGTACTGGACGACGCCACCTGGGGCGTCTTTCAGGAAGGATGGCGTGACGGTTTTGGGGCGGACGCCGATCATCTGAAAACCACCGCCGACGTAGATGTTTGCGTGGAGGCCGGTTATACCATGTATACCGTGGACCCCGGCGATCACGTGGACAACGAGGCGGTTAGGGCAAGCCTTGGCACGCTCAAACGGAAAGCGGAGACCCTGCCCTGGGACGTGCTGGAAAGTTCGCCGCAGGACCTGTACGCCGCTTACCTGGACAGGACGTTCGATCTGGGCGGTGGCCTGGTCGTCCGCTTCTCCGAAGAAACACTTTTGCGCGCCGCCGTTAAGTACGGCCGGGCGGTGGTCCACTCGACTGCTTTGTATCGCCATTTGGCCGGGCGGATGGGTGCGGGACAGGACTTTGAGTTGGAGGTGTCCGTGGACGAGACGGAGACGCCGACTACCCCAGAAGAGCATTTCTTCGTCGCCAGTGAGCTAAAACGCCTGGGTGTGCGCTGGGTGAGCCTGGCTCCCCGCTTCGTGGGACGTTTCGAAAAGGGCGTGGACTACATTGGTGATCTTAAGCAGTTCGAGACAGAGTTCGCCAAACACGTGACCATTGCCCGTGCCATGGGGCCGTACAAACTGAGCGTACACTCCGGCTCTGACAAGTTCAGCATCTACCCTATCGTCGCCCGGCTGGGCGGTGACCTGATACATGTCAAGACCGCCGGGACGAGCTATCTGGAGGCATTGCGCGCCCTCACCGGTATTGACCCCGACCTCTTCCGCGATATCCTCGCTTTTGCCCGCTCCCGATACCAAGCGGACCGGGCCACATACCACGTCTCCGCCGACCTGGCGAAAGTGCCCTGGCCGGATCAACTTTCCGATGCGGCGCTGATCGGGGTGCTGGACACTTTCGATGGACGACAGGTATTGCACGTCACTTTTGGCTCGGTGATGACCGGCAAAAACGAACAAGGTGACTACCGCTTTCGCCAGCGGCTGTTGGACGCGCTGCGTGCCAACGAGGAGGTCTATTACGCGGCTCTGGAGAAGCATCTGGGCCGGCACCTGGCCCCATTTGTTGATGAGAAAGGATGACGCGATTGAAATTAAGCATTGTGCTATCCACCCACCAGGCCGGATTCAGCGCCGTGGCCTTCAGGGGTGATTTTGAAAAGAACGTGGCCAAAATCGCCGCCCTGGGCTACGACGGTGTAGAGCTGGCCATCCGTGACCCGGCGTTGGTGGACGGGAAGCAGTTGCTGGCTGAGTTGACCCGTTACCACCTGACCGTACCAGCCATCGGCACCGGACAGGCCTGGGGTGAAGAAGGGTTGTCGTTCACCGACCCAGATGAGCACGTGCGTCGGGCGGCCATCCAGCGCGTGCGGGATCACGTGCCCTTCGCCGCGCAGGCTGGGGCAGTGATCATCATCGGCCTGCTGCGCGGGATAGTCAAACCTGGCGTGAGCCACCAGCGGGCTTATGCCTGGCTGGTGGAAGCGTTGCGGGATTGCGCGGCAGCGGCGCGTCCGGCGGGCGTGCGTCTGGCCCTGGAGCCTATCAACCGCTACGAGACTACTCTGGTTAACACCGTGGCCCAGGGTTTGCAGCTCATCGCCGATGTAGGGGCCGATAACTTAGGCCTGCTGCTGGATACTTTCCACATGAACATTGAAGAGCCGCGTATCGAAGACAGCATTCGCGCCGCGGGTGAACGCATCTTTCACTTTCATGTGGCCGATTCCAACCGCTGGTATCCCGGCGCCGGACACATTGACTTCGCTTCGGTGCTGGCTGCTTTGCGAGAGACGGGCTACACAGGTTACATTTCCGGCGAATTCATGCCCATGCCCGACGCGGACACTGCTGCCCGGCAGGCCATTGCCTATTTGCGAACCCTGTAGGACGGGATGCCATCCTGTCCTACGAGATACTGTGAGGGAGGGATATGGTGTTCGACAGGGCGCGACGACTGATTCGTGAATTCAAGGGCGACACCTACGCTTTCGGGGTAGGTGCCTTGGAGCGGAGCGGAACACTGGCCACGCAGCTTGCCCGCCGGGCCGTGATCGTTCGTGGCACTTCTGACGCCAGTCGGCGGGTAGCCGATCAGGTGCAGCACTCGCTGCGGGTGGTGGGTGTCGAGGTGATTGCTGAGATTGATGGGGCCAGGCCCAATGCGCCCCGTGAGGACGTTATTCGTATAGCGAATCAGTTGAAAGGGCTACAAACACAAGAGGCAGCCGCTGTCGTGATTGGCGGAGGGAGCGCGATTGACGCGGTCAAAGCGGCCAACGTGCTGTTTACGCTTGGTGGCGAGATTGATAATTATTTCGGCGTCGGGCGGGTAGGGGAGGCGCTGGCCGTTGGCGAGCGAAGGCTCCTGCCCTTGCTGGCCGTGCAGACGGCGGCCAGTTCCGCCGCCCATCTGACCAAATACTCTAACGTCACCGATCTGGCCAGGGGACAGAAAAAGCTCATCGTGGACGAAGCTATCATCCCGCCGCGGGCCGTCTTCCAGTACGATGTGACCGTCTCCATGTTGCCCGATTTCACCCTGGACGGCGCGTTTGATGGCATTGCCCATTGTCTGGAGGTGTTCCTTGGCGCGGTGGGCCGGCCGGAGTACGACCGTATCGCGGAAGTGGCGACCACGGGCATTCGCCTGATCGTCAACCATGTGCAGCGTGCGGTGGCAGTGCCCGATGACCTGACCGCACGGGAAGCCATGGGTCTGGGTACCGACCTGGGGGGTTATGCTATCATGCTGGGCGGTACCAGCGGCGCTCACCTGACCAGCTTCTCGTTGGTGGACATCCTGCCACATGGGCGAGCCTGCGCTATCATGAACCCCTACTACGTCATGTTCTACGCTCCAGCCGTGGAAATTCCACTGCGCGCGGTGGGTCACATTTATCGTGAGGCCGGGCTGACCGACGCGGACGTGGACGCGCTTTCCGGTCGCGATTTGGGCCTGGCCGTAGCCGAGGCGATGGTCGAGCTTTCGCGGCGGGTGGGTTTCCCGACTACCCTGAGCCAGGTGCCCGGCTTCACCGATGAACACATCGCGCGGGCACTCGCCGCGGCCAAAGACCCTCAGTTGCGGATGAAGTTACAGAACATGCCGGTACCGCTCACGGCGGAGATGGTAGATGAATACATGGGCAGCGTGCTTCTCGCCGCCCGGGACGGCGATTTGTCCCTGGTCAAGAACGTTTCGTAGGAATGTCCATCCTCCTGCAGATTCTAAACCTGCGGGAGGGTAGGTGTGCAGATGCAGGGAGGTGACTTATGAATCCGAGGTTTACATTGCGCGTGCTGTCGAAAGACGACGTTCGGCGGGCTGTTAGCATGGCCCGCGCCATCGAAATCGTGAAAGGGGCCTTTGCCCAGCTCTCGGCAGGCAAGGCAGTGGTGCCTATCCGCACCCAGTTGCCGGTGGCTCGTCACCAGGGTGTGACTTTGTTTATGCCCGCTTACCTGAACGAAACGGACGACCTGGGGGTGAAAATTGTCTCGGTGTTTCCGCGCAACCTGGAACAGGGTCTGCCGACCATTTTCGCCCTGGTGGTTGTGGTCGAGGCCGGCACGGGACGGCCTATCGCGGCCATGGACGGCACTTATCTGACTGCATTGCGCACGGGGGCAGCTTCTGGCGCGGCGACCGATTTGCTGGCCCGGCCCGATGCGCACGTGGTGGCGGTGTTCGGGGCGGGAACGCAGGGGCGCACTCAATTAGAGGCAGTGTGCCAGGTACGGGACATTCATCGCGCCTGGGTGTTCGACACTAACATGGAAGCCGCTGCCCGCTACGCCGGGGAGATGCGTGGGCGAGGTGGTCGGATCCCTGCCGATGTGCGCGTGGCCAGTTCGCCCGCGGAGGCGGTGCGCGAGGCAGATGTAATCTGTACGGCTACCACCTCCACTGCGCCCGTGTTCGCCGATAGCGACCTGCGGCCCGGTGTACACATTAACGCCATCGGCGCTTTCACTCCCCAGATGCAAGAGATTCCGGTAGAGACGGTGCGCCGCGCGCGGGTGGTGGTGGACTCACGGGAGGCGTGCTGGGCGGAAGCTGGCGATCTCATCATCCCCCGCGACCGGGGGCTGATCAGCGAGTCGCACATTGACGCCGAATTGGGAGAGGTGGTTGCCGGGGTGAAACCAGGGCGGGCCAGCGCAAACGAGGTCACGCTTTTCAAATCGGTAGGCAATGCAGTGCAGGACGTGTCGGTCGCCCGCGAGGTTTTGGTTCAGGCGGAACGATCAGGACTGGGCGTTGAGGTTGCACTGTGAGCAATGGTCTGGAACGTAGATCACCCAGGGCGGTGGGTTATGTCCAGGTGATGGGCGCGGCTGCCCTGTGGGCTACCCTGGGGCTGTTTTACACCGGGTTCATTGACGTTTACGGCGTGCCGCCGCTGGGGGTGGCCTTTTATCGCGCAGCGCTGGGCTTTGCCATCCTGCTGTTGATCCTGGCGATTGTCCGTCCCGCCCGGTTGCGGGTCAGCGTGCGCGATTTGCCGCTCCTCGTGTTGTTTGGGTTGGTGGGTGTGGCGGCTTTTTTCATCACCTACGTGTATGCCATTCATCTGGCAGGCATGGCCGTGGCCGTGGTGCTGATGTACACCGCGCCGGCGTGGGTCACGCTCATCGCCTGGCGGCTGTTCGGCGAGGGGCTAGGGTGGGCCAAGCTGACGGCTCTGGGGCTGGCGTTTGTGGGCTGCGCATTGGTAGCCCGTGTCTGGAATCCATCACAGGTGCGATTAAACCTGGTCGGGGTGCTCTGCGGACTGGGCGCTGGCCTGACTTACGGCCTCTACACCATTTTCAACAAAATGGCGGTGCGCCGCTATTCCCCGTGGACGGTGATGATGTACGCTTTGGGGTTCGGCGCGGCATTCTTGTTGCCTCTGCAATCGGCAACGACGTTTCGTCCTTTGCGACAACCCATGCTGATCGTCTGGCTATTGGTGCTGGCTGTTGGCCCCACTCTGGGGGCGGCTCTGTTGCACGCCATGAGTTTGCAGCGCCTGCCAGCCAGCGTGGTCAGCATTGTGGCCACCCTGGAACCAGCCATTGCTACAGTGCTGGCCTGGGTCTTTCTGAGGGAACGGTTGGGAGTGGATCAGATAGTGGGCGGGGTATTGATCCTGGGCGGAGTGCTGCTGCTCCAGCGAAGCTGATCGAAGAGCTTCTTGAGTCTTGCCTTCTCAGGGGCTGTAACGCAGCAGGATAATCACTCCAATCACACCCACGATGGCGAACTCGATCAGGGTACGGCGGTTCAGGTTCTGCTGGAAGTGTTGCTGGGCGATGCCGGTAGTGAGGTAGAACAAAAGCAGCAACAATCCCCCGACAGTGAGGCTGTTCACCTGCCAATAGTTCAGGGCCCACACCGACTCGCCTAACAGCAGGCCGATGATGCAGGCGTAAAGAACATGGCGGCGCATGGGTGA
Organism: Anaerolineae bacterium; assembly: GCA_024653325.1. Lineage (GTDB taxonomy): Bacteria > Chloroflexota > Anaerolineae > JACIWR01 > JACIWR01 > JACIWR01. The sequence continues at coordinate 8,641 of JANLFX010000106.1, forward strand.
CTGCGGATCGTACAAGAGATCAAGAGCCAGGAGGGTGCCAGTGGTCAGAGTGGCTGTGGCCGTGATCAGGCTGCGCAGCTTGCTGGTGTAGATAATGGTGAACAGCCCCAACGCGGTCAGATAGGCCGTCAGGTTCAGGCCCAGCCGGGCCAGGCGGTATGAGGGGTCAGTGGGGTCTGCAGTGCGGTATTCTACGGCCACCACCAGGGAAATGAGGGTGGCCGCAATCGCCAGGCCCATCAGCCAGTATTGCGTGCTGGGGGCACGGGGTAACAGCAAGCCAGCTAACAAAGTGACCAGGCTGGGAAGAATCCAAAACACAAATGTGTACGACAGTTCTCCGGCCTGCGAGCGGGGATGGCGACGGATCACCGAATCGGTGCCAGTGCAGGCCAGTCCCAGTAAAATCAAGGTGACCAGCCAGTTCCCGGATACATGCAAGGTCAACGGTGATCCCAATGGCATGGCGCTCAGAGTCCACGTCGGCACGCGGATAATGAGGAAAAGGACAATGCCGATAAGGATCAGGCTGGTGAGAACGCTGATTTGGTCGTAAGGCGGGGTGATTTTGGGCAAGTGATCGCTCCTGCCAGACTTCCGAAGCTTCTGAGACTTCGGAGGTTTGATTCTACAATCGCCCCTGGTTTTTGTCAAATTTGCCCACTCGGAGGTAACGATGATACTGCTCTATGCCCTGTTCGGGTTGCTGGTAGGCGGGTTTCTCAATGTTTGCGCGGATAATCTGCCCTGGCGGAGGGGATTGGGGTGGCCTCAGTGCAAGTATTGCTCCCAGCCTCGCGATGGGCTCAGTTGGGTAACGGTGATTGGGTATCTGGTGGGGCGCACTCGTTGCCCTCACTGCGGGGCCCCGTGGCCCTTGCGTCACGTGCTGGTAGAGCTGGTCACATCTGTGGCTTTCGCCTTCCTGTGGCGGCATTATGGTCCCACAGTGCAATTGCTGCCGGCCACTTTCTATGTGTGTACTTTTATTTTAATTGCCGTGACCGACCTGGAGCACCGACTGGTGCTCAACGTGGTCGTTGTGCCTGCTATTCTGTTCGCCCTGGCCTGTAGCCCGCTTTTCCCAGACCTGGGGTGGAAGAGCTCTCTGTTAGGCGGGCTGGCAGGCTTTATTTTTTTCTATCTGGTGGCCAGATTATATCCCGGTGGAATGGGTTGGGGCGATGTCAAGTTGGCCGCTTTTGTGGGTGTCACTTCTGGGTTCCCTGAGGTGATCGTGGCTTTGACGGTTGGAATCGTAGTGGGTGGCATTGTCGCCCTGGTCCTGCTTTTTACCAGGAGGGCGGGTTTGAAAAGCGGCATTCCCTACGGACCATTCCTGGTTGTGGGCGGGCTGGTGGGTTTGTTCTACGGGCCGGAGATCGTGGCCTGGTATCTGCGGACTTATCGTTAGCGTGGGACAGGCTTGAGCCTGTCTTACTTGATATTTATCGTGGCCAGGGGCAGGCGGTCGTCGGGCAGACGTTGTCCGCCCTCGTTTATCAACGGCAACCGTTGCATCGTGGCCGAATCGTACATTCCGATAAAGATGGTGTAACGCCCTTGTGGTGTATCGGGCGGGATGGACAGTCTGTGCTCATCCACGATAACTTCTCCCACCTCCCAGCCGGTGGTAGGCCTTTGCCAGTCTGCCGGAATGCTGTCCCTTTGACTCCATATCTGTTCCCCTTCCCCTACCAGATGCACGAAGACTTTGTAGTCTCCGGCTATAGGGGTCCTGGCCTGCCAGTAAAGCCGCAAATCTATCGTCTCCCCGGCTTGATATTCCCCACCGGACAAATCGTAGCCCACCAGGTCAATTTCATTGCCCAGATGGACCACCAGCGGGTGCTCAATGGGTGGTACGGTGAAAATTCGTTCCCCACCCTCGATCCTTACCTGGCCCAGGGCCAGTTCCCCGGTTAAACTCCCTACTCTCAGACGAATGTAATAGAAACCGACGGGCAGTGAGTGCAAGGACAAGGGGTAGAAAGTTTGCACTACCTCGCCCGGTTGCCATTCCGAGGTGGGATACTGGTAAGCCAGGGGCATTTCGTAATGCCCGCGGACGCTGCCCCCTTCATCGGCCAATTCGATGATGACCCTGTAGTTCTCATCCGTCTTCGCCGTGGCCTGCCAGGTGACGGCAAGCTGCACCGCGCCTCCCAATCCCACCGTGGTCTTAAGCTTGCCGTGAGCAATGACTTGCAACTCCTGCCCGAAAGGAATGCCACTGGAGGAAATGGGCTGGATAAAGCGGCCCGCAGTCTCCAGAATCACGTCGCCCAAGGGGAAAAATGTGCCTGTCAGTTGGCCGTTGCGAACTACGGGCAATGGAACACCATCCTCGCGGGCCAAAATAAGCCTGGCCTGGTAACGCCCTGCCGGGATACCGGCTGGTAGGCGCACTTCGAATAGTTGATAAACCACATCCCCTGGGTGCCATTGTTCTGTCAGGTATCCCGTTTCCCCGCCCTGGCTCCAGGAATGGCCGTTCTCATCCACCAGGTGTAGCACCAGGGTACGCCCTTCGGCTACCGGTTTTGCCACCCGCCAGCACACCAGGACCCGCAGGGGTTGATCGCGGGGGGTGGAACTGGGCAGTGTGTAATCGAGCAATTCCACCTCGTCGTTGAGCAAGGCCAGGGGATTCCCTTGTACAACCACGGCTTCCGGCTTCAGCCGGTAAACAGATACGGCTGCGCTTCCCCGCGGATCGGGGATATGCCAGACGGACTCCGTGATCCGGTTTTGTATGGCTTCGATATCTTTATCCAGGCGCGTATCTACGGTTGGTCGCAGATAGACGAGGTCGGTGGTAGGGCGGTTGGGGATAACCAGGCTCTTTCCTCCGACAGTCCAAACTGCATCCAGGGTGCGGGGTTCGCTGAAAATGACGGTGGGGTGCTTGTAGTGCTGGGACTGGATGACCACCGCATGGCCGGCATCCAGCTCTTTCCTCGCCTGTTCGGCCAGGAGCACGTAGTCGGAATGAAAAGTGTAGAAAGTATTCGGTTGGCGAGCCCAGTTGTTGAAATAAGTATTAGCTGTGCTCAAACCCTCGAAGGCCAGCAGGACTGCCAGCGCGCCGTAAAGAACCCTTACCCCAATCTTTTTACTGAGCGCGCTGAGGACAGTGTCTATGCCCAATGCCGCCAGGCCGAAAATGGCCGGAATAATCCCAAACATGCGCTGACCCTGGGGCATAGCATCTTCGGTCAACACTGCTGGCAGGCACATCCCTACCACCCAGATGGGCAGGAGAAGATAGTCGGGTTTGCGCCAGTTGCGAATAGTGATGAGCAGTCCCAGGACAAAGAAAGCGGCCATGATGGGATCGAAAATGGGCTTGCCGGGCAGGTTATAGTGCCAGCGGGGGTCACCCCGCAGAAAAAATCCACCAAGAGTCTGGGTGAAGTTACTGGCTATCAAGCGGGCCAGCCCATTTTGAGCCACGCGCCCGACGGCCAGCACCTGGCTGGTTCGTTCCCAGAAGTCATGGGGGTGAGTCAGAAAGTGGAGGCCCAGGGGCGCAAAGACCAGAATAGAAACTAGTGCTGCCAGAAGGAGTTCGCTCAGGCGCGCGATGAAACGCTGCCTATCCACCAGGAAAGCATAGATGAAAAAGGCTGCCATGGTCACGGGGAAAAGGCGGGCGGCCAGGTAAGTGTACAATACCCCACCCACGAAGGCACCGCCCAGAGCCATGAGCCCTCTGCGACCATCCCGGTATCCCCGCCAGAGGAAGTAGAGAGCCAGGCTTTCCAGGGGAGGGATGAGGATATTGGGATAGCCGTTGCGGCTGACGGTGAGATGCCAGTAAGAAAAAGCGGTGAGTGCGGCGGCGATGATTCCCAACCGCCGGGAGAACAGCTCGCGGAAGAGCAGAAAGGTGAGGGGGATGGTGGCAATGCCTGTCAGGGCCGAGGTCAGGCGGATGCCCAGGGGACCGACTCCCACCAGACGGAAAACGGCGGCCATGAGGTACATGTAAAGGGGTTCCCGGCCGGTGTAAGCGGAGAAGAAGACTGGAAAGTGGCCGTGGTATATATCCAGGGCCATCAGACCGTAGACCGCCTCGTCGAAGTGGAGGCCTGGCGGTACTGAATTCAGTCTGAAGAGGCGCAGAGCAGCCCCCATGACCGTGATCAGCGGGATGGGGGCTACTTTTAAGAACCCAAGGGGCGTTCTATGCTGTTTATTCATGGCTTCTCTATCGAAAAAGGTGACAGTCACTTTGGAAGTGACCGTCACCCGTCACCTGAGCAAAGATGGCGCATGCGGGATTTGAACCCGCGGTCTTCGCCTTGAGAGGGCGATGTCCTAGGCCGCTAGACGAATGCGCCGCAAGCCAATCAACGGCTATTCTACCAGGAATTGAGTGTATTGTCAAATCTGTTTTCTCCAGTTTCCAACTATCTTCAGGTGACCTCCTGGAGAGCAGCTAGCCACTGTT
>JANLFX010000107.1 GCA_024653325.1 Anaerolineae bacterium
CGATTCCACTCAGGGCGCAGCAGCGGTCGGCCGCTACGTTTTGTACCGGAAACTATCTACGGCTGTTCGGCGCGCTTGAGTACGACCAAGGTGAAGTCGTCGAATTGGGGCATGTCACCGACGAAAGCCATCACTTCACTGTTGATGGCGGCGATAATATCTGACGGATCGCGGTTCGCAGTGCGCTGGATTACCTCGCTCAGTCGGGTTATGCCGAATTCTTCCTCGTCGGCGTTAAAGGCGTCTGTTACCCCGTCGGTGTACATCACCAGTACGTCCCCTGGCTGCATGGTGACCTGTTTTTCTTCCAATTCGATAGCGTCTACAATGCCCAGTACGGTCCCCCGGGCCCGCAATGGTTCGATCTGACCATTGTGGCGCATGAGCAATGGTGGATTATGCCCGCCGCTGGCGTAGGTCAAGATCCCCGTTTGGGGTTCAAGGATAGTGTAGAAGACGGTCACGAACTGGTCCGAACCGGCATCCGCTATGATGAGTTCGTTGGCCCGTTGCAGGGCTCTGGCGGGGCTGCGCCCATCATGGGCGGTGACTCGTATCAGGGTGCGCGAAAGGGCCATGAACAACGCCGCCGGCACCCCCTTGTCGGCCACATCGGCGATCACCAGTCCCAACCTTTCGCCGGGCAGGGAAAAGAAGTCGTAGAAATCTCCACCAACCTGATAGGCGGCTTGCCAGTAAGCACACAATTCCCATCCCGGTAGATAGGGGCAGTGCTCAGGCATGAAGCTGGCCTGAATCTCCCTCGCCACCTCCATCTCCCGTTTCAGCCGTTCCCGTTCGGCCTCCTGGTGATAGAGCTGGGTGTTTTCAATGGCGATAGCTGTCTGGTTGGCAATACCGGTCAGGATGTTCATCCATCGTTCGATGAAGCGCTCCGGAGCCCCTACATAATCCACGAGCATGGCTCCCAGCACTTTCCCTTTCGCGCTCAGGGGCAGAGCCAGGATGGGCAGCGAGCCAGGCACGGGCGTGACCTCACCCAGCAGCCGGTGGCTATCCGGTTTGTCTGACACGATCATTGCCGGCCGACCGGTCAGCACTTCTTGCATCAACGGGTCGTGCTGACCAGGGCGGGAGTGATGCCACCACTTCTTCTGTTTTTCTGAAAAGCCATATTCCTGGGCGGGGACGAACCCCCCTTCCTTATCATTCCACAAATAGATGCTACAACATTGGACGCCTACCAGGATGGGGGTGAGGCGCACAATGGTGCTCAGGATCTCGTCCAAATCTGTGAGACTGCCCACCGCCTCGGCCACCTGAAGTAGCGCGTTAGAGACGTAGGCCTCTTCCTGCTGGGCCTCGTAAAGTTGAGCGTTTTCGATGGCAATAGCCGCATGGTTGGCAATGCCAGCGGTCAGGGCCACTTTGCGTTCGTTGAACGTGGCTGCGCCCTCGGTGTAATCCGCCAACATTACTCCCAGGAGTTCCCCTCTGGCCAGAAGGGGCAAGATGAGTACCTGGTGCATGTGGAATGCCTCGATCATTGTGGAGGGAAAGGATGATGTCAACTTGTCTCCGGAAAGCACCCGGGGTGCTTTGGTCCGGCGCACCTCGTCCAGGGCCAGAGCGTCGCCGGGAGCGAACTGCAGAGTGACAAACAGGGCCTCCTGTTCTGGGGTCAGACCATACGCTTGGGTGGGCAGGAATACCTGACTATTGTGATCCCAGAGGAAAAGGCCGCACCGGTCCACACCTACCAGCATAGGGATGAGGCGGACTACGGTGACCAAAACGTCGTCCAGGTTAGAGACCCTACTGGTGGCTTCGGCTGCTTGTAGCAAAACGGTGGTGAACCAGGCTTCCTCCTGCTGGGCGGCGTACAGGCGCGCACCCTCGATGGCTATGGCTACCTGGGCGGCCAGGGTTTGCAGGATAAAGAGGTCGTCCTCGTTGAATACCCCCGTTTTGTTGCTCTGCACGTCAAGCACACCCAGCACCCTTTCTTCCACCTTGAGGGGTACGGCCAGTTCGGCTCTGGTCTGGGGCCAGGCCTGGTCATAGAGGAAGCGGGGTTCTTTGCTCACATCGTTCACCAGCAGGGGCTGACCCTCCTGGGCCACCCAGCCGATAATGCCTTCCCCTATTCGCAGGTCCACGCAGGTTTGGCGGAGGTTCGGATTGGTGCTGGCTTTGAAAGTCAGTTCCTTGCTGTCGGGATCGAGGGCGAAGATGCCCACATGGTCGTAGCCGAATGTTTCCTGGATGAGGTGTACGACCTGGGTGAACAGTTCCTCCAATTCGGTGATGGCGGCTACCTTCAGGCTCACATCGCTGACGAGGGTCAATTGTCGGGCGCGACGTTGAGCCGTCGCGTACAGGCGGGCTTTCTCGATGGCCATGGCGGCCTCGTTACCGATCACCGACAGCAGGCGCAAATCGTCCTCATTGAAAGCGGCGGGACTGGAACTCTGGATAGCCATCGTGCCGATGACCTCGTTTCCGGCGATGAGGGGGACGAACACGGCGGAGCGTGGGGTGGTCTCGCTGGTGTAACTGGGGCGAGCCGGCAGCGATTCTATTTCCTGCTGAAAGTCGCGCACCAACAGGGGTTGTTTCGAGCGGCGCATCCAGCCGATAATGTCCTCATCGGAAACCAGGGGAAAGGTCTGGCTGGGCTGACGGACGTTGTCTTGTACCCATATTTTCAGGGCATAGATATCATCATCGAATAGGCCCAGGTGAAACGTAGACGTGTCCACTATCTGGCTGGCCTGCTGGTAGATCAATTCACACAACTGGTCCACGTCTAACTGGGCGTGGGCGATGGCCTGACCAACCCGGCTCAAGGCAGTCAACTCGGCCAGACGGCGCTTTACCTGCTGCCAGGTATCCGCCAGCCGCTGGACGACCAGGGCTACGGCCACCAGGCCGGCGGAGAGGAGCAGAATGACAAACCAGTTCCCCTGGTTATAAACGAAAACGATTATAACCGTCATGGGCAAGGGGAACAGCTCTACCAGCAGGGAAGTGGTCCAAACTGTGCGCAGGAAGTCCCATATCTGACGCGGACCACCCAGGATGCCTTCCCGGATGCCCCAACCCAGGTGATCCATGGTGAACCAGGCGGCAAACAGGATGAGGAGAGGCCACACATCGTGTGGGCCCAGTTGCTCCAAAGCTCCACCGCCAGCCTGGACGTACAGCCAGCCAGATGCCAGGGCCATTACACTTTTCAGGCCGGCATTGAATAAAGTGAGTTCCAGCATCTCGGCCCAGGGGCGTTTTTGATGGCGGAAAGCGCGCAACAGTAGGTAGGCCAATTCACTGAGCGAGGCTACCAGGCCGCCGGTTACCGGGCCGAAGAGGAGAAGGGCAGCCAAATCCACCATGCCTACCAGGCTATGGGTGACATTTGGTGCTATGTGGAATCCGGCCCGTTTGATGATTACCGACAGGAGGATGAAAAATGCCGGCGATAGACCGACCTGTGCCCACGGTACCTGGCCGGTCAGCACAACCAGGATACTGATTCCGGCCAGGCCCACTCCGATGCTATACAGATGCAAAAGGGTAGCACGATTTCGCTGATTCAAGGATCGCTCCGGGATATATCCAACTGCCAGGAAACATGTTCAAGAGCAGCTTAAGCACCGATTGACGCTTCGGCTGCTTCCTCTTCGGATTCGTAGATAGCAAAGATGCGGATGAGGCCGGTTGTCTCCAGGACCTCTCGTATACGTGGAGGAATACAGCAGAAGGCCAGGTCACCGCCGTGGGCTCTGGCTTCTCGTCGGGCGATAAGCAGAGCTTTGAGGCCACTGGAGGAAAGGCAGCGTGCCTGTTCCAGGTTAATCAGGAGACGGTACCTGCCGCGGGTCATTGCTTCCTGCAACGCCGTTTCCAGGGCGGGTACTTGTGTGGCATCCAGGCGGCCGCTAGCCTCAATCACCCAGACATCTGGCTCGAATGGCGAAGCACGTCCGTTCATCGGTTTCTCGCTCTGGGTATCTTGCTGGGTAAAAGCCTGGATTGTTCAATGCTCGTTCGTTGGCCGGGGCGCGATTCGTTTGATCATGGTTACGGTATTACCGGTCTCAGTATCAAAGCTAAAGCGCACCTCGTCCATCAGCCGACGCATGAAGTATAAGCCCAGTCCACCCTCGCGTCGCTTTTCGAGATCGGCATTCAGGTCTGGTGGTGGGATGGAGGTGGGATCGAAGGGATGACCATGGTCTCGAATGGTCACGGTGAATAAATCGTCTGTATAGCGGCAGGAGATTTCGATTTCTCCGTCTTCAATATCCTGGTAAGCATGTTGAATAACGTTGGTGCAAGCTTCGTCTACGGCCATCTGAATATGGAATGTGTTTCGCTCATCCAAGCGGGCTTGATGGGCGGCCTGGGCTATGAATTCACTGATTGTGATCAACTGGTCAAGGCGTCCAGGCACTGTAATATGGCATTCATCGGACATGTATTTTTGACTTTCTAGGCCGCTTTGCATACGAAAGGCCGCTGTCCCTTCTCCTCGCCGGGCAATCTAGAACAGGTCCTACGTCGAACCCGGGAGACGTTGCGACCACGCCCGCCACGATGAAGGCGCAGAACCTGTCCCACATAGCTCGGGATAAGGGTGAAGCGGCCTTGCTGGGTTGGCCTTGTCACCTCGGTTCAGAAGCTTCCCACGGCCTCGATGGTATCGTCGAATATCTTGAATAAAGGGGTCATACCGGACAAGTCTAAAACCTCGGCGATGCGCGGTGGCAGACTACTCAGTCTCAGATCACCTCGGTTGTAACGCCGACACGCTTTCAGCGTGGATACCAAAAGGCGTAATCCTGCACTGCTGATGTATTCCAGGCCGCTAAGATCGGCTACCAGGCGGTAACGTCCCTGATCCATCAGGGTGTGAAAAGTGCTTTCCAATTCCGGGGCATTGCTGCTATCCACCCGGCCTTTGATGGTGATTACACTAACGCGTTTCAGGTTCTTGATGTCAATGTCCAATGCCATGTGTCTCCTTCCATCCATCCAACGAAGTTGATTGTCAACGTCAAGAGGTGGCTGGCATCAATGGTCTCTGGCGGAGGACCGGGATTAAAGGCCTCCTGACGCATGGGGCGGAAAGTGGTTCGTATTATACTACAGCCTGTTAGGGGGCGCAATTGTGTCTTCTCAGTAGTGCCCCTGTTGGCTATTCTTCCGAGGACGGGTGCAGATACTTGATGGTCCCCTTGCTGATCATGATTTCCAGCCCGTTTGACTGTTTGATGAACAGTTCGTAGGTGTCTACCCCTGTCAGTTCACCTTTCAGTGCCTTCCCGTCCACAAATACCACGGTGACCTGTTTCCCTTCCAAAGCGGCCAGGTACTCGGCCTGGTTCTGGCCCCAGTTGCGTTTCGCTTTCTTCTTCTCATTGCTCATAAGTTTGTTCCTTTCCCAGGTAGTCGAATGGTCCGGATGTAACAGGTATTATTGTAGTCTATGTATTCGAAAAGGTCAACTTCGAGCACGCAGAGATTCTTAATGATCTTCGTTTCCTCGCCGTTCTCTGCGGTCTCCGCGGTTAAATTTACTGTTCGGTTCCGGCTTGTTCGGGTTACGGACAAAACGCCAAGGTCCAGTAACTTATCAGCCTATGGAGGGAAGAAAAAATCCCTGGCTCAAAGAACCAGGGATTGATTTAGTTGCTGTTTTAAGGTATAGAGGCGAGGGCAGCCCCTTCCCTACAGGTGGCGGCGACTGGACTTGAACCAGTGACCAAGGGCTTATGAGTCCCCTGCTCTGCCGCTGAGCTACGCCGCCGAATGTGTTTTCTTCTGAGCGTCCACAGAACGGGTGTTATTTTATCACATTCCTCCAAACTTGGCAAATTTTATCTGTCCCGTCAGTAGATGAGGGCGTTGCCTTACCCCAAGCGAGCCGAAGGGTTTTGCGGGTTGGCTGGCTACGACATCAGCCAGATGCCGATGGTGTCCCTTGGCACGGTCTCAGCGTAGACTGGCCACTGGAGGTGACTCAGAACCATGTCCCCAACTCGTGACGGTCTCCGCTCTCGCTTTTACAAAGAGAGCAGATAATGCTATAATAGAAACAAGAGCGGCTAGAGCAATTGCGCGTATCGTTGTTCCAGGTTATAATAATGCGCACTCGGATAGGTATTCGGTACTCAAGCATGGGGAAAGGCAATGGTAACTCTGGGTACTCGCCAATTGAGCAAGCAGCAGGAACAAGACGGGATAGTCCTGAGCAAAGGCACGCTACTGCAAGACCGATATGAGATTATCCGCGTGGTGGCCATGGGGGGCATGAGTATCGTGTATCAGGCGCGCGACCGCCGTTTTTCCAATGTGACCAAGGTGTGTGCGGTCAAAGAGATGATCAATAGTGCTCCTGATCCCCACCTCCGCGAACTGGCGATTCAAAATTTCGAGCGCGAAGCGAATATTTTGGCTACTCTGAGCCATCCGGCCGTCCCCAAGATTTTCGATTATTTCAGTGAAGGTAATCGTAGCTATCTGGTTATGGAATTCATTGAGGGTCAGGATTTGGAAACGGTGTTGAATCAGACCCCCGACTTTATTCCTGAGCAGAAAATTATCGAATGGGCACTCCAAATCTGTGATGTATTGGATTATTTGCATAGCTTCAATCCACCGATTATCTACCGGGACATCAAGCCTTCCAACGTCATGCTGGATCGGCACGAGCGGATAATGTTGGTGGATTTCGGAATAGCCAAGGTATTTCAGACTGGTCAAAAGGGCACGATGATTGGCACCGAGGGATATTCTCCGCCCGAACAGTATCGGGGCGCCGCAGAACCTCGAGGTGATCTCTATGCCTTGGGCGCGACCATGCATCATCTGTTGACCAAGCGTGATCCTCGTCTGGAACCCCCGTTTTCCTTTCACGAGCGGCCTATCCGTTCCTTCAACCCCCAGGTGTCTGAAGGGCTGGAGGCCGTTGTTATGCGGGCGTTGGAGTACGACGTAGAGAAGCGTTTCTCCTCGGCTAAAGAGATGCAGCAGGCACTGTTACAGGTAGCTCCCTCGACTCAGATGGCCACTGAGTTGGCTCCTACCGTTGCTTTCGCCGTGCGTGGCGAGGCGGGTGGCATTCAGCCCCTTTGGACTTTTAAGTGCGAAGACGAGGTACGTTCCTCGCCTGCGGTGGTGGATGGGGTGCTGTACGTCGGGGCCTATGACAATAACCTGTGGGCCATAGACGCCCAGAAAGGTGAGTTTATCTGGAAATATCCTACCGAGGGAGGAATCGCTTCTTCACCCGGTGTCTGGAAAGACCTGGTGCTTTTTGGTTCAGAGGACAGGCTTCTATACGCCGTTTTCACGCACAGTGGACGTATCGCCTGGACCTGTCCCACTCAGGATCGCATTCGCTCCTCGCCCCGGGTAGCTATGGAGCACGTTTTTTTCGGTTCCGATGACCGTCACCTGTACAATGTGAGTGCTCGTAGTGGGCGCATGGTCTGGAAATTTGAAGCGGTAGGCCCCATCCGTTCTTCGCCGACCATTGTGGAGGAGATTGTCTACATCGGCGCACAGGACTATTGTGTGTATGCACTTAACATCCAGGATGGCAGCGTCAAGTGGAAGTTCCGTACCAACCGTCCCGTAATATCATCTCCAACATTCTTTGAGGGTTTGGTGCTCATTGGCTCTATGGACTGTAACCTGTATGCCCTGGATGCCAGTTCCGGCTGGGCCGTGTGGCGGTATCGGACCGGTGGGCATGTTATTTCCACCCCGGCTATAGACGCCAATTTAGGCCTGGCTTTTGTCGGCTCGGCGGATGGGAATATGTATGCCGTGGACCTGCGCACAGGACGCTTAGCGTGGAAGTATACCACCGGTGATCAAGTGATTTCCTCTCCGGCGTTGTTCGAAGGCGCCGTGTACTTTGGTTCTGTGGATGGCTGTGTCTACAGCCTGGATGCCCGCAGTGGTGAATTGCGCTGGAATTACAAAACTGAGGGAATAGTGGTATCCTCACCTGCCGTTGTGGAAGGAGTTGTTTACATTGGCTCGGCCGATCACCGGATCTATGCCCTGCCAGCCTAGGTGGGATACACCTCCGTGTTTCTTGATTGAGGGAGATGTGCTATGAGCTTTCTGCAGAAATTTTTTGGCAGAAGAAAAGAACAGGCCGCAGCAGAGGCGGGTCCTTCGTTGGAAGAAACCAGCTTCGGGAAAGGTATGTCTTTCCTGGTAGGCCGAGCCAGTCATGTGGGCAAAGTTCGCGGTCGTAATGAGGATGCTCTCTTTGCCTTAGATTCCACAATTATGCAAGATGATGAAGTCCTGCCGTTTGGTTTATTCATAGTCGCCGACGGGATGGGAGGGCACAAGGGGGGGCAACTGGCCAGCTCTTTAGCGACACGAGTGGTCGCGGATTGGATCCTGCGTGAGGTGTATCTGCCCTTTTTGATGGGAGAAACCCAAGACGCTGGGAAATGGCCTATCAACGAGGCATTGGTGGAGGCTGTCATTACTGCTAATAATGTCGTTCACGAGACTGCTCCTGAGGCTGGGACCACGGTGACTTGTGCGTTACTGTTGGGGGCGAATGCCTACATCGCTCATGTAGGCGATAGCCGGGCTTATTTGGTCAATCGCACCAACATTCGGCGCATCACCAGAGACCATTCGTTGGTGGATCGCCTGATCGAGTTGGGCCAGATTTCCCCAGAAGAGGCCTTGACTCACCCGCAGCGGAACGTCCTTTACCGGGCTGTCGGGCAGGCGGGCACGTTGGAAGTTGACACTTATTTGCAGTCTATGCCGGGGAACAGTTATCTGCTACTGTGCAGCGATGGCCTGTGGTCGGTTGTGACAGAACCGGAGATGGTGGAGATCATAAACAATACCCAGTCCCCGCAAATGGCATGTCAGAGATTGATCCAGATGGCCAATGAGCGCGGCGGCGAAGATAACATTACCGTCGTCTTGGTGAGTATTCGCACTTAGAACCTATCCACAAAATTCGTAGTAACGACTTCAGTCGTTTCATCGTAGGGCAAGAGCCATCTTGCCCTACATGGGGGTGTCAGTGATGGCCGTGGAGACGGACTATTACGCCGTTCTCGGCGTCAGCCGGTCGGCCACAGCGCAAGAGATTCAGAAGGCCTATCATGCCCTGGCGCGACGACTGCATTCGGAGGCGGCTCAAGATGCCACGTTGGCGGAGCAGTTTCGCCGCGTGCAAGAGGCCTATGAAGTCCTCAACGACCCGGAAAAGCGCCTGGAGTACGATCGCCAACAGGCCGGGGGTAAATTGGCCGAGGGGCCGGCAATCGATCTGCAGGTCACGCTCAGCCATCGTAGCCTCCCTTGTCTGGATGAGGAGCAAATGCTCTATGCGATGATCGAGATCACCCCCAGCCCTCACATCGAAATGCGACGGTTACTGCTTAACCTGTGCCTGGTACTGGACCGGAGTACGTCCATGCAAGGCTTGCGCTTGCAACGGGTGAAAGAGGCAACCCACTACATCATTGATTACCTGGACGATGAGGCCATTCTCTCCATAGTCACTTTCAGCGACCGGGCCGAGGTAGTTCTTTCCGGGCAACGTCTCGAGGACCGGGTGCGCATTAAAGCTCTGGTCAGCGCTATTCGCAGTTCTGGTGGTACGGAGATTTTCCAGGGCCTGCAGGCTGGCCTGATCGAATTGGAGCGGGTACGCAGCCCGGAGATGGTCAATCATCTGATCCTCTTGACCGATGGGCAGACCTATGGCGATGAGGAGAAATGTCTGCTGGCTGCCGACCGCGCCAGCCGCCATCAAATCGGGATCAGCACCATGGGTATCGGTCAGGACTGGAATGACAAGTTGCTGGATGAAATAGCGCTGCGCAGCGGGGGCACTTCGGCTTATATTGATTCCGCGGCTAAAGTGACCAGCTTCTTTCGAGATAAAGTTCACAGCCTGGTCAACGTATTCGCTCGCGAACTGCGCTATACCCTGGAGTTTGGCGAAGGAGTCCGGCTAAAAGATTCTTTCCTGGTGTCACCATACATCGCCCGCCTGCAGGAACGCGAGGGAGGATTCCACCTGGGACAGCTTAGTGCGGATACGCCAACGGTGATTTTGCTGGAATGTCTGATCTCCCCTAAGCTGCCCGGTCTTCACAGATTGTTCCAACTTGAATTGGTGGGCGATGTACCGGTGTTGGGCCGTCAAAGTGAGCGCATCAAACGCGAAGTGGAGGTGAATTTCGCCCCAACCCGCGAGCTTGAGGAAACGGTGCCACCCCGGATAGTCAGTGCGCTGGGCAAACTGGCCATTTTCAAGATGCAGGAAAAGACGATGAGCGATTTAGAGCGTGGTCAGGTGGAACAGGCCAGCCAGCGTCTGGAGACCATGGCTACCAGGCTATTGAACATCGGCGAATTGGAACTGGCCAAGTCTGCTCTCCTGGAAGCGGGCCGCCTGGCGCGTAGTGGACATCTATCTCCCGAGGGGCGCAAAAAGATTCGCTATGGCACGCGCAGCCTGTCGTTGCTGCCGAAGGAGGTCAGAGGTGATTAAGTGTCCCTCCTGTCAGAAAAAACATCCTCCTAATACCCTTTTCTGCGATGAATGCGGGACTTATCTGGCGGCTGAGGCCGACAAACGCACCGACCCGCTGGCCACGGGACAGGTGGATTGGTTGGAGGAGGACCAGAACCTGGTTGTGACCTCAGTGGAGTCCCGGACTGACAGAACAATGACCCTGAAACTGCTTATTCGGGATAGCGGTCGGCTCGTTGAGTTCCCTTTGGTCAAGGAAATTAACATCGGGCGGCTGGATGCTGCCAGTGCCACTTTCCCCGACCTGGACTTGACCGTGGATGGTGGTTTGGAAAAAGGGGTGTCCCGCCGCCATGCGCGCATCACCCAGGAAGGAACGGATCTTTTCATCGAAGACCTGGGCAGTGTCAATGGCACTTTGGTCAATGGTAAACGCCTTACCCCGTATCTGCCTCACCCGTTGCAGTCAGGAGATGAGATCAGATTAGGGGAAATGGTGTTGCGTGTAAGCATTGTGTAGATGCCCGAGGAGGTGAGTATGCCACACACCGTGATCGTGCACATCGAGAATGCAGACCCATTCGTAGCTGATGTAGATGAGCTTCCTGATCCCAAGGATCAGTTCTTTACCTGTACCAATCCCCGTTTGCGGGACGGGAAACCTTTGCATTATGTCACTGAAGAAGCCCTATCGTTCATATTTCCCTGGCATCGCATCAGTTTCATTGAGATAATGCCTGCCGAAGGGGAACGGGAGGAAGTAGAGGCTTTCTTCCGAGAATAATAGACTTTATCGGGAATAAGCCGTCTCACGCAAAGGCGCAAAGAACGCCAAGGTATTAGCGGGGAAATAGCTTGTTGGCTGTGACCATCGCGGTTTTTCTGCGTTTTCTGGGCGAACTTGGCGGCTTGGCATGCACCTCTTTTTATTTCCAATAATGTCTAATGAGCAAAAGACTGCGGGAAGGAACTGAGCATAGTGGGAGAAACAGCGGAGAAAAAGCTCATCCTGGTCGTGGATGACGAGCCACGCATGACTCGCTTCATCCGGATGAACCTCGAGCTGGAGGGATACCGGGTAAGTGAGGCTGTGGACGGGCTGACGGCTTTGGAGAAAGTCCGTGATGAATTGCCCGACCTGGTGGTGCTGGATGTGATGATGCCGAAAATGGACGGCTTCGAAACTCTGGAACACATCCGGGAAATTTCCACCGTGCCGGTTATCATGCTCACGGTCAAAGCCGAGGAAGAGGACAAAATACGGGGGTTGGAACTGGGTGCAGACGACTATGTGACTAAACCTTTCTCTCCCCGTGAGCTTTCCAGCCGCATTAAAGCCCTGCTACGCCGGGTGAAAATGCCCACCCCGGTGGGGAAGACAACCATTAAGGTGGATGATTACCTGACCATTGACTTCCAACGCCGCGAGGTGATCGTGGGTGGTAAGCCGGTGAAGCTGCGCCCCACGGAATATCGTCTCTTATATCACCTGGTGAACAACGCCGGATGGGTTATGCCCCATGAGACTTTGCTCTCCAAAGTGTGGGGATATGAATACCGCGACGAGGCCCACTACTTGCGGCTGTACATTACTTATTTGCGTCAGAAGATAGAACCCGATCCCGCGAACCCCAAATACATTCTCACCGAGCGAGGGATAGGCTATCGCTTCGTGAACTTCAAGCAAGAACAACCCGGCGAGGGCTGATTGTAGACCGGGCAAGGAGAAATCATATCGCATGAGACGCGCACTGAAGATCGTGGTCACCGGGCCTTTTGGCGCAGGCAAGACGGCGTTCATCAAAACTATCAGTGGGATTGATGTGGTCTCCACCGAACGCAAGATCACCCGCCACGCATCCGCTGGTAAAGAGGAGACGACGGTGGCTTTGGACTACGGCCGGGTTACGTTGGGGCAGACAACCCTGCACCTGTTCGGCACCCCAGGGCAGAAGCGGTTCGACTTTATGTGGGAGATTCTTTCTAAAGAAATGGACGGTTTCGCCGTCTTGGTGGATAGCACTGAAGCCAGGACGTTTCGTGAGGCCAGGCGGTTGATCAATCTTTTCAGCCGTTACAACTCCGTGCCGTATGTGGTGATAGCCAATAAGCAGGACCTGGCGGGAGCGGTCTCACCTGCCGCATTGCAGCGCGCGCTAAACCTGGATGGGCGGATCACGGTGATGCCGTGTATCGCTACCCAGAAACAAAGCGTCCGGGCTGCCTTGCAAGCACTGGTGGAACTCATCCCTTAACCTAGCGTTTGCATGAAATCATCAGGGCCCGAGGCTCATCGGATGGAGCGCGGGTTTTGCGCCACGGAAGCCAGGACCCCAGATCAGAGGTAGGCCCAACTGATGGCCAAACTTCTTGGCATTAATGGACGTGATAGCGGCCACCAAGGCGCGGGCGTCAGCATGGGCCACCAGCAGCTTGACCCAAATCGTTCGGCCCACCT
>JANLFX010000108.1 GCA_024653325.1 Anaerolineae bacterium
CGCAGCAGCGGTTGGCCGCTACGGGACAAACCTGCCCCGAAACTGAAACGCACCCGGGCGCGATTTCTCAATTGCCAACGGGCGTAAAGTCATATATAATTGATATAGCCGTAGCGTCGAGGGGAAAGAAATGTTTTGGCAAGACCTTCTGGACCGAACCGAGACGCGGTGTTCGATCTGCGGCAAGACCTCACCGTTGATTGCTTCCACTCTGGCCGTCTGCGCCGACTGCATCCGCGCGCATCCCTCTAAAGCGTTGCCCCTGATCATGCCGGTCCACGCGGAGACCCGGCGCGAATTTGGCTTACCCACGGCACCGCCCCGCGTCGCCGATGGGGTGCATTGCCCTATCTGTGCCAATGAATGCGCCATCGGTGAGGGGGAACGCGGCTTCTGTGGCCTGCGCACCAGCGAGAACGGGCGGCTGATACACCTGGCTGGCAAACCCTCGGCGGGGATGTTGAGTTGGTACTACGATCCCCTGCCCACTAACTGCGTCGCCGATTGGGTGTGCGAGGGACATCATCAACGCGGCTACAAAAACCTGGCCGTGTTCTACGAGGCCTGCTCCTTCAACTGCCTGTTCTGCCAGAACTGGCACTACCGCCAGGCGCGCCCGTCTTCCAGCCGCCTGATGAGCGCCGAGGAGCTGGCCGAGGCCGCCGATGCCCGCACTTTCTGCGTGTGCTACTTTGGGGGCGATCCCACGCCACAGATGTCCCACGCCCTGGCTGCCTCTCGCCTGCTGGCCCGGCGTGGGGTCCATATCTGCTGGGAGACCAACGGTTCCATGCATCCCAAACTCCTCGATCAGGCGGTGCAGCTCTCGCTGGAGTCCGGCGGCTGCCTTAAGTTCGACCTCAAGGCCTGGGACGAGAACCTGCACCTGGCGCTCACGGGTGTCAGCAACCGGCGCACGCTAGAGAACTTCGCCCGCGCGGCGGAGTACATCCCGCAGCGACGGTCTCCGCCGCTGCTTGTAGCCAGCACCTTGCTGGTGCCCGGCTATGTGGACGTGGAGGAAGTGAGACAAATCGCCGCCTTCATCGCCAGTCTGGACCCCACCATCCCCTACTCGCTCCTGGGATTCTTCCCCCACTTCTACATTCACGACCTGCCCCGCACCTCCGTGCGCCATGCCGAGGAAGCAGTGCAGGCTGCCCGTGGCGCTGGGCTGACGAATGTGCACATCGGCAACCGGCATTTGCTGTCACGGGATTATTAGTGGAATGTGCTGGTTATGGACATAGTCAAGTCCAAACTGCCTTTTTGACCGGGATGGTTCATCATTCTGGCGGAAATAGGTTTACACTTTTGAAGCCCTGAAAAAATTCTCAAGAGAAAATAGCCCCGCCTTATGCCCAGATTCAGTGGGTAAATCAGCCCCCACTGTTTTTCCGTTCGTTTTTTGGCTTGGGCGACTTCTCTGTCAACGAATATCCAACGAATAAACGAATAGACCGCGATGCTGACCATTCGTTTATTCGTTCCACCATTCGTTGACAGTATGTTGCCCGACTAAAGTGTCAACCCATTCTGAACCATCCCTTTTCGACCAAGCGGAAAAGGCAGCCCGAAAGGAGACGAAAGTTATGACCACGGTAGAGGTAGAAAGAGTATTAACTTTGGTTCCGCAACTGCTGGAAATTCCTCACAGAAGGATTTGGACCACGTATGATTACTATCTTTGCACTTTACCCCTGTTGATCAGAACACACACCGCAGAGACGCCGAGGGCGCAGAGATTTTAGAAAATCCTCAGCGTCCTCTGCGTCTCGGCGGTGAAAAACTGCTCGGGGGTGGCTCAAGACCACAAAAGCGCAAAGATCGTGGCATGGGAAAAGCAAGGGTTTACGAGTTTAATCAGAAGCGACATGACAAATACTACAGCCAAAAGAGAGTAGAAGTTATCTACACGGTTGACAAGGGTACTATCGAGCCAGCATGAGGCTACATCGCTATGAAAGGCATCGTTCATTTCATCTCCGGCGTGGCTGTGGCCACTTTCTTTCCGCAGGCGGTGCAGGCCGCCGCCCAGGACCTCTCTTTCGTATTGGTGCTGGGTGGCATTGGCGGCATCCTGCCCGACACGCTGGATTTCAAACTGGCCCGCTATTTTGAGCATGTGGACTACAGTATTGATCCCGACCCCGCCGCTCCAGACCCGCAGGCCTTGGCCGAAACCCTGGCCCGCGCGTTGGAGCGGGGTTTCGCGGGCGAACCGGTCACCGTGCAGCTCCACACCATGAAGCTGGGTGCCGACCTGTGGCGACAGTATCGCGTCTTCTTTGACACCGAGGCCAGCGAGGTCGTCGTCCGCATCGGGCCGCTGGTGACCACTGCCCAGGTGCCTTACCCCGCCAGCAAGCCCGTCGAATTCGCGGAGGGCCGCGCGCCGGTGGACGTGCCCATGCGTCCTGGCTTCGCCGAAGTGGTGGTGGACATCTTCAGCGGGCCGATGTTGGCTTTTCGTCGCCGGAACGGGGCAGTGGAAATCGTCTTCCTGCCCTGGCACCGTCGCTGGAGCCATTCCCTGCTCCTGGCCCTCGGTCTCGGTCTGCTGGGCGCGCTGCTCAGCCCGCTGCACGGCCTGGTGCTGGGCCTGGGCGCGTTGGTGCATATCCTGGAGGATCAACTGGGACACATGGGCAGTAACCTCTTTTTTCCGCTGACCCGCCGTCGTGTCCCCGGCCTCAGGTTGCTGCGCTCCGGTGACGCTATGCCCAATTTCTTCACCGTGTGGCTCAGCCTGGTGTTCATCGTATTCAACCTGGACCGCTTCTCCTCTGCTCCGCTCCTGACCCCGCTGCCGTATTTCCTGCTCACCCTTCTCGTGCCCTGGACATTGATCCTGGGTGCGAACTGGCTGCTGAGCCGCGGGCGGGCGCCGCGTATCTCAGAGGCCCTCGCCGTCAGCGAGGTGCTGGAGGAGGCAGAGGAGATTGAAATGTGAGTGGAATGACTGAAGTCGTTACTACGAGCAGTCCATTACAGCGTGAACTAATCGGAGGGAGCAGATGCTGAAGAAAATCCTGATCGCATTAGGTATCATCTTGTTGATCGTCGTCCTGGCGGTGGGCGGCGGCGGATACCTCTTTATCCGCCACAGCTTTCCCACTGTCAACGGCACCGTCCGCGTGCCAGGCTTGCAATCGGAAGTGCGCGTCTACCGCGACCGCTGGGGCGTGCCCCATATCTACGCCGACAATTTGCACGACCTTTTCTTCGCCCAGGGATACGTCCATGCGCAAGATCGTTTATGGCAGATGGAATTCAACCGGCGCATCGGCAGCGGCACCCTTTCCGAAGTCCTGGGCGAGGCCACGCTGGAAGACGATAAGTTCCTGAGGACCATCGGCCTGCGCCGTGCCGCCGAGAAGGACTGGGAAGTGCTCGACCAGGAGACTCGCGCCGCACTCCAGGCCTACGCCGATGGAGTCAACGCTTTCATCGAGAGCCACAAAGATCGTCTGCCGTTGGAATTCGTCATCCTGGGGGCTACCCAGGTGCCGGGCTACGTCCCCGCACCATGGACGCCGATTGACACCCTGGCCTGGGGCAAAGTGATGTGTTGGGAGCTGGGCGGGAACTGGCGTGAGGAGCTGAGGTGGGCGCGGTTTGTTCAGCAGTTGGGCGAGGAAGCCACCCGCGAATTGATGCCCGCCTACCCAGAGGCCGGGCCGTTCATTATCCCGCCAGAGGCGAAGAGCTACAGTGAACTCGGAAACCCCAACCTCTTTCCCGATGAGCACCTGGCCCGCTTGTTGGGCAATGACGGTGAAAGCCTGGGTAGCAACAACTGGGTAGTGGACGGGACGATGACCGCCAGTGGAAAACCGCTCCTGGCCAACGACCCGCATCTGAGCTTGCAGATGCCGTCCATCTGGTACGAGATCGGGCTACACGCCCCCGGGTTTAACGTGGTAGGTGCATCTTTCCCCGGAGCGCCAGCGGTGATCATCGGCCACAACGAGCACATCGCCTGGGGGGTGACCAACACCGGCCCAGACGTGCAGGACCTCTACCTGGAGAAAGTCAACCCCGATAATCCCTACCAGGTCGAGTACATGGGTCAATGGGAGGATATGGAGGTTTTCACCGAGGAAATCCGTGTGGCGGGGCAGAATGAACCGGTCACGCTGGAAGTGCGCGTCACCCGCCACGGGCCGATCATGAACGACGTGGTCGAGGGCCTCGAGCAGCCCACCGCCTTCCGCTGGACGGCGCTGGATGGTCAGCAGCTTTTCCGCTCGGTATTCCTTATCAACCAGGCGGACAACTGGCAGGAATTCCGCGACGCCCTGCGCTACTGGGACGCCCCCTCGCAGAACTTCGTGTACGCTGATGTGAAAGGCAACATCGGCTACCAGACGCCGGGGCAAATCCCCATCCGCGCCCAAGGCCAGGGGCTGACCCCCGTGCCCGGCTGGACGGGCGAGTACGAGTGGACGGGTTACATCCCCTTTGATGAGCTGCCCTCGGTTTTCAACCCGCCTACTCACTTCGTGGTCACCGCCAACAACAAAGTTGTCCCCGACGACTACCCCTACTTCATCGCTTACGGCTGGGCGGCGCCATACCGGGCGCAGCGCATCGTGGACCTGCTCAGCGCGGCCAATCCGGGCAGCCTCACCGTGGACGACATGCGCGACATCCAGGCCGATGTGTACTCCATCCCCGCCGAGAGGCTGTTGCCCTATCTGTTGGCCCTGGAGCCGGAGGGCTGGCTGCAGGAGCGGGTGGTACGCGATTTGCTACAGCCTTGGGATTATTATTTGACAGCCGATAGCTCCGCCGCGTCCGTGTTCGAAGTCTTCTACTGGAAGCTGGTGGAGCACACATTCCAGGATGAACTAGGAGAGCTGTATCCGAGTTACCTGGAGATGGATGATTACCATCGTCTGGTATTGGAGCGTCTGGTCCAAGAGCCAGATAACCACTGGTGGGACGACGTGAGCACCAGCGCCCGCGAGACCCGTGACGACATCTTCCGCGCCGCCTTCGCCGACGCACTGGATTACCTGGGCCGCCATTACGGTGACCTGCACACCCTCTGGCGCTGGGACAAGATGCATACCGCCCTCTTTGCTCATCCTCTGGGGGCAGTGAAGCCTCTGGACAGGATTTTCAACGTCGGCGGCGTCTCTCTGGGCGGCGATAATTTCACTGTAAATCCGGCTTCGTTTGAATACGATAACCCCTTCACGGTGATCCACGGCCCATCCTACCGGCAGATCATAGACCTGGGCGATTGGAACAACTGCCGCTCGATGCACACTACCGGCCAGTCGGGGCAGCCCTTCCACAAACACTTCTCGGACATGATCGAGTCCTGGCGCAAAGTGGAACACCACCCCATGCTCTTCGACCGCACGCAGGTTGAGCAGAGCCGCGAGGGGCTGCTGGTGCTAAAGCCATAGTCCACACCCTCTGTAGGACAAGCTTAAGCTTGCCCTACCATATTTCTCACAGAAACAGTAGGGGCGCAGGCCCTGCTGAAGCGAGGCACGCTGCGCCCCTACTTTAATGGTCCCTCGAACACGATCCGATAGCCGTTGGGCGAGTGAACGACCACAGCCCACTCGCCCCATCCTTGCAAAACGGGTCCTTCTCCAATAGAAAGCCCCTCTTTCTCACAAATTGGACATTGGCGTTTTTGTTCGTAGTGACGGCTTCAGCCGTCCAAGAGAACGAAAAGCGGCTGAAGCCGCTAATACGAACCCCACATTTCGTCAGACTCCAGTCACAACGAGAAGGCCTGCTTCCATGACTTTCCTTCACCATCCCCCGATTACCCCGACAAGGTCGCACTTCGGCAGAGAGTCACATTGCACCACCCTACCCGTCATTATGGCCCGCCGAAGGCAGCGAAGCAATCTCATTACTGCCGCTCGGAGAGTGCCTCGGGCGTTTCGCGCCCTCGCCATGACAAAGGTAACGTTATCGAATTACCCTGCAGACTTCTGGCGTGCCGGAGGTTGCTTTCTGACGTAACAGGGAAACGCAGGTAAGTTTCGGTGGCTGCGTCCAGGTTGGCGTAGTAACCGCGATAGGCTGGCGGTAGCAAAGCGGCCAACTGGTACATAATCTCGTCGGCCATTTGCTGGCGCACCGGGCGCGTCACTTTTACCCCATCCGCCTGCAAGTAGAACGGCTGACCTACCACGATGTGGAAATCGGTACGCCGCAGGCGGCTCAGACTGCGCTTGAAAGTCTCACCCCCGTAGTAGGCTAAGGGCAACAGGGGAGCGCCACTGCGCAAAGCCAACACCACTACACCGGGATGGCCGCGTTGCAGACGTCCGTGACCACTGCGAGTGCCCTCTGGAGCCACGGCCAGGATATGACCCGCAGCCAGCGCTGCCAACCCGCGACGGAGGGCGGCCACGTCGGCTTCGCCCCGCCGCAAGGGGATAGCCCGGCCCAGGGTGAACAGAAAGCCCAGGACAGGGTTGTCCCAGGTCTCGACTTTGGCAAAGCCGGTCACTGGACGGGGTTGCAGGTGGGTGTAGATAAGGGGAACGTCCAGGAAGTTGACATGGTTGGCGACCAGGATGAGCGGCCCCTGGGCCGGTACCCGCGCTAGCTGGGCATCGTCCACCCGACAGAGCAGGCGGGTCAGGCCTTTGATTGTTGCACTCACTACCCACATGGTCAAGGTCATTGGTCAGCCTCCGGCGGTTGGTAGAGAATCTCGATCTGGCGCGGCAACAACTCCATGTCCAATCGTTGCCCCTCGGTGCAGAGCGTCTCCCCATCAGCGTGGGCGGGCAGAACGCCCTCAACGGCGGTGACGGTGATGTGTCTGGTGCGCCCGGTTCTGATGGACTTCTGAGTGGCTTGTGTGCCGTTCATGAAGCGGGGGATCAGGGCAAAGATACGGGCGCGGCTCACCTGGCTGGCAATGCACAGGTCGAACAGGCCATCGTCGTGTTCTGCGTGCGGGGCCATCAGAAAACCGCCACCCATCCGCCGTCCGTTCATAATCGAGATCAGCAACGAGGGTTGGGTGATCGTCTCCCCGTCGTATTCGATATGCACCAGAGGGGCGCGATAATACAGGAAGATAGTTTTCAGCGCGGCCACGATGTAAGAGGGGAAGCCGTGCAGCCGCTTCATCTTCAGCGCTTCAAAGCCGACGACGGCATCGAAGCCGATGCCCACCCCATTGCCGAAGTAGCGGCCCTGCGGATACAGGCCACCCACCACCCGCCCGACGTCAATCGGACGCCGGTGATTCTGAGCCAGGGTCCGGCAGCCGGCCTTCAGGTCACGCGGCACACCCACACCAAAGGCAAAATCATTGCCGCGCCCGACGCTCAATATCCCCATCGCCACCCTGTTTTCTAAGCCAGCCTGCCTGGCCAGCATCAGGCCGTTCAGCACCTCGTTGGCAGTGCCGTCGCCACCCACGGCGACCACGATGTCGTATCCATCCTGAACGGCTTGCTGAGCCAATTCGGCGGCGTGCCAGGGACGTTCAGTACAGACAAGATCAAAGTCCAGGCCGTGACTTTGCAGCAATTGTTTGATGAGAGGCACAGCGCGCTCCCCCGCCCCCCGGCCGGAGATCGGGTTGACGATGACTTTGTATCTGGGCATCTGGTAGTGAACCCCTTTCTACTTTTCGACCTCTTGGACCGTCTGGTTTTTTCCGCCGCTTGTCATGAAAATACTCTCTCCAGGTCACCAAACTCGTAAAGGATGGCAGTTGCAGTGACCAGCCCAGCCGTCTCCGCGCGTAGGATGCGTGGCCCCAGGGTCACCGGGTGAATACCGTAACTCCGGGCCAGGTCTACTTCGTCGGCGGTGAAACCGCCCTCCGGCCCAATGAACAGGTTGATGGAGAACGGCCGGGCGGTGGTCCCCCCTGCCTGATCCTCTCCCCGCAGAAGCGGCTTCAGGCCAGCCGTGGCCTCCTCCCAGGGCAGGATCGAGAGACCGCCGCTCAGTCTGGCCCGTTCACAGGCAGCGGCAAAAAGCATCGCCTGCTGGATCACCGGCAACCGTCCCCGCCGGGCCTGTTCCGCCGCCTCGAGCACAATCCGTTGCCAGCGGGCCAACTTTTTCCCCACCGCGTCCACATCGGCGATAACGCACCGTTCACTGACCACGGGCACGAACTCGACGATCCCCACCTCAGTTCCCTTTTGCAGGGCGAACTCGAAGCGGTTGCCTTTCAATACACCCTGGTAAAGGGTGATTTTCGTGCGGGGCTCTCCTCTGGTCAGGGATTTGCCCTGGGTGTGTCCTTCTACGCAATCCTTGCTTATCCGGGTAAGTTCCACCTGCCATTCCCAGCCGGAATTATCCAGCACAAGGATGTGGTCACCAGGGTGCAGACGCAGGACGTGGCAAATCTGATGGGCAATGGCTCCCGTCAGAATAACCGTTCTCCCCTGAATCTGCTCCGGCTGGATGAAAAAGCGATGCATCGCTGGGATTACTCTTTCTGACCAACGAGCGACACCCAGTCCCGCTCAACCAGGCGATCCACAATGGCTATCCCCTGGCCACGCAGAGCCGCCTCGACCTCGGCTGCCTGTTCCTCGATAAAGCCCGCCGTGACAATGATCCCACCCGGTTTCAGGCAATCAATCAGACCCTGGGAAATCAGATCAATGATAACGCGGGCCAGGATGTTGACCAGCACCAGGTCGAAAGTGTCCTGCACTTCGGGAAGCGACCCGTGGGCGACGATGACTCGTTCTTGTACGGCATTGGCGCTCACGTTGGCCTGTGCCACCTCCACGGCGGTGGGGTCGGTGTCCAGGGCCAGCACGGTCCCCGCGCCGAGTTTGGCAGCGGCGATGGCCAGAATTCCTGATCCACAGCCCAGGTCCAGGACGGACATCCCTGGACGCAGGTGCTCTTCCAGAGCCAGCAGACACTGGCGGGTGGTGGGGTGTAAGCCGGTGCCGAAAGCCATTCCCGGGTCCAGCTCGATGAGCGCTTCACCGGCAGAGGGAGAGTAGCTCAGCCACGTCGGCTTGACGACCAGTCGCCGGCCGATGTGCAGCACGGTGAATTGCTCGCGCCAGGCAGTGGCCCAGTCCGCCTGGCCCAGTTCCCGAATTTGAGGGGAGGGAATAGGGTACAACTGACTCAGATGCCAGAGCCCTTCTTCCAGGCGCTGGCGAGATTCCCGACCCTGCCGGGTCACAGGCAGATAGGCTTTGACGACGGCCGTCAATGCAACGGGCGTTTCTTCGTCGGCCCCGTCCACAATTTGCTCGACGACCGCCCCGCCCTGGCCGTAGCGGTTGAACAGTTCACACACTGCCTCGGCGGCCTCGCCGTCCACCTGCACACTGATTTCCCACCAGCGGAGTTCGTTCATCAACAAAGCTCATTTGAAACCTTCCGCAGGCTTCAAGCCAGCGGGAGATTTTTTCTAGTCTTGCAGGGCAGCTAGGACAGTCTGGCCGAACTCGGTAGCAGCCCCCGGCCCGTTGCCGGTAATGATCAGCCCGTCGCGGACCACGGCTTCCTCGCCCGTGCAGGCAGCCCCGCTGGCCTGGACCATGGCCACCACGTCACCGGACGGGAATACCGTTGCCCTTTTCCCTTGCAGCACACCAGCCCTGGCCAGCGTCACCGGGGCGATGCAAATTGCGGCCAGCACTTTCTGTTGGGCCACCGCTTCCTGGGCGATGCGATGTGCCACAGGGTCATCCCAGTATACAGATGACCCACCGCCCCCGACGAAGATAATGGCGTCGTAATCGGCCACCACCACTTCGCCGATGGTCACATCGGGTTTCACCCGAAGCCGCTCCGGCGGCATACTGACCGCCTCTTCCAGTGTGGTGCTGGCCACGACCACCGTGTAACCGGCCTCCTCCAGGATGCGACGCGGTTCGCCGTATTCTTGTGGCTGGAAATCCTGAGGGGCGATGATCAAAAGGACGCGCATTGTGGCCACGGGCTGTGGCGTGGGGGTATCCGTCGCTGCTGGCTGTTGGGTAGAGGTATCGGTCGCCAATGATTGTGGCGTAGAAGTCGCCGTTGCTTCGGGTTCGGGGGTGACAGTTTCAGCCACCGTTGTGGGGCTGGGTGTAGCGGTTGCGACCGCCGGAACAGGGGTGCTGGCCGGTATGGCCGCCGGCCCTGCACAGCCGATCAGAGTTGTAAGCAGCCCGCCGACAAGGAGTAATGGCATGGCTTTTCTCATGGAAACGTCTCCTCCTCAGGTGACGGTCACCTGACGGTCACTTCTACCATCCCAATACCTCGCGCAGGTGGTCCAGCAAACCTTTTTCTTCCTGCGGGATCACTTCCCGGCCCAGGGTTTTGGATAGCTCCTGGAACAGCTTTTTCTGCTCCGGGGTTAGCTTGGTGGGCACGGATACTCTGACGATGACCAATTGATCACCCCGCCCGTTACGCCGCAGGTAGGGTACACCTTTGCCCCGCAGACGGAACACCTGGCCTGTCTGGGTACCGGCGGGGATGGTCAGTTCTTCCTCACCATCTATAGTGGGCACCTTGACTTTGTCCCCCAACGCTGCCTGGGCCACGTTGATAGCCAGTTCCAGAATAATGTCGTTATCCTGACGACGGAAATAGGGGTGAGGTTGCACGTTCAAGACCACGTAAAGGTTGCCGGGCGGACCACCGTAGAGACCGGTCTCACCTTCGCCGGACAGGCGAATCTGGGTGCCATCGTCCACGCCGGGTGGAATTTTGACCGTCAGACGGCGGGTGACGCGCACCCGTTTCTGCCCCTGGCATTCGCGGCAAGGGGTGATGACCACCTCTCCCTCTCCCTGGCACTGAGGACAGGTGGTTACGTTCACGAACGAACCCAAGATGGATTGCTGGACGCGGCGCACTTCTCCGGTGCCGCCGCATTGCGGACAGCGGGTGGGCGTCGTACCGGGCTCGGCACCGCTGCCCTGGCAATGGGGACAGGTTTCGTGGCGGGGAACTTCCAGCTCCTTCTCACAGCCGAAAACCGCCTCCTCGAAAGTGATCTTCAAATCGTAACGCAGGTCCTGACCCCGTCGTGGGGTGTGCCGGGAGGCACGCGGACGGGTAGCTCCGAAGAAACTCTCGAAAATTTCGTCAATGCCTCCGAAAGGCCCAAAACCGCCAAACCCGGTGAAATCCCCAAATCCACCGCCCTGTACACCGGCATGGCCGAAGCGATCATAACGGGCCCTTTTCTCGGCATCACCAAGGACCTCGTAGGCCTCATTGACTTCTTTGAAGAGTTCTTCAGCTTCCTTGTTGCCGGGATTAACGTCCGGATGATACTGGCGAGCCAGACGGCGGTAAGCCCGTTTTATCTCGTCTTGACTGGCATTACGGCTCACGCCCAGAACTTCGTAGTAATCTCGTTTCCCATTCATCTACAACCGTTATCCTCGTCATGGTCCAGGTTTCAGGTTCAAAGTTTCAAGTTGGCGTGTCGCGCCAGCCTGTAACCTGGAACTTGAAACCAGAAACTTGTCATACTGATTCCCCAATATCAATCATCGAAGTGCCCGGTAGATATTCCGTGACCACCGGTTGAGTCACCCGTGCCAGCCTGGTCATCACCTCTCGGATGCGATGCGCCTCGTGCTCGATAGCCTCCAATGAAGTGAGTACATCTGGAGGGATGTTGGGCAAGGATTCCATCCGCTCGTGCAAAAGTTCAGCGTGCCAGACGATAGCGGTCAACGGGTTGTTGATTTCGTGGCTAAGAGTGATCACCATCTGCCCGATAGTAGCTATTTTCTCCATCTGCACCAGCCGCTCTCGCAGAGCTTTGAGCCGGAGTTGGGCCTGGATACGGGCCAGAAGTTCCTGTGGATCGAAAGGTTTAATCAGGTAGTCATTGGCGCCGGATCCCAGGCCGGTTACCCTGGCATTTACCGAGCCTCGTCCGGTGAGCATGAGAATGTTGAGCTGTTCGGTACGGGCATCGCCGCGCAAACGACGGCAAATCTCGTATCCATCCAGGTCGGGTAGAGAGACGTCCAATAAAAGCAGGTCTGGGATCTCTTGCTCAATGATGTCCAGACCAGCTCGCCCGTTGTTGGCGTGCTGAACCGAGTAGCCTTCGCTTTTGAGGAAGCGAACGACGATCCCAGCCACTTCCTGATCGTCGTCAATTAGCAGGATACGCCCTTTTGTGCCCTCTGCCTCGCTCACCTTATTCCCCTTGAACCTTATCCCCCCCTTGTTGGGCGCACTGAATGACCTCGTCAATAGGATAGGCGAACATAATGCGCGTGGTTTGGCGGAAACCCATCTTCTTCCAAAAATCCACTTCTCCGGGCACGGTGACAGCCAATGAGGAAGCGCCTCGCTCTTTGAAGCGCCTGGCGATGGCCCCGGTCAGGGCCCGGCCGATGCCCTGTCGTTGGTAATCTGGATGCACCGAGGCGATGTGGATAATGGCCCGGGAGCCGTCGTACACGCCCCGGATGAAACCCACGACCTGGAAATCTTCCTCGGCGACGAGGAACTCGGCGGCTTTACACTCGCGTACTCGCATCATGGCCTCGGGACCGTCCAGTTCCGGATGGCCATATTGCTGATTGGCTTTCAAGATTTCCACCAGACGCAACGCGTCGCTGGGTACAAAGTCTCGGATACGCATGTCTCGCCCCCTTTTTGCGTTGTCAGGTTCTTTGAACGCTCATTATCCTTCCAGCTACCGGGTCTCTGGAGTGGAGATTATTATACCAGTTTTCCAGAGCATTGGCAACAAAATCCGGGGAGGCGGGTGACTCGCACTTGGGAAGTGCGAGTCACCTGGATTGTCTTTGACAAAAGCAAGGGGACGTTATAGAATACCCTGCGGGTCAAATGCGTCATACCGTAGCTATTCAGGGGGTCATTGCGAGCCGCCCGTCAGAGCCTGCCCTGAGCGCAGCGAAGGGGCGGC
>JANLFX010000109.1 GCA_024653325.1 Anaerolineae bacterium
GGGCTGGGAGAGGTCTCCGCGGCCAGGGCACAGCAGCAACTCGCCCCCAAAGTGAGATACACCCGAACCCTGCTGTGATGCAGTCTCCTGACCACATCACCACCAATGCTCGCCGGGGTCAGAGACCCCCGCCAAGCCGAGGATGTGTCCTGAATAGTGCTTGACTGGCTTGTCTTTTTCGGTCAGGCGGGATATAATGTTTTTCGTGAGAGCATCTTTTACCCACACCCAGGATAATTCTGCCCGCTCAGGGTAGCTCGCAATGGCCTGGACTGAGTAAATAAATCATCCAAAACCAGGAGTTGCAGTATGTCCATTGTCATCCAAGTAGAAAATCTGACCAAAGTATACGGCAAAGGTGAGACCGCCGTGACCGCCCTCGATCACGTTAACTTGAGCGTGAGCGCAGGCGAGTTTGTAGCTGTAATGGGCCCCAGTGGCTGTGGAAAATCTACCTTACTCCACCTGATAGGTGGCCTGGATCGCCCAACGGCAGGGCAGGTGTTCATCGAGGGCCAGCTTCTTAATAACCTGTCGGACGAGGTGCTTACCAGGTTGCGCCGTCAGAAAATCGGTTTCGTCTTTCAGTTTTACAATCTGATTCCAGTACTGAATGCGACCGAGAACGCCGCTCTGCCCCTCCTGCTCGATGGCACAAAGCCGGACAAGGCCAAAGCCAGAGCCCAAGAGTGGCTTCAAAGGGTCGGGTTGGGCGACCGTTTGCATAGCTATCCCGATCAACTCTCGGGCGGTCAGCAACAACGGGTAGCAATTGCCCGCGCCCTGGTGGCCGAACCGCAACTCATTCTGGCCGATGAGCCGACGGGAAACCTCGACTCGCACGCTGCTGATGAGGTGGCTACGCTTTTGCGCCAAATCGCCAACGAATGGGGACGAGCAGTGGTGATGGTGACGCACGCCCCGCACATTGCTTCGTATGCTGACCGCATTCTCTTTCTCAAGGATGGCGCTATTGTGAACGAAACACGGCCAGAACCAGGCCACGCCGATCCTGCTGGCCTGGAAGCCAGCGAGGTGCAATAAAATCGCTTGAGATGCGAAACGGAGAGTTGAAGATGAATCTGCAGATGACGTTAGCTGCCCGCTATTTGTGGGGACGCAAACTCAGGACATTTCTCACTACCCTGGCCATTGTGTTCGGCGCGTTGGTGATCTTTGGCATGAACACCATACTGCCAACCATGGTGCGCGCCTTTCAAACCAACATTCTCGCCGCCTCGGGACAGGTAGACGTGACCATCACCCACAAGACCGGGGAAGCATTCTCATCCAAAGTGTTGAACCGGGTCAAAACCATCGCGGGCATCCGCGTGATTGCCGGATCATTGAGCCGCACCATCAACATCCCGAACGATTATTTTGGCCGGGCCAATATAACGGCCCTGACTCTGACCGGCATTGATCCCAGAGACGCACAATTGCTGCGCAGCTATCCCATCAAAGAAGGACGCTTTCTGCGGCCCAATGATACTACAATCGCTGTCATTACCACCAGCCTGGCCGATACCCTGGGCCTTAAACTTGGAGACAGGCTGCGCCTGCCAACGACCGAAGGCACAGTATCTCTGAAGATCGTGGGCCTGCTCCCCGCGCGAACCCTGCCAGGAAACGAAGAGGTACTCGTCACGCTGGAGGAAGCGCAAAAATGCTTCGATCTCCCCAACTATATCAACACCATCGAGCTCAACCTGGACACGACCGATCCTGCTCAGCGTGAGGCCATCCAACAAGCCATCGAAACCATGTTGGGGAAGGACTATACTCTGGGAGCGCTGTCGGGAGGCTCAGAACTCATGGCCAGCATCCGCACCGGCCAGATGGCATTTAACCTCTTCGGTTTCTTCGCCCTGTTCATGGGCGGGTTCATTATTTTCAACACGTTTCGCACCATTGTCGCCGAACGCCGGCATGACATCGGGATGCTGAGGGCTCTCGGAGCTAGCCGTCGCACGATCATCGGATTGATCCTGGCTGAAGGATTCCTGCAAGGTACGGTTGGCACGGTGCTCGGAATGGTTTTGGGCTATCTGATGGGAGCCAGCCTGTTAACCCTGATGTCGCCGCTATTAACGCAATTCTTGCACCTTCAAATGGGCTTACCGGTCATCCAGCCAGCGCTGATTTTTGTGACCCTGCTTTTGGGGATCGGCGTCACACTTCTGGCCGGGCTGTTACCGGCCTTCAGCGCCAGCCGTGTGACGCCTCTGGAAGCACTGCGGCCATCCGTGGCCGAAGTTCGCCGACGTCCGCCAATCACCAGCACGGTCATTGGCGCCATCCTCATCGTTCTGGCCATTTTGGGATTGATCTCGGGCAACGTAGGTCTGACCGCTCTCGGTGGTCTGATGTTCCTGATTGGATTGGTGCTCGTCGCGCCTGCCCTAGTGAAACCCATTTCCTCTGCGTTCGGCGCCCTGCTCGCGCTGGCCTTTGCCCGCCAGGGAACAGGCACGCTGGCCCAGGGCAATTTGACTCGCCAGCCGACCCGGTCGGCAGTCACCGCCAGCGCCACCATGATCGGGCTGGCCATTATCGTGGGCATGGGTGGCATGGTTTGGAGCATCTCCGGCGGCTTCCTGGAGATTCTGCAGCGGAGTCTGGGGAGCGACTATCTGATTATGCCTCCTGCCGTTGGCGTATGGAAAAGCAATGTCGGGGCCAAGCAAGACCTGGCCGAAAAACTGCGCGCCGTGCCAGGAGTGGAAACGGTCAGCACAATGCGTTTTGCAACAACCACAGTGAACGGCCAGAGCGTCTCATTACTGGCCATTGACCCAGAATTGTATCCACGAGTGGCCAGTCTGACGTTCCAGGCAGGGGAAGCCAGAACGGCTTACAAAGAGCTGGCCAATGGGCGTACCCTGATCGCCAACGGCGTTTTCGCCGCCCAGGCAGGACTTAAAGTGGGGGATGCCGTGCGGCTCTCGACACCCACAGGTCTGAAAGAATATCACCTTGTCGCCATTGCCGGCGATTATCTGAACGCCAAAATCATGACGGCCTATATCTCACAGGCCAATCTGCAAAGGGATTTTCACAAGAGCGAGGACATCTTCATCCAGGTGAACCTGAAACCCGGCGCCGACCCGGCGTTGGCTGAGTCGAAAATGGAGGCCATCCTGGAGGATTATCCGCAATTTAAGCTGATCTCCGGGAAAGGCTACGTCGAGGAGAACAGGCAGTTATTCGATTCCATATTTATCATCTATTTTGTCATCCTGGCTGCCCTGGCACTACCTTCGCTCATCGCCCTGCTCAATACACTGGCCATCAGCGTGATCGAGCGCACGCGCGAGATCGGCATGCTGCGGGCCATCGGCGCCACACAAAGACAGGTGCGCCGGATGGTGATCGCCGAGTCACTGTTACTGGCCGCGATCGGGACGGCGTTTGGCCTGCTGGCTGGACTCTATCTGGGCTATGGATTGGTATTGGGTCTGGGCGTTGGCGGCTATCCGGTCGCTTACGTCTTCCCTTATGCCGGTCTATTGGCGGCGATAGCCACCGGCCTGGCTTTCGGTGTATTGGCAGCTCTGATACCGGCGCGTCAGGCCGCGAGCATGGAAATCATCCGCGCTCTACGATACGAATGATGATAGGCAGTTATGATTTTCGCCCAACTTTTCCTGATTTTAGTCGTCGCCATTCCTTTGATCGCAGTCAGTTGTAACCGCCTGCGGATAGACCTGGCGGCCCTGTTGATCGCCGTGAGCCTGGGTTTGGGCCAGGTCCTGGGATTAGGGCTGTTAGGTCCCGAGCACACCCCCCAAGATGCCATCAAGGCGTTTTCCGGCCTGAGCGAGCCGGCAGTGCTGACACTGCTCAGCCTGTTCATCATCACCCAGTCGCTACACAAGTCTGGTGCGACCCGCTGGCTCGCCAGCCGTCTTATTGAACTTGGCGCCCACTCAGAGCGGCGCTTGATCATGCTGTATGCTGCCAGCACAGCCTTGCTATCGTTGTTCATGAACAACCTGGCCGCTGGAGCATTGCTACTGCCCAGTGCCATGGAAACCTGCCGACGTACCGGTATCAAGCCCAGCAAGCTGTTGATTCCGGTGGCCTACGGCAGCTTGCTGGGCGGGAGCGCGACCTACTTCACCACCGCCAACATCATCGTCAGCAATCTGCTGGCCTCAGCCCACCCACCGCAGGCGATGTTGCACATATTGGATTTCACGCCCACCGGCAGTTTGATTGCTCTGGCGGGGATCGCCTTTTTGGGACTCTTTGGCCCTCGCCTTTTGCCCGAGCGACTGCCCCCGTCCGAGCTGATGATGGCCCGCTACACCGCCAGCGATCTGGAGAATTACTACCAGCTCGGTGAGCGGTTGTGGGAGGCTGTGGTGCTGCCCAATTCGTCCGTGGCCAATAAGTCGCTGGCCGAAAGTCGCATTGGCGAGCAACTGGGATTGGCTGTCGCTGGCATATGGCACGGCCGGCAGGCAATCTTCTCGCCGTTGCCCGAGCAAGTCATCCAGCCGGGCGACATCCTGCTAGTTGTTGGTCGCGAAGAGCGGGTGCAGCAATTGACCCGGATGGGCATGAAAATTGGGCGGGAGAATACCAACGAGCATATCAGTGCCCGTGGCGTCTCGCTCATCGAAGCCCTGCCTGCGCCGCATTCGTCAGCCCTGGGCCATAACCTGCGCGAACTGGAATTCCGCACTCAA
Source organism: Anaerolineae bacterium (assembly GCA_024653325.1). Taxonomy (GTDB): domain Bacteria; phylum Chloroflexota; class Anaerolineae; order JACIWR01; family JACIWR01; genus JACIWR01. The sequence goes on from JANLFX010000109.1 coordinate 4,695, forward strand.
TACGGTTTCACCGTGCTGGCCCTGTATCGCAGTGGGCGGAGCTATCGCACCGACGTGGGCGATTTCAAGCTGATGCTGGGCGATTCACTGCTGATGATCGGCTCGCGCGAAAAATTGAAGCGCCTGCGCAACAGCCCGGATTTCATTGTGTTGGAGCCCGACCCAGGTGATCAACCCGTGCAGCGACTGCCAGCCGTGATGTCGGTGGGCGTAATCGCCGCCGGAATCGTGGCCTCGATTCTAGGCCTGCCAGTGCACTTTTCCATGCTGGCCGGTGCGCTGCTGTTGTTGCTCAGCGGAATGTTGAGCATGGAAGAAACCTATCGAGCCATTGACTGGCAAGCCATTTTTCTGATCGCCGGGATGTACTCGGTCAGTCTGGCCATGGTGCATACCGGCCTGGCACAGCGCATCGGCGAAGTCGTGGTGACGATCGTCACCCCCCTGGGGCCGTTGGGACTGGCCGCCGGGGCATATCTCCTGACAGGATTGTTGACCCAGGTAATGGGCGGCCAGGTGACGGCCCTGGTGACCGGGCCAATTATGATCAGCGCGGCCATCAGCCTGCACACCAACCCGCAGGCAGTGGCCGTGGCCACCGCTATTGGCTGCTCGGCGTCTTTCCTGACCCCTCTTGCTCATCCGGTCAACGTCTTGATGATCGCACCCGCCAATTACGAGTTCGGGGACTTTTTCCACATCGGCTGGCGCCTGACCATCGTGTGCTTCATCGCCCTCCTCATCGGCCTGATCGTTTTTTGGAGATTAGCGTAGGCGGACAGGGCGGCCCGCTGCAATGGAGCGTATGGTTATTTGACATTCTAAGACGCCTCTGGTATAGTTACAGCAGATTGAGGTAAAAAGTTATGGAGGCGCGGGGACAGAGGCTAAGGAGACTCACCGTGCCGTCTGCAACGCATCCCCCATCACATTTCCCCCCATTGTCTCCTCCACTCTATCCCCACACGGGTGTAGCGCCATCTGCGTGCGCTCTGTAGTGTGCCACGAACTGTTGGAGTTATAAAGCGAGGTGCGCTATGAAACTCCACCTGCCCACCCACGTGTATCTGTTTGCACTCGCTGGCTGTCACGTTGCCGTTCATCGGATATTTTCTTGATAAAATTAGCCCCGCCGACCAATTGCTTTGGGAATCCTGCTGGGGCAAGAATAAGACGGTCCACAGTGGCCATAATTCGAGATTCGGATAAAGAGGGGGGGCCGATGCTTCAACAACGTCTATCTACGGGCATTGTAGGGTTGGATGAAGTATTGCATGGCGGTTTCACTCCGGGGCGTGCCTACCTGGTGCGAGGCGGGCCGGGCACGGGCAAGACCACCCTGGGACTGCATTTCCTCACCGCCGGGTCGGCCAATGGCGAGAAGGTGCTCTTCATTACCCTGGGTGAGCCAGAAGCCATGATCCGTCAGAATGCTGAGAGTCTGGGCTTCGATCTGAGTGGCATTGCTTTCCTCGACCTGAGCCCGACGCCGGAGTTCTTCGCCCAGGTGGAAACCTACGATATTTTCTCCCCCGCCGAGGTGGAGCGGGAGCCTACCACGCGCAAGATTGTGGAGCAAGTGGAAAGACTCAAGCCCAGCCGGGTCTTCATTGACGCCATGACCCAGTTCCGCTACCTGGCCGCCGATCCATACCAGTATCGCAAGCAGGTGCTCTCTTTCCTGCGCTTCCTGGTGGAGCGGGACACCACGGTGCTCTTCACCTCCGAAGGCAGTGCCGAAGCGCCCGACGCCGACCTGCAGTTCCTCAGCGATGGGATCATCCACCTGGAGTATGCGCCGGAGGGCCGCACGCTGTGCGTGAACAAGTTCCGCGGCTCCGATTTCCTCAGCGGCCGCCACGCCATGCGACTGGGCGAGCGGGGTATGGAGGTCTTCCCCAGGCTGATGCCGGAGGTCTATTGGCGAGAGTTCGCACTGGAGACCATCTCCTCCGGCGTGCCAGAGCTGGACGAACTGCTGCACGGCGGACTGGAGCGGGGCACGGTCACCATTATCACCGGCCCCAGCGGGGTGGGCAAGACCACCCTGGGCCTTCAGTTCATGAAGAAGGCCGCCGGCCGGGGCGAGCGCTCGGTGGTCTACACCTTCGAGGAGGGGGTGGAGACGCTCCTCGCCCGCTGCGAGGGCATCAACATCCCCGTCCGCGCCATGATGGAGCGGGGCACGCTTTCGGTGGTGAAGGTGGAGCCGCTGCGCTACACGCCCGATGAGTTCGCCCACCTGGTACGCCGCGAGGTGGAGGAGGAAGGAGCGCGCATCGTGATGCTTGACAGCATCGCCGGCTACCGCCTCTCTCTGCGGGGCGAGGACCTGGTTGGCCACCTGCACGCCTTAAGCAAGTATCTGGCCAACATGGGTATCACGACCCTGCTCATTAACGAAGTAGAGCACATCACTGGCGAGTTCCGCGCCACCGAGGTGGGCATCAGTTACCTGGCCGATAACATTATCTTCCTGCGCTTCCTGGAGATGGGCGGCGAGCTGCACAAAGCCATCGGCGTGCTCAAGAAGCGGGTCAGCGATTTTGAGAAGTCCTTGCGCGAGTTCCAGATCACCCGCTACGGCATCAAGGTGGGCCGGCCACTCACCGACCTGCGCGGCATCCTCAGCGGCACGCCGGAGTTGGTTGGGAAATAGCGGAACGTGGAATGGACGAATAGGATGCGGTGTTCCGTACTCCGTGTTCCGTATTGCGTATTCCGTGCTCTATTGGAGGTAGCGGGATATGGGTGACAAACCGTTGATTCTGGCCGTGGATCACAATCGGCGCAACCTGGAATTGATGAGCCAGCTCCTGAGTCAGGAGAGCTACGAGACAGTTACCGTAGGCAGTCTGGAGGAATTCGATCAGGTCCTGAACGAGCGGACGGGCATCAAACTGGCGCTGGTGGACATCGCCGGCTTCGACCGCAGCGTCTGGGAGCGCTGCGAACGGCTGCGGGCGGCGGATATTCCTTTCGTCATCATCTCCCCCCGGCAAAGCGCAGCCCTGTCACAAATGGGGCTGGAGTATGGCGCGCGAGGGGTGCTGATCAAGCCGCTGACAGTGAAGGAGCTGCTGGGAGTGATGCGAAGTTTATTGTGAGAGAGTACAACAACGAATTGGGATATGGAACGAATTAGGAATGGGACGAATTGAGAACGAAATTCGTTTGATTCCTCATTCGTTGTTGTCTCTCAGAGGATACAACAGCGAATTGGGATATGGAACGAATTGGGAATGGGACGAATTGAGAACGAAATTCGTTTGATTCCTCATTCGTTGTTGTCTCTCAGAGGATACAACAACGAATTGGGATATGGAACGAGTTCGAGTTGAACAAATGGGAGGGTGAGTACTATGCCCAAGTTAGTGCATCCTGAACTCAGTTACGAGGTGCGTGGGGTTCTTCTCGATGTGTACAACACCCTGGGCCCGATGCTGAAAGAGGCGTATTATCAAGATGCCATCGCACTGGGGCTGGAGAAGCGCGGGATTACCTGCTTCACGGAGAAGGCCTTTGAGGTTTACTACGGGGGCGAGCGCGTTGGCCTTTACTACGTGGACGTGTGGATTGATGGGGGCAAAATCTTACTTGAGATCAAAGTAGCGCCCGCGATTGAACCCCTTCACAAGGCTCAGGCAATTTCATACCTAAAAGTCACCGATGCCGACCTGGCGATACTCGTCAACTATGGCGCCCCTTCTCTTGAGGACGAACGGCTGCCCAACTTCCTACGCGACAAACAGCCAGAGTTTACCTGGCAGCCTCAGGCTGTAGTCCAAGGGTTGCTCTATCCCGATTTGGTAAATGTCATCCTCCGCGCCTGTCATCGGGTTCATTTCACCCTGGGACCGGGGTTCTTGCATCAAGTCTACCGACGAGCTGCGATGATCGAGTTGCGCCGTAGTGGCCTCAGCTACGACTACATCAAGAGGCTGCCCATCGAATACGAAGGCCAACTCTTGGGCTATCAGGATGTCCGCCTCATCCTGGTGGAGGACAAAGTGCTATTGGCCACCTTTGCCCTTCGCCGGAACGATAATACCCTGGCCGAATTACTCAGAGCGCATCTACGACGCCTGGACTTGCGACTCGGCTTACTGGCAAATTTCTACGGCACCAAAGTGGCAATCACACCGGTGCGAGTGAGATAGAGGCAACAACGAATTGGGAAAGACAACAACGAATTGGGAAAATAGCGAATAGGGTACAATTCGTTCCATTCCCAATTCGTTCCATTCCCAATTCGTTCTATTCCCAATTAGTTGTAGTCCCCTCGCCCCAATGGAGGACCACCCATGAACCACATCCTACTTCTTCTCGACCACAAAGAAAACCGCCGCCTGCTGGCGGAGTGGCTGGGGCCCAAGTACCAGGTGATCCCGGACGGTGAACAGGCCCTGGACGAGCCCTTCGACCTGGGCATCCTGGACGGCCCCGCCCTGGACCGGCTGTGGGAGCAGGTGCAGGCCCGCAAAGAAGCCGAGCAGCCCGTCTTCCTGCCCTTTCTGTTGGTGACCGCCCGTAAGGATGTGCGCTATGTGACCTGTCACCTGTGGCGCACCGTGGATGAACTCATCCTGACCCCGCTGGAGAAAGTGGAGTTGCAGGCGCGGGTGGAGATCCTGCTGCGGGCGCGACAGCTCTCGTTGCAACTCCAGGCCGAGGCCATCGAGCAATTGCGCCTCTCAGAGGAGCGTTACCGTTACATCTCCGAGGTCGCTCTCGACTACCTGTATGCCTTCCAGATCGATCCGGACGGCACGATGCGCGGTGAGTGGGTCAGCGATTCCTTCGTCCACGTCTTTGGCTACACCATCCCGGAGATTGACGCTCGCGGTGGCTGGCAAACCATGGTGCATCCGGAGGACCTTCCAGTAGCCATCGAGCACGCCAAAAAGGTGGTCAGCGGTCAGAGCGACATCTGCGAGATGCGCTTTGTGACCCGCGACAGGGAGGCGCGCTGGCTGCGCGACTACGCCAAGCCGGTGTTCGACGAAGCCCAGGGGCGAGTGGTACGCATCTACGGTGCATCTCAGGACATCACCGAGCGCAAGCAAGCGGAAGAAGAGATCCGCCGCCGCGCCGACGAGCTGGCCGCGCTCAACGCACTGGGGCGCGCCCTCAGCGCCACCCTCTCCCTGGAAGAGACCTCAACGGCAGCCGTACAGGAGGTGCTGGAGGCTGTCTACCCCGACGTGGCTTTTCTCTTCCTGAGAGAAGGGGAGAAATTGACCCTAAAAGGCGTTGGGCCGGAGACCGCCCGTCAGCGCCTGGGTGAATTCCCCGAACACCAGGTGGGTGCCTGCCTATGCGGACTGGCCGTGCGAGAGGGACACCCTCTCTATTCTCAGGACATCTTTAGCGATGCCCGCTGTACCTGGGAGGAGTGTAAGAGGGCTGGGTTGCGCTCCTTCGCTGCCCTGCCATTGCGCAGCGGGGAGGAGATCATCGGTGTAGTAGGCCTGGCCTCTAGGATCGAGCGGGATTTCGCCGCCCAATCCGCCTTTCTGGAGACCCTGGCTGCGCAGGTAGCAGTGAGCCTGCGCAACGTCCTGTTGTACGACCAGGTACAACGCTACGCCGCCGAGCTGGAACAACGCGTGGTCGAGCGCACGGCCGAACTGGAGTTCGCCAGAGACAAAGCCCAGGAGGCCGACCGGCTCAAATCCGTCTTCCTGGCCACCATGTCCCATGAGCTACGCACCCCCCTCAACTCCATCATCGGTTTCACCGGTATGCTCCTGGAAGGCTGGGCCGGCCCCTTGAACGAAGAACAGGACAAACAGCTCAAAATGGTGTATAATAGCGCCAAGCACCTCCTGACCCTGATCAACGACATCCTTGATCTCTCCAAAATCGAAGCTGGGCAACTGGAACTCCACCCTTCTTCTTTCTCTCTACCTGACCTGATCACCGAGGTGGTGCGCACGGTGTACCAGCAGGCTATGGCCAAGGGGCTGGAGTTGCGAGTGCAGCTCGATCCACGGGTGGAAACCATCACCGCCGACCGCCGCCGGATGGAGCAAATTCTCCTCAATCTGGTGAGCAATGCCATCAAATTCACCGAGGCCGGTCAGGTAACCATCAAAACCCGCTCGAAAATCGAAAATCAAAGATCAAAAATCGAAATTCAAGTGGTGGACACTGGCATCGGCATCCGGGCCGAGGACATGGACAAACTGTTCCAGGAATTTCGCCAGCTCGAACCGATCCGCACCCGCCGTTACGAGGGCACAGGCTTGGGACTGGCCATCTGCAAGAAATTGGTGACGATGATGGGCGGGGAGATATGGGCGGAGAGCGAGGGACCAGGGAAGGGGAGCACGTTCACGGTGGAGTTGCCGGGGGGGTGAGGTGTATTGCGTATTGCGTAGAAAAGGAGGACTCGGTGACTTACGAGGAGTGGGAGGCTTCTATGCCACCGGAGTTGACCAATGATCCCCTCTGGCGGATGAAAGTCTATCGGCTCGCTCTTTTTGCCAGCGACCTGGCCTGGCGTGATGTATGCAAATTGGCTAAAGACAAGCGCACCACCAGTCTGTCTGATCAGTTGTACCGGGCAGTCGGATCTATCAGCGCCAATATCGCCGAGGGTTATAGTCGCCGATCCGGTAAGGACCAGGCCCGTTGCTACGAATACTCCTTGGGTTCGGCTCGTGAGGCCCGCACCTGGTACTACCAGGCCCGTCACGCTTTATCCGAACTCGTTGCCACGCACCGCATCAGGCTATTGACCGATATCATCCGCTTGCTACTCACCATCACCCCCTCCGAGCGCGGCTACAAACTGGCAGAGGAACAACCCGTTTACGACATCACCGCTACAGATCTATTGGACAACCCTCCCATGTCATAATACGCACCTGCGCACTACGCACTACTTACTGCGTCAAGGAGAACCTCCATGAATTCCACCATTTTGGTTATCGAAGACAACGAACAGAACATGTACATGATGACCTTCATGCTGAAAAAACACGGCTACCAGGTGCTCCAGGCGCGCGACGGGAAAAGCGGGATCGAACTGGCTCGTCGTGAGCAGCCGGACTTAATCTTGCTGGACATGCAATTGCCGGTGGTTGACGGCTACGAGGTCGCCCGCCGTCTGCGAACCCTGCCGGAGACACGCAACATCCCCATTGTAGGCGTCAGCTCCTACGCCATGGTCGGCGACCAGGAGAAGGCCCTGACTGCCGGCTGCGACGGCTACTTCGAGAAGCCCATTGACCCCGTGCGGTTTATGCAGGAAATAGAGAAGCATCTGGGTGGTTGAGCTGCTGGCACGAGGTCGGCCTGTTGCATATCGCGTATTAGAGGTGAGCCATGAGCAAGATACTGGTGGTAGACGACCAAGAAGAGGGGCGCTATCTACTGGAACATCTGCTGAAAATAAACGGCTTCGAGGTCATTTCGGCCAGCAATGGCCGGGAAGCCCTGGCCATGGCCCATGCCGAACGGCCGCTGATGATCATTTCCGACATCCTGATGCCGGAAATGGACGGTTTCTCCCTTTGCCGGGCAGTGAAAAGCGACGAGGCGCTGCGCTCGGTCCCTTTCGTTTTCTACTCTGCTACCTACACTACCCCTGAGGACGAAGAACTGGCCCTCTCCTTGGGCGCCGCCCGTTTCATCCGCAGACCCCAGGAGCCCACGGCCTTCATCGCCGAAATCCGGGAGGTGATTAGTGAAACTGCGCCGCCGCCGCCGCACGTGGCGCAAGTTTCCGCGCCTTCATCGCCGAAATCCGGGAGGTGATTAGTGAAACCGCGGCTGCTGGTTTTGTGACTCCAGAAGTACCGGCGTTGACTGAACCGGAGTACCTCAAGCTCTACAACGAGCGGCTGGTGCGCAAACTGGAAGATAAAATGCTGCAGCTTGAGCACGCCCATCAGCGCCTGGCCGCTCTGTACCAGGCCAGTGCCGGCCTGGCATCCATCAAGTCACCAGAAAAATTGGTCTTGTACGCCCTGCAGTCGGTCACCGAGACCATGGGCTACGGCCGTGCCAACTATTTCGCGTTCGACGCAGATAAGCAGGAATTCCGCCTGCTGGCGGCCGTGGGCTTTTCCGACGAGATGACGGAAAGTCTCCGCCAGAGACTGGTCCTACGCCTGGGTGAGGAGCA
>JANLFX010000010.1:0-38621 GCA_024653325.1 Anaerolineae bacterium
CGACTTCATGAGGATGTTGATGATACCTCATTTCACCCCGAAGCCAATATGAGCCAAACTCGCATATTTACCACGAAGACCCAAAGACGAACAAAATATTAAAATATTTTGCACATTGAGCGTTGAAACACTTTATTTATTTGACGCGCTCAGTGTCCTTGAGGGCTTGGTGGTCAATTGGGCTTTTCAGTGGGCTCATCGTTCGGTTTAATTCTTAGCAATTTCATACTTCGGATTTATTCCGTTCATTCGAGTACTGACCAACATCCGTATAGCAAAAGATGCTCCAATATGGCCGGTTCTGACTCCGGGCAGTTTTGGAGTACTGTTCGTCTATTTGGGGTGTACTTGGAAGTACACCCTTTTTTATGCCATTCTGTCTGGAAAGGGGGTGATTAAACATGGCTATTGAGTTAGTACTGCGTCTAATAGGTATGGTAGCTTTAGCTGTTGCAGGATGGCAGCTCGGTATCTACATAGCTGGTGAGTCACCGCAGTACCTTTACATCCTTGCTCTTTCCCTTGCCGGCGCTGCATTGGGTCTGTTGCTTACTCCTTATGTAACAACCTATCCGTTTCATTGGCTGCGGACCAGGATCCGCCAGATGCCTGCTCAGCAGCTTGTCGCCGCCATCATTGGTCTGGTTGTCGGTCTTATTATAGCTGCTTTGTTGGCTTTACCCCTGTCGTTACTTCCCTCCCCTATCGGAGCCATTCTCTCTTTCGCCGGTGTGATTTTTTTCAGCTACCTGGGCATGGCGGTGATGGTCATGCGCCAGCGGGACATCTTCAACGTTCTCAGTTCCCGGTTTCCGCTCCGGGAGAGTGCGTCTGGGGCCGGACGTTACGTACTGCTGGATACCAGTGTTATTATTGACGGCCGTATTGCTGACATCAGCCAAACAGGATTCATCTCGGGCACCATGTTGGTGCCGCGGTTCGTTCTCAACGAGCTGCAGCACATCGCCGATTCCTCAGACGTACTGCGCCGCAACCGGGGGCGGCGAGGCCTGGACATGCTGAAGCGCTTGCAGCAGGACTCGGTGACCCCTATCCGCATCACTGATATGGACATCGAGGACGTGCGGGGGGTGGATGATAAACTTATCCTGATGGCCAAGCAATTGCACGCTCCTATCATCACCAATGACTACAACCTCAACCGCGTGGCCGAGTTGCAGGGAGTACAGGTGCTGAACATCAATGAACTGGCCAACGCGGTTAAAGCCGTGTTGTTGCCGGGTGAAACTATGCAAGTGCGCATCATTCAGGAAGGCAAAGAGCCGGGTCAAGGGGTAGGCTATCTGGACGATGGCACAATGGTCGTAGTGGAAGACGGCCGCCGGCACATTGGTAACAGCATCGAAGTGGAAGTGACGAAAGTATTGCAGACCGCTGCCGGTCGGATGATTTTTGCCCGGCCCATATAAGGGCGCAACCCTGACTGTTTGCACAATGGCATACGGACATGCTTTCCTGCCCTCTCATGGCCTGTCGACTGAGAGGGTCTTTTTGTTGCATATCCTCACGATGTAATGTATAATCAGAGGTCAGGTGGAGGTAAGATGAGCAGTCACGGCTTCGCTAATGTGGAAGATATTCTCTTCTTTACACTGGCCCGGCGCTGCCTCTGTACGATGGGGCTGCGCGATGAAGCGTGGCCCCCGTCTTCGGCTGTTGACTGAGCGGTGATTGGAGTGTGAAGGAGGGCAATGAAATGAGTCTGAAGATTTACAATACTTTGAAACGAGAGAAAGAAGAGTTCGTACCCCTACACGAGGGTTTTGTGGGTATCTACGTCTGCGGGCCGACAGTTCACGATGATGCGCACATCGGCCACGGCAAGACTTATGTGAATTTCGACGTGATAGTGCGCTATCTGCGTTACAAGGGCTATCGCGTGCGTTACGTGCAAAACATCACCGACGTGGGCCACCTGCTGGACACAGGGGAGGATCGCATTCTCAAAGGAGCACGCCGCGAGCGGGTCGAGCCAATGGAACTGGTGGAGACTTACACCCGCCGTTACTTTGAGGACATGGACCGGTTGAACATTCAGCGGCCGGACATCTCCCCGCGCGCCAGCGGGCACATCCCAGAGCAAATTGAACTGGTCAAACGTCTGCTGGAAAAAGGCTACGCCTACGAGGTAAACGGCAGCGTGTATTTCGAGGTGAATAAGTGGCCGGAGTATGGCAAGCTCTCCGGACGCCGGGTGGAGGAGGCGCAGGAAGGCACGCGGGTGGAAGTGCGCGAGGAAAAGCGCCATCCGGCTGACTTTGCCCTGTGGAAACGGGCTGAACCGGAGCATATCATGCGCTGGCCCTCGCCCTGGGGAGAGGGCTACCCCGGCTGGCATGTGGAGTGCTCGGTGATGTCCACCAAGTACCTGGGGCAGCCCTTTGATATCCACGGGGGTGGGGTGGAGAACAAGTTCCCCCATCACGAGTGCGAGATCGCCCAGAGCGAAGCAGCTTATGGCGTGCCCTTCTGCCGCTACTGGCTGCACAACGGTATGCTGATGATCCGTGGCGAAGAGATGCACAAATCGCTGGGTAACATGATCACTTTGCGCCAGGCCTTCCAGCAGTACGATCCGTTGACCATCCGCTTTTTTGTCCTGGGGGGACACTACCGCAGTCAACTGGATTTCACTGACGAGGCCATGCAGGCGGCGGACAAGGGTTTGCAGCGCATCTTGGGCACGGTGCGAGCCGTGCGCGAGCGAATGAGGTCAGCCGATGCAGCCGATGTAGCCGATGTCGAAGTGCAGGCTATGCTTGACGGGATCAGGACGCGCTTCGAGGAGGCAATGGACGACGACTTCAACACTCCGCAGGCGGTGGCCGTTCTCTTTGACCTGGGGCGGGAAGTGAATACACTGCTCAACTCTGGCCAGCCGCTTAACAATGCAACGCTGGCGGCGATTGATAACCTCTACCGACGGCTGGGCGGCGACGTGTTGGGCATCGTCCCTGACCAACTGCCAGAGGAAGCGGGGGTGGGCTTGACCGATGACCTGATGCGCATTCTGATCGAAATGCGTGCCGAGGCCCGCCAGAAGAAAGACTGGGCTACTGCCGACGCCATCCGCGACCGCTTGGCGGCCATCGGCATCGCCCTGGAGGATGGACCCGAGGGCACCAGGTGGCGGCTGGCGCGATAGTTACAGGGGTTCAGGTGCGATGCACTTCGCAAGTGCGTCGCACTTATCGTCGCACTTTGAGGGGTGAAGATGAGTAACGAGCAAGACCTGCGGGTCCTATGGCGCCAGGTGGTGGAAGATTATAACCAGATCCGTCAGGAGCAGGAGAAGGAATGGGCCTCTCTGAGTCTGGAGGATCGGGTTTGGATAACGGAACAGTTGATGTTTTTCCTCCAGGAAGTCGAACGGAGCGAGAAAAGGCGGGACTATGCAGGAGATGTTTCTTCGCCTGCGGAAGGTTCTGGATGAATTTCCGGACTCCTATGTTGTAATCGGTGGCCTGGCTGCCACACTGCTGGGAGCCCCTCGCACAACGGTGGATTTGGTGATTCCCTGAACGTTTCCTATCTGAAGGAGCAAGTTTGCCTTCTGAGTGAGGAGGCGGGTCTCCCCTCCGTGATAGAGCGATGGCATTCCATACGCAGCCGCTGATAGCACCCGATGTTTCACTGGGGGATGGTTTCAAAGGACTGGGGGAACTACAAATGGCGGCTGGCGCGGTAAGGCTGGGGTATGAGAGAGCTTCTCTACGGTCGCAACGCCGTGCGCGAATGTCTGCGCGCGGGACGACGTAAAGTCTACAAGGTGCTCCTGGCAGAGGGTGTCCGGGAAAGCGGCATCATAGTCGAAATCCTGGACGTGGCTCGTGCCCACGGCGCCGCCCTTCAGCGGGTGGAGCGGCAACGGCTCGACGGCCTGGGTGACGTCAATCACCAAGGGGTGGCCGCCGAGGTGGAGGAATACCCTTATACGGATCTGGAAGTGATGCTGCGGGTAGCGGAGGAACGGGGAGAACTTCCTCTGCTCCTTCTGCTGGACTGTCTGCAAGACCCGCAGAATTTCGGTGCTCTGCTGCGCACGGCGGAGACGGTCGGCGTGCACGGGGTAATTATCCCCAAACGGCGGGCAGTAGCAGTGACCCCGGCGGTGGTCAACGCTTCGGTGGGGGCAGTGGAACACCTTCTTGTCGCTCGCATGTCTAACCTGGTACAGGTGATAGGACAACTGAAAGCCGCCGATATTTGGGTAGTGGGTTTGGAGGACGTGCCCGAAGCCCAGCTCTACCATCGGGCCGACTTGAACATGCCGCTGGCCCTGGTCGTAGGCAGCGAGGGAGAGGGTATGCATCGCCTGGTCCGCGAGCGGTGTGATTTTCTCATTCGTCTGCCCATGCGCGGGCACATTAGCTCATTAAACGTCAGCGTGGCCGGTTCGATAGCCCTATACGAAATCTGGCGACAGCGGGAATCGAAAGGAAAAAATGATCATCGCAGTCGTTGACGGGATGGGCGGCGGCATCGGCGCGCAGATAGTGACCCAATTGCGTCAGGAACTACCGCTGGAAGTGGAGATCCTGGCCCTGGGTACCAATGCCATCGCCACCGATAAGATGATGAAAGCGAAAGCCAACCGGGGGGCCAGCGGGGAGAACGCCATCCGCGTTTCCATCAATCTGGCCGACTTTATCCTAGCTCCCATCGGGGTAGTCATCCCCAATTCGATGATGGGGGAGATCACTCCAGCCATCGCCGAAGCGGTGGCCAGTGCACGGGGACATAAGCTTCTGCTGCCCATCAACCAGCCGCATTTCGAGATAGTGGGCATCGAGTGGAAAGCGCTCACCAAGCAGATCAGCGCGGCCATCGAGGTCATTCGTCAGGCGTTAGCAGGCGCCGCAATTTGACATTTTCCCGGCTTTGTGATATATTCCGATTGCCGATATGAAATCGGTGTATTGCTACGGACCGATCATGAAGATCGCCTTGAGAGCCGGTCTGAAGACCCGGCGAGGCGGTCTTTTATTTTTAGACCGGAGGATATTACCATGTGTGAGGCAAAGGTGTACTTAAGTGACGGTGACCGGGAAGAGGAAATCATGCGCGACGTGGTTTTAGTGCAACCGGAGGGCGACGCCTGGCTGTTAGTCACTCTGCTGGGCGAACAAAAGCTGGTGCGGGGTAGCATCAGCCGGTTGGATTTCCTGAGGCACACCGTTCATCTCAACCGGCCTGCAGAGTCTTCCGGCGCAAGCTGACTTCCCACGGCTGGCTTCGGAAATACGGTCTATGAGTTGTCAAAAGGGCCATGAAGGCCGCTGTTTCGGCGTGAAGCCGAACGGTCTGCATGGCCCTTTTAGGTCCCGTTCATCCTCATAGCGGCGAACCTGTGATCACCGCAGGTCTCCCGACCGAGGCGAGAGGGCCAGGCCGCCGCTACCCTAAAAGACAAGGAGGTTCCCCCGATGTGCAAAGAATGTGGTTGTGGTCTTACTACCGCCCTCACCTGCCCCACCTGTGGCGGCAATATGGTGCTTGTTGATGGGGAAGCAGTCTGCCCGGTCTGTGGATCTTTTCCCGAGCTATCATTCCAGGAGCAGGCTCCCCCTCACGAGCATTTTCATGAACATCCCCACGATCATACTCATAGTCACCCCCATGAACTCACCGAACACGCCCATGACCATGCTGTTGAACATGCGCCGTCCGATGACCAGGTCAAACTGCTCCATCTCTTGCCCTATTGGATTGAGCACAACGAGGAGCACTCCGGCAGCTTCCAACAATGGGCGAAGGTGGCACGAGGATTGGGGCAGACAGAGGTTGCAGAGCGCATGGAAGCGGCAGTGGCACGCATGGAAGCCTGCAACGAAGAGCTCCGAGCTGCTCTTGCCTTGCTGAAATAACGTTGAGCCACAGCCATTGACGACGCCGTCGTTGTGAAAGGGGGTGATGGAGAATTGGAAGATCAGCACATCGGAGGCCGCTGAGCACGTGGAGATAAAGTCAGAGAAAACTCTGCGCTCTTTGCGTGCTCGGCGGTGTAGAGGCGCAGCATGCTGCACCCCTACTTGTCGGTTTGAGGCAAAGCTTCATCAAAAATGTCAAGCGAGTTACACGAGGAGGGAAAACGATGCACATTCCGGATGGTTTTCTGAACACGGCCACGGCAGCGGCTACTTATGTCGTTTCCGCTGGTGGAGTGGGGTATAGCATCAAAGAGGCCAACAAAAAGCTAGGGGAGAAGCACGTTCCCCTGATGGGCGTGATGGGCGCTTTCATCTTCGCCGCCCAGATGCTCAACTTCCCGGTGATGGGCGGGACTTCAGGACACCTTATCGGTGGAGCACTGGCGGCGATCCTCCTTGGCCCCTGGGCCGGGTTACTGATCATGACCTGTGTGCTCATCGTCCAGGCTTTAGTTTTCCAGGATGGCGGTATTACTGCTCTGGGAGCCAATGTCTTCAACATGGGGTTGGTGGCCTGCTTCGTGAGCTATTACCTGTATCGGGCCGTCGTCTCGCTTATGGGCGAGAACAGGACAGGCACGCTGGTGGGTGGATTTGTGGGAGCCTGGGCTTCCGTATTTGTAGCGGCTATCGCCTGTGCTATCGAACTGGCCGTCTCTGGGCGGTCTCCTTTAGGAATTGCTTTGCCGGCCATGGCCGGGGTGCACGCCCTCATCGGCATCGGCGAGGGTTTGATCACCGCGGTGGTGCTCAGCTTCGTGATGGCCACGCGAGCTGATTTGCTGGAGCTGCAAAAGGTATAGGGAGAAGCAAAGATGAAACTGAAGTGGTGGCACGTTGGACTGCTCATCGCCTTGGGGTTGGCAATCATCTCACCATTGGCTTCCTCCTGGCCCGACGGACTGGAGAGGGTGGCCGAGGATAAGGGGTTTATTGAAGCGGCTCAGGGACCGACTTTTGAGGTCATCCCCGACTACGTCTTCCCCGGCGTAGGGAATGAGGCCCTGGCTACTATCCTGGCAGGGATAGTCGGTACCCTGATTCTTTTCGGCATGACTTATGGGCTGGCAGCTCTGTTGAAAAGGCGAGGGGCGTAGAGTAAACAAGGTGCGACGCACTTCGCAAGTGCGTCGCACCTGGAGTGGGAGTTATGAAACATTCTTTCATTGACCGGTACAGCGATTTAGATAGCCCCATCCACCACCTCGATCCCCGCACCCGCATCCTGACCACGCTGGCTTTCGTGCTGGCGGTGATGGTCACTCCGCCTACTAGCTGGCTGGCATTCACTCTATACGCCAGCCTGATGGCTGGCCTGGTCCTGCTGGCGAAATTGCCGGTACGTTACGTTCTGAAAAGATCGGCGGTGGTTTTACCTTTCGTCCTGATGGTAGCTGTTTTCGTACCGTTTTGGGGACGTGGTCAGGTAATGGGTAGCTATAACGTCTGGTTGTGGCGGGTGTCGGTCACTCACGACGGCTTGCTGGTCTTGTGGAGTGTGACTGTGAAGTCCTGGCTTTCGGCTCTGGCTCTGATCCTGCTTTCCTCTACCACGCGCTTTTCCGAGCTCTTAAAGGGGCTGGAGCACGTGGGCGTGCCCAGGGTGATGGTCATGATCCTGGCTTTTATGTACCGTTACATTTTCGTGCTCGCCGACGAGGTGATGCGCATGCAACGGGCCAGGGATAGCAGGGATGTAGCGCCGCTACGCCCCTACGGCGGGGGATGGCTTTGGCAGATCAGAACTGTGGGCAATATGATTGGCACTCTTTTCATCCGCAGTTACGAGCGCGCCGAACGGGTATATGGAGCGATGGTGGCCCGTGGCTTTGATGGGCAGGTACGCACGTTGAATGATCTGCATTTCAGGCGGGCCGATTTGGGCTTTGGAATAGTTTTTTCTGCCGCGCTACTGACTATCGGCCTGATTACGAGGATTGCGTAGGATGGGATGGCATCCCGTCCTACGGTGAACGGGGCATTGGGAACATGGACGAGAAAATCATTCAAATTGAAGGGCTGTCTTTCACTTATCCCGACGGACATCGGGCTCTGAACAACATCAGCCTGACCGTGAATCGGGGAGAGAGCGTGGCTTTTATCGGCCCCAATGGAGCGGGCAAATCCACGTTGCTGCTGCACTTAAACGGCATTCTGCGCAGCCCAAACGGGGCAGTGAAGGTGCTGGGCCATCCTGTTGCTGAGAATTATCTCAGATTGATCCGAAGTAAGGTAGGATTGGTGTTTCAGGACCCCGAGGATCAGCTTTTCTCGCCCACCGTGTTTGACGACGTGGCCTTTGGCCCGATTAACATGGGATGCCCGGAGGCAGAGATCAGGCAGCGGGTGAATCAAGCTTTGCAGCAGGTACAGATGGGGGGGTATGAAAAGCGCTCACCTCATCACCTCAGTGTGGGGGAAAAGAAACGCATCGCTATCGCCACGGTGCTTTCCATGAACCCGGAAGTGCTGGTGCTCGATGAGCCGACCAGCAATCTCGACCCGCGAGGACGCTGGGAGCTTATCGAGTTGTTACGAGGGCTTCCGCTGACCAAGTTGATCGCCACCCACGATCTGGAGATGGTCCGCAACCTGTGCGAGCGCACCATCCTGCTGGATCGTGGTCGGATAGTGGCTGATGGTCCCACCCCCGCTATCTTGACCGACAAATTACTCCTGGCCGAACACGGCCTGGCCCCACCGATTGTAGGACAAGCTTAAGTTTGTCTACATAGAGCGGCGGATGGTCTGTTCCCGTTCCGGGCCGACGGAAATCAACGTTGCCGGCACGCCCACCAGCTCCTCGATGCGGGTTACGTAATTTTGCGCTGCTGGTGGCAGCTCTTCGAAAGCGCGCGCCGCCCCGATGTCCTGTTTCCACCCTGGCATCTCTTCGTAAACCGGCCGACGGCGGGCCAGCGTCGCCGCATCTGCTGGAAAGCGAGTCAACGTTTCCCCATCGCATTCATAGGCCACGGCGATGCGCAGCGGGTCGAGGCCGGTGAGCACGTCCAGTTTGGTCAGGGCCAGCTCGCTCAGCCCGTTAACCTGCACGGCGTAGCGCAAAGCCACCGCGTCCAGCCAGCCGGTCCGCCGCCGGCGGCCGGTGGTCGTTCCGTACTCGTGCCCCACCTCCACCAGATGGTCGCCAGCGGTATCATGGAGTTCGGTGGGGAAGGGACCGGCGCCCACGCGGGTCTGGTAGGCTTTGGTCACGCCCAGAATGCGGGACAGATGCTGCGGTCCCAGGCCCAGGCCGATCAGCGCGCCTCCCACGGTGGGGTAGGAGCTGGTCACGTAAGGGTAGGTGCCGTGGTCTAGGTCGAGGAGGGTGCCCTGGGCCCCCTCGCACAGCAGCCGTTTTCCGGCGTACAAAGCCTCGGCCAGAAACGAGGACGTGTCGGCCAGGTAGGGGGCCAGGCGGACGGCGTACTCCCGGTATTCCCTGGCGATTTCCTCGGCCGGGAGCGGTTCCTGTCCATACACGCGGGTGAGCAGTTCGTTTTTGGCGACCACGGCGGCATGCACCAGTTGAGCGAAGGCTGCCGGATCGCGCATCTCCCCGGCGCGGATGCCGCTCCGCGCCGCCTTGTCCGCGTAGGCCGGGCCGATGCCCCGTTTGGTGGTGCCCAGGGCCGATTCACCTCGGCTGCGCTCCGCTGCGCCGTCCAGGGCGATGTGGTAGGGCAGGATGAGATGGGCCTGGACGCTGAGCAAAAGGCGGGTGGCGGAAACGTCCACTCCCCGCGCGGCCAGGCCGTCCATTTCCTCCAGCAGGCGGCGCGGATTGACCACCATCCCTCCGCCGAGGACGCAAACCACGTGCGAGTACAGGATTCCCGAAGGCACCAGGTGCAGCTTGAACGTATCGCCGCCGACCACCACCGTATGTCCGGCGTTATCCCCGCCGCCGTAGCGGGCGACCACGTCCGACTCGGCAGCCAGCATGTCAGTTATCTTCCCTTTGCCCTCATCGCCCCATTGGGCACCAATCACGACTGTTGCCGGCATTGTTCACCTCCTGCAAACCCTCTCGCAGATGCGGCGACGATGTAAAGCCACTCCATTGGTAACTGCTCACCGCCGAGAGCGCAGAGAAAAAAAGTTTTTCGGGCAAAACCAGGACAAATTTCGATTGAATAGCAGCGATTTGGGCTAATCGGCAGCCGCTCTCCGCGAAAACCACAGAAAAACTCGGCGTACTCTGCATTCCAGCGGTGTAGAGGTGAACAGTTACCTCCATTGAATCAGGGTTGCTTACAGGCGCGAGGCGAGAACGAAGAACAAAAGACCCAGAGCGAGGGATAACACCAATACAATGCCCAGGACTACCAATACTACTGGGGCGACTGAGGCCCCGTAGCGGGTGCGGTAAGGATCAACGCCGGCCGGCAGATAAGCATCTTTGGCGCGGGCACTGCGCGGGCGCTTGAAGCGTATCCTGTAGTCGTCGAATTTTTCCAGCATGATCCAACCAGCCCGGGCCTCTTCCTCGATCAATTTGTTCAAGACCTCTGCCTTGCGAAAGGCGCCGGTGCCAGAGCGAACGATTTTGAATTCCCAGTCGTTGTTGAGGTCGTCCGGCGTGTAGTGGGTCATATTTTCTTCCTCCTCGGCTAACATCATCCGCCGATGTTCTTCGGCCGCCGCGGCAGCCGCCGCAGCGCCACCAGCACCATAAGCCATCTCAGTCTCTCCTAATCCGAGGTAGGACAAGCTTAAGCTCGTCCTACTTCATCAGCCCCTCGCGCCAGGCATAGATTGCTGCCTGAGTGCGGTCGGAGAGGTGCAGTTTGCCCAGCAAGTTGCCGACGTGGGCCTTCACTGTGCGCTCGGTAATGACCAGCTCGGCGGCGATTTCGGCATTGGTGAGGCCCTGGGCGATAAGCCGGAGCACCTCCATCTCGCGCACGGTCAGGCGGGTGATAGGGTCGCGGCTCATTGTGGGCGCGGTAGCCTCGGCCATTAACCGCTGGGCGATGCGGGGGTGCAGGATGACCTCGCCCCGGCTGGCGGCGTAAATGGCGTTCAGCACCGTCTCGGCGTCGGCGTCCTTGAGCAGATACGAGAGCGCGCCGGCCTTGATCGCCGAGAAAATCAGTTCATCCTGGGCGAAACTGGTCAGCACCACCACCTGGCTGTGGGGACTGATCTGGCGGATGCGGCGGGTAGCCTGCACTCCCCCCTGGTCCGTGGGTTCCGTTCCCGGTTGTAGGGGGAGCACCAGGTCCATCAGCACCACGTCGGGAACGTGCTCGGCCACCCCCTCCACGGCGCTTTGCGCATCGCCAGCCTCGCCCACGATGGCGATGTCCGGGTGGGCGCTCAAGTAGAAACGCAGGCCCTTGCGCACCACGTCGTGGTCATCCACCACAAAGACGGTAATACGTTCGACATTGAGCTCTGTCTGTGACATGGTCTACCTAGTTCTCGCTGCGAAACACGCAGCGGCGGGCGGCCTTTCGACGGGCTCAGGACAGGCTCTGCCCGCTTACAAGGCCGACGCCCTTCGATTCCACTCAGGGCGCAGCAGCGGTTGGCCGCTACGTTTTGTACCGGAAACTGCCTACCTCGACATTGTTAGATTTGCCGTGTGGTGACTACCTCACCATCCCCACCCCAGCCCTCCCCTTCCCTCTCCGCAGCGGAGAGGGAAGGGGAGGGTGAGGGGAGGGGTTAGGAGAGGTCAAAAAGCCCGAATTTAACATTGTCGAGGTAGCCAGCGTAGGGCAGGCTTGCTGCCTGCCGTCCACCTTATGAAACAGAGTGGAATAAACAGCAGAAGGTAAGCCAATATGATTATCTCGCGAACACCCCTGCGCATCAGTTTCATCGGCGGCGGCAGCGACTTGCCGGCCTTTTATCGCCATGAACCCGGTGCCGTGGTCAGTACGGCGATCAATAAATACATCTACATCACAGTCAACCCCAAGTTCGACGATAAAATTCGGGCCAGCTACTCGCGGACGGAGATCGTGGATAACGTTGACGAACTGCGCCACGAGTTGATCCGCGAGGCGCTCAAACTGGTGCGGATTGATCACGGCATTGAAATCACTTCTATCTCGGATATCCCTTCGCAGGGGACGGGGCTGGGATCATCGAGCACGTACACGGTGGGCTTGCTTAACGCACTGTATGCTTATCGGAATTATTTCGCCGGCGCGGAACGGTTGGCCCGTGAGGCGTGCATCATCGAGATTGAGCGCTGTGGTAAGCCCATCGGCAAACAAGATCAGTACATTGCCGCCTACGGTGGCTTGCAGTTCATCCAGTTCAATCCGGATGACAGTGTTTTCGTTGACCCCATTGTCTGTGAGCCAGGGACGCGGGAGCGGTTACAAGAAGGGTTGTTAATGCTTTACACTGGTCTGGTGCGCAACGCCGATGAGATTCTGGAGGAACAATCGCGCAACACTCAAACCGACGAGGAGAAGCGGGCCAGCCTGCGGCGCATGGTTAACCTGGCCGGGCAACTACGCGAGGCCCTGCTGCGCAACGACCTGAACGGGTTCGGCGAGGTGTTGCACGCCGGCTGGATGGAGAAACGGAAGCTGGCCAGTGGCATCACTAAACCGATCATTGATGAATGGTACGAGCGGGCCCGGGCCCACGGCGCTATCGGCGGCAAGATATTGGGGGCGGGGGGTGGGGGCTTTCTCCTACTCTACGCCCCGCCGGAGCGGCATCCGGAGATTTGTGAGGCGTTGCCGGAGCTACGGCCCATCGCCTTTCGCTTCAGCCCGCAGGGCAGCAAGCTGATTTATGTGGAAGAGAATGGATATGACTATGAGTGAAATCCCTCAGAGCATGAGACAAAGGACGGTCGGCTGTTACAGTGTTTCATTGATGAAACCGACTTAGTTGATAGGCTGCATCACGGCAAGCCGCCGATCAATACAACACGAGCAGAAATCCAAGAACTGCTTCAGGTTTATCTGCCCTGGAGGTGAAGCAAATTGTCTGATAGTTCAAACACCCTTGTCACTCAAGACGTTCTCGAAACCACTACGTTGCAAAGTGCGCGATCCCCAAGGAATCTGTTGACCACTGTGGCGCGCAACTCGGCTTTTGTGCTGGGTGTGCAGGCGGTACTCAAAGTGCTAGCCTTTCTGTTCAACGTCTATGTGGTGCGCCGTCTGGGGGCTGTGCACTTTGGCCAATATTCGGCGGTGGTAGCTTATGTGGCCATGTTTGCCATTTTCACCGACTGGGGCATGTCTCCTTATGCAGTGCGTGAGATGGCCCGGGACCACGGCAAGACAGCGTGGCTTTTGCCCAACATTGTGGCTATCCGCATCGTGCTATCGCTCATTGTCACTGTCATCGCCCCGCTCTTAGCCCTGTGTCTGGGCAAAAGCCCCGATATGGTGTTGGGCATCCTGATCGCCAGCGCGGGGTTGACCCTCTATGCTTTCCAGGGACCGCTGGATAGCGCGCTTGTGGCCAGGGAGCGCCTGGACTATACCTCCTCTTTTGCTTTGGCGAACCAGTTGGTCTTCTGGGCCTTAGGGGTACTACTGCTACTTAGAGGCTTGGGGTTCATCGGCCTGGTCATTGCCTCTCTGGCCGGTGTGGCTGTAGCGGCGCTGCTCTCCGCGCGGGCGTTGGCCAGAATGGGGATTGGGCGTATGGTCGTTTCGGCCCGCCGCTGGTCAGAGCTGATTCGGGCGGCGCTTCCCTTTGGCATTAGCGATATTTCATATGTGTTCATGCAGCGTTTCGACACGATTCTGATGTCTTTTGTGCTCACCGATGCGGCAGTGGGCTGGTACAACGTGCCTTGGATGCTGATCAGCATGGTGCTGCTCATTGCTCAAGGAATCACCACGGCAATGTACCCCTCGTTGGTACGAAGCTATGCCGAACAGCCCGAGAGCCTGCCGGAGGTGGTCTGGAGATCGATCAAGTACTTGATAATCATCTGTTTGCCGATCGCCGTGGGTGGGACATTGTTGGCCGACCGCATCATCATCGCCCTCTATACCGAAGCATTTACCAACTCGATCCCCGTATTACAGGTGATGCTCTGGGCGCTCCCCAGCCTCTTTTTGCTGGAGCTCCTGGGGAATGTGGCTAACACGCTCAACCTAGAGCGCCCGGCGGCGCGCATCAACGTGATCAATGCAGCGATTACAGTGATTCTAAACCTGATCCTGGTGCCCACTTTGGGGATCCTGGGAGCGACACTGGCGCTGGTCAGTGGGCGGGCGTTGCGCCTGGTACAGTATTGGTGGTTGATCGGCCGAGGCCATTTGGGCGGTGAAAGGCGGGGATCACTAATACGAGTTGCGTTGGCAGCCGCCTGTATGGGGGTGGTGGTGTTCATATCTCGTCAGGTATCGGCCTTTGGTATGGCAAGCTCTAAGATGGGGCTCCTGGCGCTGATCGCCATTGGAGCGGGGTGCTATTTCATCGCTTTGTTAGTGTCGGGTGGCATTGAACGCCGCGAACTGGCGTTCGTGCGCAGCATGATTCGGGAGCAGATGACACGAGGACAGGATGGATGAAGATCGTTATCGCCGTTCACCACTTTCCACCCCGGTATAGCAGTGGCGCTGAGTTGCAGGCCTACCGCGTGGCTGTCTGGATGCGGGATCACGGCCACGATGTGCACGTGCTCTGCGTAGAGGCCATTGACAGGGGTGGAAGCAACGGTTTAACCTATGAGGATGACATCTATGATGGCTTGCCGGTTCGTCGCCTGAGCTTTAACCTAGCCGCTGCTCCCGATCCGTTCCGTTGGACATACGACAATCCCTGGATCGGCGAGCACTTGCGCGGTTACTTGGCCGAATTAGGGCCTGATCTGTTACACATAGTCAGCGGTTACCTGATATCAGGAAGCGCGCTGCGAACAGCGGTGGGGATGAGACGAGCCAATGGACGTCGCATTCTTACCGTGGTTACACTCATTGATTTCTGGTTTCTCTGTCCGCGTATCATCTTGTTGCGCAGCAATGGACAGCTTTGTACGCCGCCATTCAACCCGGTTACCTGCGCGCGCTGCCTGGGCGAGGAGAAACGCCGCTATCGCCTGCCAGGGCGTCTTGTGCCCCGGATGATGCAAGCTTTCTGGAAGGGGCGATCTGGCAATGTAGCCCGGATCGAGAAGCGAGTGGAGTTTCTGCGAGAGGCACTGAGCTTTGTAGATGCGGCTATCAGCAACTCAGAGTTCCTGCGAGAGATGTTTGATCAGGCAGGGTTTCCGGCTGAGCGGATTGTCTTTGTCCGCCAAGGGCTGGAGCTGCCCAGTCTGTCACCGGAGGCGCTGGCCAAGACCCCCAGTGCATACCTGCGGGTCGGGTACATGGGTCAGATCGCGCCGCACAAGGGTCTGCACACGCTTTTCGAGGCCGTAGGACAGTTGCCTGGCGCTGCACTGGAGGTCAAAGCCTATGGGGATGTCACGAGATTCCCCAACTACGCCCGCTTGCTGCGCCGGATGGCGCGCCGAGATCCTCGCCTGCATCTGTCAGGGGTGTACACGCGCACGGAGGTCAGTCAGGTGTTGAAAGGCCTCGACGTGGTCGTCGTACCGTCCGTGTGGTATGAGAACAGCCCTAACGTTATCCTGGAAGCCTTTGCCCACGGTACACCGGTGATCGCATCAGATCTGGGTGGAATGGCAGAGCTTGTTCAGCACGATGTGAATGGTTTGGTCTTTGAACCAGGGAACGCAAAGGCTCTGGCAGGGCAACTGAGGCGTCTGCTGGATGAGCCTGGCCTATTGGCTCGATTGCGTGGTGGGATCGCGCCAGTGCCGACTATGGACGAGGAGATGAGTCAGGTCATGAATATCTACCAGTCTTTGATGTCCGCCGAGAACTCCCTGTTTGGATGGGAGGTGGAACATGCAATCCCATAACCCCGCGTTAGAGCGTCAGGATAGCTATGAGGGCGCCGGGGAAGCCCAGCCCTCTTTTCGTCACTTCTGGCGAAAGTTCTGGGAGCTTGGACCGGAGTTCAGACGTTGGATCATCCCCGGAGTGATCCGGGGCGTGCTGAGAATGCACCAGTTCAACTCTAGAGAGATCGTGTTCTTGGGCAAACACGTCCAGATCATCCACCGGGGTGGCAGGGGGCGTATCGTCGCTGGCCGAGGCTGCCGGATCGCGGACAACTGCTTTCTCGACGTGGGCAGCGAGGGCCTGATCTCTATTGGCACCAGAACCGTTGTCGGTCCTAACACCCGCATCATGGCTGCCACGGAAGTAAAAATCGGCGCCCGCTGCATGATCAGTTGGAATTGCAGCATCTTCGACTCCATCGGTCACCGCATGTGGCTGGAGGGTCAAGATGAAGCCGAGATCGAAGCGCCTATTATTATTGGCGATGATGTGTGGATCGGGCCATATTCCATCATCATGAAGGGCGTAACCATCGGGAACAATTGCATCATCGGAGCTGGTTCTGTTGTCCGGCGAGACGTGCCACCCAATTCATTGGTCTACGGCAATCCGGCGCGGGTGGCCGGCAAAGTACTCAAGTGGGAGCGGTGATGAGTTTGATGAGAGGACGAAGAACGTTGCTTATCTGGCTTGCTCTGGGTGTTGTAATCATAGTGGCTTTGATTCTGTTATGGCAGGGATTGCGTGGTCAGGGCTTCCGTATGCTGGCTACTCATCGTGTCAAAGCATTGCTGGATCGAACACCAGCACAGCAACGGGGTGATTTTACCAACGTCATTTTCCTTCACCATTCCACTGGTCGCAATTTGATCAACCAGGGTGGGGTGCGGGAGCGATTGACCGCAGCGGGCTTCCAGTTTTGGGACCACGATTACAACTGGGAGGGATTGATCCGGCCCGACGGCACACGGACCGGCTACAGTTACGGCATCCCCGATGACAATACCGATCCCGACGGTTTGGCCCGGCTCTTCGCTCAGCATATATACCCCTGGCCGCTCAATGCCCTCAGCGGGCTGATGCAACACGAGGTCATCGCCTTCAAATCCTGCTTCCCGGCCAGCAACATCACCAGCCAGGAGCAATTGCAGCAGTACAAAACCTGGTACCTGGGGATGCGGGAGGTGATGGATCGCTATCCCGATCACGTCTTCATCGTAATCACCCCGCCGCCACTGAACCCGGCAGCCACCGATGCCGAGACCGCTGCTCGGGCGCGGGCCTTCGCCAACTGGCTCAAATCCGACGAGTTCCTGGCCGGGCATCCCAATGTATTCACCTTTGATTTCTTCGACTTACTGGCGGAGGGAGATCCATCAGTTCCTGATTTCAACATGCTGCGTGCGGAGTATCGCGAGGGGGAGGATTCTCATCCTAACAAACTGGCCAACCAGACCGTCGGTCCGCTTTTCGCTGATTTTATCGTGGAGGCGGTGCAGACCTACCGCGCCAGGTTAGCCGGAGGAGGCAAAACGCCGTGATGCCCCGGGTGACGATCATCATCCTCAACTGGAACGGTCTGAGGGACATATTAGCCTGCCTGGAGTCTTTGTCTCGGCTCGATTATCCGCGCTACCAGATCGTGGTGGTGGACAACGGTTCCACGGATGGCTCGGTGGAGGCAATTCAGGAACGGTTCCTCGAGGCGACTCTCATCGAAAATGGGGAGAACCTGGGATTTACCGGCGGCAACAACGTGGGTCTGCGTTATGCCCTGACGCAAGGGGCCGATTACGCTTTGTTATTGAACAATGATACCGAGGTTGCCCCCGATTTCTTGAGTCGCTTAGTCCAGGCAGCAGAAGCCGATCCCACCGTCGGCATGGCCGGTCCGACAATCTATTATTATGCACGGCCGGATTTGATCTGGTCAGCAGGTGGAATGATAGACTGGTCACGGGGTCAGACGTGGATGCTAGGGCTGAATGAGCAGGATAGCGGGCAATACGGTACCGCGCCCCGTGAGGTGGACTTTGTCACCGGTTGTGCCTTGCTGGTCAAACGGGCGGTGACGGAGCGGATTGGCCTGCTCGATGAACGGTTCTTCGCCTATTACGAGGAAGCAGAATGGTGCGTGCGGGCACGAAAGGCAGAATTCAAAATCGTCCATGTGCCCACAGCGAAAGTCTGGCACAAGATCCCACTGGATGCTCGTGAGCACTCGCCGCTGGTGCATTATTACATGACCCGCAACCGACTTCTGTTTCTCAAAGTCACCGGTGCCAGTTGGCGGGCCTGGCTGCACACCCTGCTGGCCGAGTACGCGCGCACGCTGCTCAGTTGGAGCGTCAGACCCAGGTGGCGGCACAAACGTGAGCAGCGGCGGATGATGTTGCAGGCTATCGGTGATGCGTGGCGTGGGCAGTGGGGGCAGAAAATCACGGCCTGAGGTGCGGAGGGAGCAGTGCGGATTCTATTTCTCTCAAGCTGGTTTCCATATCCACCTGATAATGGCGCGCGGATTCGCACCTTCAACCTGCTGCGCCAGCTCGCCAGACGGCATGAAATCGCCCTGCTTTCTTTCATCCAAGACGAAGGAGTAAAACAAAGTGAGCTGGATGCAGTGAGCTCGTTCTGCCGGGTGTTGGGAACTGTACCGCAGCGTCACTTCCAGCCCTCGCGCCCCCAAGCTCTGTTCCGTCTGCTTTCGATGCGACCGCGTTCACTGGCGGAGACCTATAGCCCGCAGATGGCAGCTCTGGTGCGAGATGCCCTGCACCAGCACCCTTTCGACCTGATCATCGCTTCGGAGATCGGTCCAGGCCTGGACACTGCTCCATACATAATAGATGCTGACACGCTGCCCCGGGTGATAGAGGACCTGGAACTTTCGATGATCTGGAATAAAATCCGCGCTCAAAATACCTGGGCAGGGCAGGTGCGACACAAACTCACCTGGCTGAAACTGCGACATTATGCAGCCCGTCTCCTACGTCGAGTGGATGGGTGCACCGTAGCCTCAGAACAGGAGCGGATCTTGCTACAAAACATCGTGTCAGATTTTGAGCCGCTGGCCGTGATCCCCAACGGACTGGACTTAGCGCGATACAGAGACGGATGGGGCCCCCCTGCTCCCGACACACTGGTCTTTCCCGGTGCACTGACCTATCAGGCAAACTTTGACGCCATGTTTTTCTTTTTGAAGGAGGTCTTTCCTCTAGTTCGAGCACGAAAACCTGGCGTGACACTGCGTATCACCGGGCGCACGGATGGCGTGCCTGTGCACCGCCTGCCCGCGGAGGGCAGCGTGGTATTCACCGGTTACCTAGAAGACGTGCGACCCGTGGTAGCGCAAAGCTGGGTCTGTGTAGTGCCACTGCTGACGGGGGGAGGAACGCGACTGAAAATCCTGGAAGCCATGGCCTTGGGCACGCCAGTGGTCTCTACCAGCAAGGGAGCTGAAGGTTTGGAGGTGACGCCAGGTCATGACATCCTCATCGCCGACGAGCCAGCCGAGTTCGCCGATGCCGTCCTGCGCCTGTTGAGTGATGAGACTTTGCGGGCCAGGCTGTCTGCCAATGGGCAAAAATTAGTACGCGAACGGTATGGCTGGGATCAGATTGGAGAAAAGTTGGATCACTTTTTGCGCCAGGTGGTGCAAGGATATGAGCGTCGAGGTATAGAATGATCCGGCTTATGCGGGAAAAGAGAATTACCATCGCCAACTCTGTTCTGTTACGATTGGCTATCCTGACCGGTTTGGTAGTCACGCTTTTAGCCGTTGGCTTTGTAACTTCGCGTGTGTCGCCTGAACTGGTGCTGATAGCTGTGGCTGTTCCACCGGTAGTTCTGCTGGCCACCAGCCGATTAGAATATGGAGTGTTAGCAATCATATTTACGGCGGCGTTTGTCCGTTTTTCCCTGCCCACCGGCACCCAGAGCCGCATTGTCGCCAGCCTGCTGATTACAGCCGTCTTCATTGTGCTCTGGTTAGCCCGGATGCTGATAGTGAAGAAAAGGCTGTATCTGAAACCATCCAGCACTAATGGGCCCTTGTTGGCTTTCATGCTGACCACAGTCGTATCCTATATCTGGAGCAATGCTTTCCGCGACCCGCTGGTTGTAGTGGGAAGTACCTGGCCAATGGTTCAACTGGGTGGAATGGCGGTAATGATTCTTTTGCCCGGAGCTTTTCTTCTCACCTCCAACACCATATCTGAGATTCGATGGCTGAAGTTCCTGTGTGGGTTGATGATCCTCATCGGGGTCTTGGCTCTCGTGGGCCACTTTCTCAACCTCGGGCTTTCTTTTCTCAACACGGGCGGGCTTTTCTCGCTGTGGTTTGTTTCTCTCACATACACCCAGGCTTTGTTCAACCAACGGCTTCCTTCCTGGCTGCGACTCGTTCTGTTGGCCCTAGCTGGAGTATGGGTATACATATACTTTGTGACGCGAGTGACCTGGCTCTCTGGCTGGCTCCCTCCCCTCGTTTCAATGGCCATTATCAGCTTCTTGAAGTCCAAACGGATATTCCTCGTCTTTTTGCTTTTGGTGGCTGTATATGTAGGGATGCACTGGAGCTATTACACGGGCGTCGTCCTGGCCTCTGAGTCTGAGGAGAGTGGCCAAACTCGTCTGGCTGCATGGGAGCATAACTGGCGGGTGACCGGACAACACCTCTTGTTCGGGACGGGCCCGGCAGGCTATGCTGCTTATTATATGTCCTATTTCCCAAGTGAGGCTATGGCCACTCATAGTAATTACATTGACATACTCTCTCAAACCGGTATTGTAGGGTTGTTCTTCTGTTTGTGGTTCTTTGCTGTCCTGGGGTGGACAGGTTACAAACTCTGTATGAGGGTGAGAGGAACCGGCGATTTCAGTGAAGGATTGGCCAACGCGACTTTGGCGGGATGGGCAGGTTGCATGATAGCCATGGGCCTTGGCGATTGGTTGTTTCCCTTCGTCTACACTCAGACCATCGCCGGTTTTGATTATGCTGTGTACAGTTGGGTGTTGCTGGGAGGGATAGGGGTCCTGAACAACATGCACCAGGGAAAAAACGGCCAATGACGGATTTATCCATTTTGATAGTCAACTGGAATACCCGCGACCTGCTGGCTCAATGTCTGCGGTCGGTTTACAGAACCACGAGCGGTCTGGATTTGGAGATCATCGTGGTGGATAATGCTTCTACCGATGGCAGCGTAGCAATGGTGAAAGAGCAGTTTCCTCAGGTGCGCATTATCGCCAATGCGGAGAATGTGGGCTTCGTGCGCGCCAATAACCAGGCTCTAACCCACTGCCAGGGACGTTACGTGCTGTTGCTCAACAGTGACACGCAAGTGTTGCCCGGCTCGCTGAGCAGGGCAGTTCAATTCATGAATGAACATCCCAAGGCGGGGATGATGGGCGTGCGGCTTCTTAATCCCGATGGCACCTTTCAAGCGTCGTATACACCCTTCCCCACTCTATGGCGTGAGTTCCTCATTCTCAGTGGGTTGGGAAGATGGCTGGTTCGGCCCACCTTTCCCAGTTATGGACCGCGAGCGGAAGGAGGTGCTCAGCGCATCGAGGGGTATCTGGAGGGCGCATATCTGATGGCGCGCCGTGAGGCTGTGGATGAGATAGGTGGGTTGGATGAGCACATTTTCATGTACGCCGAGGACGTGGACTGGTGCTTCCGGTTTTACCGGGCTGGTTGGGAGGTGTGGTATCTGCCTGATGCCCCCATCATCCATTATGGTGGCCAGAGTAGCAAGAAACGACGAGGGCGCATGGAGGCCGAACTCTATCGCAGTCGCGTGTATTTCTTCCGTAAACATTATGGCAAATTCGCAGCGATTTGCCTGAAGGTTCTCATCTACGCAATGACGTTGCCCAAGATCTTTATCCACGGTTTACTGCGGTCTGTGACTAGAGGTCGCAAGGGTAGGATCGTCACCAGTTGGGAGGAATTGCGTCTGGCGTTGGACGGTTTGGATTCAACGTCTGAGGAGAAGATACCAGCATGAATGTGCTCTTACTTACCCAGGTCCTGCCCTACCCACCCGATAGCGGACCCAAGGTCAAAACTTGGAACGTGCTCAAGTACCTGGCGCAGCGCCACCGGGTGACCTTGGTGTCATTTGTGCGTGGCGACCAAAGGGAAGACATCCGGGTACTGGAAAAACTATGTGCGGGCGGTGTGTACACCGTGCCAATGGAGCGGAGCAAGCTGCGCGATACCTGGTACATGCTGCGCAGTCTGTTTACCGGGCAGCCCTTTCTCATGGTCCGGGACGACCGGGCGGCCATGCGCCGTCTGGTGGACCGCCTGGCAGCAGAGCAGCACTTTGACGTGGCTCACGCCGATCAGCTTAATATGGCCCAATACGCCGCCCGTGTGCTGGGCGCGGTCAAGCTGCTGGATGCGCATAACGCCCTGTGGCTGCTATACAAGCGGCTATGGGAAACGATGCACGCCGGTCCCCAGAAATGGCTGCTGGGCCGCGACTGGCGTTTGTTGAAGAAGTATGAGGGACGCATCTGCCGTGAGTTCGACGCGGTGCTGGCGGTAAGCGAGGAGGACAAGGCAGCGCTCTCGGAAGCAGCCGGGCAGCCTGTGACGGCGACGGTCATCCCCATCACTGTGGATACCAATGAGGTGACAGTCGTTGATCGCCCCAATCCCACCCACGTCCTGCACATCGGCACTATGTACTGGCCGCCTAACATTGATGGCGTGCTGTGGTTCATCCGCGAAGTGTGGCCCCTCATTCGCGAGCAGAAACCGGATGCTCAATTCGATGTGGTGGGTTCGCGCCCACCGCAGGAAATCATGACCCTGAGCGGAGATGAGACGGGGATTAACGTCACCGGCTATGTGCCCGATCCCACGCCATATTTGCAGCGGGCGGCGTTGATGGTAGTTCCCCTGCGCGCTGGCGGTGGGATGCGAGTGAAGATTCTCAATGCTCTGGCTCAGGGTATCCCCATTGTTTCCACGACAATAGGCTATGAAGGCATTGCCGTGACCCCGGGGGAGAATATCCTAGTAGGCGATACGCCGGCGGAGTTCGCCGACGCCGTGGTGCAGTTGCTGGATGACGGCGAGTTGGCGCAACGGATCGCCCGCAATGGACGCCGGCTGGCGGAGGAAGTGTACGATTATCGCCGTGCGTGCGTGCCCATAGATAATGTGTACCGCCGCTCTGTAGGCGTGAAACGCGAAACGTGAAACGTGAGACGTGAGACGTGGCACGCATCTTGTTTCACACTTTTACGTATTCCGCTTGTTGAAGAAAGTAACCAATGACCCCTACATTGAAACCCTCACGCCAGGAAATGTGGACCAGCATCGCGATCTTCGTCGTGTTGCTGGTTTGCTACGCCTATACTTTCCCCCGCTGGGCCGATCCCAATCAGAACTCGCGGCTGGACCTGGTGGCCGCTGTGGTGGATCAGGGCACACTGCGCATTGACAATTACGTGAGCAACACGGTGGATTACGCCGAGTTCGAGGGTCACTACTATAGCGACAAGGCTCCCGGCGCGGCTTTCCTGGGCATCCCGGTGTATGCGGCATTAAAAGGCGTGCTCAGCCTACCGCTGATGGATGGGCTGATGAACTACCTTGCCAATAACCAGGCGCTGGCGGCGACGCTGCGGGAAGGGGGCACAGGCCTGCTGGAGGATAAAGTGCGCTTTGCCATAGGCCAGGTGGCTGTCACCTTCGTGGCGGCCATGCTGCCTACGGCCCTGCTGGGCGTGTTCCTCTACCGCTTACTGAGAGAATTCGGACTGAGCCAGGGAGCACGTGCGCTGCTCACTTTGCTTTACGGGCTGGCGACGCCAGCCTTTGCCTACGCCGGTGCCTTCTACGGGCATCAACTGGCGGCAGCTTGTCTATTCATCGCCTTCTACCTGGTCTTTATGAAACGTGGCGAGAGCATAGGAATTGGCCGTTTATTGGCGGTGGGGTTCCTGCTCGGATATGCCGTCATCACCGAGTACCCGGCGGTGCTCATCGCCGGGCTTCTGTTTTTGTACACCCTTTATCGGCTACACGACCGACGGCGCATCGCCTGGGTTGTGGGAGCGGCCATCCTGCCTGGCATATTGCTGGCTGGGTACAATTTCGCCATCTTCCGCACCCCTTTGCCCGTAGGGTATAGCCATTCAGAGCTGTGGGTAGAACAGCATCACACCGGCTTCATGAGCCTGACCTGGCCTCATTGGTCGGCTGCGTGGGGTATCACCTTTGGCCTTTTCCGGGGATTGTTCGTGCTCTCGCCGGTGTTGCTTCTGGCGGTGCCGGGTTTCATCGTCTGGTGGCGCACACGGGAGTATCGTGTCGAGTGGGCCGTTGCTCTCGCCAGTGTGCTGGCTTTCTTTCTTTTCAACTCGTCGTCCATTATGTGGTGGGGTGGGTTTGCCATCGGCCCACGTTATCTGTTACCCATGTTCCCCTTCATGGTGCTGCCCATCGCCTACTTCATCCGCCGCTCGGGTACGCGGACCTGGGCGAAGTTGCTGGTCGGTACATTGAGCGTCTGGTCATTGGTCGCCGTGTGGGGGCTCACCCTGGCCGGGCAGCACTTCCCCACCGAGGAGCACCGCTTCCCGCTGTGGGAGTACGCCTGGCCCGCCTGGCAACAGGGCAACATCGCTCGCAACGTGGGCATGTTTCTGCGCCTGCCGGGAATAATCAGCTTGCTCCCTCTGGTAGTGGTGGTCGCAGCCGTGTTGGGCATCCTTTTCTTGGTGAGCACGCGGGGCACTCGTGGGCACATCCCATCCATCAGGATTGATATTCCACAGAAAGGGGTGCCTGAAAGGGCCAAACCTCATTCGTCACCTTTTGTAAATCAACGGACTGCCAAACAAGAATGGCTCTTTGTCTGGTTGGTCATCATTGGGGTGCTGGCATTGACCACTCTCCCTTATATTTACGGCTACCTTTCTTGCCCGGCAGACAGACAGTTCATGGGTCTGATGCTAGACGTGCCAGATCATGGTCAGTACCTCTCCTGGTTCCGGGGATTTCAGAATTCTTTTCTGGTGTCTAATAAGCTCACTCCGGAGCCTAACCGGCCCGTATTTTTCAACCTGGTGTGGTGGACGCTGGCCCAGATAGCGCGTTTCACCGGTTTGAGCTACGCGCCGCTATATCAGATTTTCCGCTGGGTGTCCGGCGCGGCATTCCTGTGGGTGCTATATCGCTTTATCGCCTATTTTGTGAACAGTATCTGGCAGCGACGAATGGTGTTTTTGTTGACTGCTTTCAGTTCAGGCTTGGGCTGGATGCTTATCGTTCTCAAATATACTCTGACCAATGGTGAATTACTGTATCCACTGGATGTGTACATCGCCGAGGGAAACACTTTTTTGTGCATCCTGGGCTATCCGCACTTCATTTTTGCTGCAGCCTTCATCGTCGGCGTATTCGTTCTGCTATGGCGAGGGTATCAGAAACAGCAACTACGCTACGCCGTCCTCGCCGGAGTGGTGGCTCTGATTTTGGGCCTGCATCATGCTTATGATTTGATCATCCTCTATGGCGTGTGGGGCGCATTCTTCCTGCTGATCTGGCTACGCGAACAACGTTTTCCCACACATCTTTTCTGGAGCGAAGTGATTCTGGGACTGATCTCTTTTGGGCCTGGCCTGTACGCTGTTTATCTCACCTCAACTGATCCGATATGGACTGAAGTATTGGCCCAGTTCGCCAATGCGGGCGTTTACACGCCTAATCCCTTTCACCTGCTGATGCTGTTTGGCCTGCCGCTGACCATCGCGGCCCTCACGTGGACCGGTTTTGTGCCCCTGCACAACCTGGATGATCAATCGTTGTTCATCTGTACCTGGTTCGGAGTGGGGTTCTTGCTGAATTATATCCCTACCGATTTCCAGATACACATGCTCAACAGTTGGCAGGTACCGATGATGATCCTGGCAGTGAAAGGGATAAGAAACCACATAGGTCCGGCGGTAAGCGAATGGCTCAGCCGCCGACAGTGGGCCTGGTCGCCTGAACGTATCTCACAGTATCTGACGATTCTGCTCTTGATCGTGGTGTTGCCCACCAATTTGTACTTGTGGGCCTGGCGCTTCGTTGATCTGCGGCGGCACGACTACCCCTATTATCTGTATCGCGACGAAGTGGCGGCCTTGAACTGGCTTGATGAGCACGCCGATCCGGCAGACGTGGTGCTCAGTTCCATCACCATCGGCCAATACGTGCCGGCCCTCAGCGGGAATACTGCCTTCCTGGCCCATTGGGCGCAGACAGTGGACTTCTACGACAAGACTGAACGGGTAGAGCGCTTCTTCGACATAGCGGTGCCCGACGATGAACGGCTGGACACCTTGCGCACCTTTGATGTCGCCTATGTCTTCTATGGCCCAGCCGAACGGGCGCTGGGAGGGTATGACCCGGGCGAGTCGCCGTTGTTCACCAAAGTATTCTCATCACCACACGTGCAACTGTACGCTGTGCAGGAGTAATCCAACATGTCTGACACTGTCAAGTCTACTACTCTTGCTCTTCCCTGGTCTGGTTCTGAGACCTGGACCGCTGTGACGCTGTTTTTGGGGACAGTGCTTTCCCGCATCCCGTTCCGCAGTCAAATCCTTTACCACTGGGATTCGGTGAATTTTGCCTTTGCCATGCAGCGTTTCGACGTGGCCGCCGAGCAGCCACAACCGCCGGGCTACATCGTTTACGTGTGGCTCTGCCGTCTGGTGAACCTGCTGTTCCACGATCCGCAGGCGACGATGCTCTGGATCAGCATGGTAGGCAGCGGGCTGGCAGTGGTGGTTATGTACTTGCTGGGGCGGGCGATGTTTGACCGGCGGACGGGGCTGGTTGGGGCGTTATTTTTGGCAACCAGTCCTCTTTTCTGGTTCTACGGCGAGATTGCTCTACCGCACACACTGGACACGTTTCTGGTGATTCTCTCGGTGTGGTTGCTATGGGAGGTCATGCAGGGATGGACCTGGGCCGTGGTACCGGCAGCGGTGAGCGTGGCCGTGGCGGGCGGGGTGCGCCAGCAGACGCTGGTTTTCCTGGGGTTGGCAACCCTTTGCGCCACCGTTGGCTTCCTACGGCGGGTGGGTTGGGCACGAGGGTTGCGTTGGGGTACATTAGCGATAGCGATCTGCGGGCTGCTGTGCGCGGGGTGGTTTTTCCCGCTGATCAACTCAACCGGTGGGCTGGACAGTTACCTGCAAGTGATGGGCGATTTCTCGGCCCGCTTTAATGCCACCACCTCGCTCTTTATGGGCGCGGGGAGTTTTGGCCTGACGCGCAACCTGCGCAAGCTGAGCATGTACACCGCTTTTGGATGGAGCGTGGCTCTGGTGCCGCTGGTCTTGTACGCGCTCCAGCGAGTATGGCAGCGACGGTTCAGGGTGAGAGGGGAACGCGCGTTATTCATGCTGGCTTGGATGTTACCTCCCTTGCTCTTCTACACCATTATACATATGGGACAGCAAGGGCTGGTCTTCGTCTTTTTGCCCGCGCTGCTGCTGGTCAGTGCCCTGGCGACAGTTCGACTTCTGGGGGGACAGGGGCAGAGGGCACTGGCAGCGGGAATAGCTGCCCTGGCCCTAATAAACGCCGCTCTGTTCATCGCCCTGCCGGAATACCCCTTGGGCGGTGAGCAGATCAAGGTGCTGAGCTGGAACACCTTGCGCAACAACGATGCTTATTACCAGGAGCGGTTCGACGCCATCCGAGAACATTTCCCGGCCGAGAGCACGGCGATATTGGCTGCCAACTGGCGACACGTGCAGTGGTACCTGCCGGAATATGTAAGATTGCCTTTCGATGTGGTGGCCAAGTGGGAGAAAGACGAAGGAAACCCCAAAGTTGATCCCCAGGAAATCGTTGTGACGCCAAAGGAGTTGGGATTGCAGCTCGACGGACAGGGTCAGGTGGCACTTGTGGTCTTTGATCCATATTTAATGGCCTTCAGCGAAAACCCAACGACTGCGCACGAATTATCTTTGACACCAGGGGCAGTTCTGGAATATTTCATACTGGCAGAGAACCAGGCTTTTCACTATGGGGCCGGTTCTTTCGGGATCAGGGATCATTAACGTTTTGGGGAGGTGCGTGTTATGCGGGACAATGTTCGCGTTCACCCAACAGCAGATGTCTCACCAGAAGCGCAGATAGGTGCGGGTACATCTATCTGGCATCAGGCGCAGGTACGTGAGGGGGTATGCATTGGGCGTCATTGTGTGATTGGAAAGGGGGTATATGTGGACTTTGGCGTCCGTATAGGCAATAACGTGAAGATCCAGAACTACGTTTCAATCTATCACGGTGTCACGATTCGGGATGGAGTATTTATTGGACCCCATGTCTGTTTCACTAACGATAAGCGGCCTCGTGCGGTTAACCCGGATGGCTCGCTCAAAAGAAGTGATGATTGGGTGCTGAGCGAAACCTTTGTCTTAGAAGGGGCGGCTATCGGCGCGAATTCGGTCATCGTCTGCGGCACGACGATTGGACGGTGGGCGATGGTGGGATCGGGTTCGGTGGTGACGCGGGATGTGCCCGATTATGGTCTGGTGTGGGGGAATCCAGCACGGCTACAGGGATTCGTTTGTCCCTGTGGCGAACGGCTTCAGGAGGTAGATAGCTCCTGCATGGAAAGTGTGCTGATGGTGTGTCCGAAATGCGGGACGGAGATTAGAATCCCGGCGGAGGTATGCCGGCAAACAGGAGGTGGAGAGTGATTCCCATTGCCCAACCGTTGATCGGTGAAGAAGAAAAACAGGCCGTGCTGGAAGTGTTAGGATCGGGAATGTTGACCCAAGGGCCGCGGGTTCAGGCTTTTGAGGAGGCTTTCGCTCAGTATTGCGGCGTGAAATACGCGGTAGCCACCTCATCTGGAACAACGGCCTTGCACGTGGCCCTGTTGGCTCATGGCCTCGGACCAGGAGACGAGGTGATCACAACGCCTTTCACGTTCATCGCTTCTGCCAATGCTATCCTGTATGTGGGAGCTCGGCCGGTCTTTGTGGACATTGACCCGGTGACATTTAACATCCGTCCCGATCTGGTGAAAGCGGCAATCACATCACATACGAAAGCGATCATGCCAGTGCACCTTTTTGGACTGCCCGCAGATATGGACCCGATTTTGGAGGTGGCCGGGCAGTATGGTCTGGCTGTGATCGAAGATGCTTGCCAGGCTCACGGTGCGGAGTACAAGGGGAAACGGGTGGGAAGTTTCGGCACCGGTTGCTTCTCGTTCTACCCTACCAAGAATATCACCACGGCCGAGGGGGGGATGATCACTACCAACGATGAGGAGATCGCTGAAAAGTGCCGGGCGATCCGCCAGCATGGAATGCGTAAAAGGTACTACCACGATGAACTGGGATTCAACTTCCGGATGACGGATGTTCATGCAGCGATTGGGCTGGCTCAGTTAGGAAAACTGGAACGGTTCAACGAGACGCGGATCGCCAATGCCCGGTACTTGAGTGAGCATCTGCAGGGTGTGGTGATACCAGCCGTGCCGGAGGGACGGCGGCATGTGTTCCACCAATACACGGTTCGCGTGCTGGATGGACGACGGGATGCCGTGCTGGATGGGTTAAGGGAACGGGGCATTGGCACGGGAGCGTATTATCCGGTGCCGGTACATCAGCAGCGCTTTTACAAAGACATGGGCTACGATTTGACTCTGCCTGAGGCAGAACGGGCCGCACAGGAGGTATTATCGTTGCCCGTACATCCGGGTTTAAGTGTTGCGGACCTGCAGACGATAACGGAGGCGGTGAATGAACTGTGTGGAGATGGAATCACGTTTAAAAAGTAACGTTACGTAGGGTGGTCTGCTGACCGATTTCAAACATGTTTCTAGCCTTTCTCTAACCACACTCTAACACGCGTGTGTTAGAATACTAAAGATGGGGTCAGAAATCGCTGCTGGTATTCCGCTCATGTAGGGGCAGCGCCAAGGCTGTAGGCAGGGCCTCAGTGCACGATCTAACGATTCATTCAGGGAAAGAAGGGCAGACCGATGCGCCAGGTGAGAGTAGGGGTCATTGGTACAGGGACGATGGGTCAACGACATTGTCGTGTCTATGCAAGCCTGCGCCAGGCGCAACTGGCAGGGATTTGTGATGCTGCACCGGAAGTGGGACACCAGGTAGCTCAACAGTATGATGTGCCTTTCTACCGAGATGTTGAGGACCTTCTGGAACACGTTGATGCAGTCAGCCTGGCCACGCCAACGCCGCTGCATTTTGACCTGGCCATGCGTTGTCTGGCCCACGGGGTGCACGTGCTGGTTGAAAAACCGATCACTGAAACCATAGAGCAGGCCGAGATGCTGACCCAGGTCGCGGAGTCCAGCAACCTAGTCGTCCAAGTGGGACACATCGAGCGTTTCAATCCGGCTTATATAGAGCTGAAGAACGTGTTGGAAAATATGACTGTACTGGCTATCAACC
Organism: Anaerolineae bacterium; assembly: GCA_024653325.1. Lineage (GTDB taxonomy): Bacteria > Chloroflexota > Anaerolineae > JACIWR01 > JACIWR01 > JACIWR01. Next base: position 30,260 of record JANLFX010000010.1, read on the forward strand.
TGCGTCGGCTCAGCCCTTACGCCGGTAGTAACACAGACGTGGACGTGGTCTTGGATCTGATGGTCCACGACATTGACCTTGCTTTAGATCTGATGGGCCAGGAACCGATCTCGGTGAATGCCTACGGACTAACGGCTTGCAGCGGCACTGTGGACCACGCCATAGTTTATCTGGGCTTTGCGTCGGGCCCCCTTCTGACCATGACCGCGTCCCGGGTCACCGAACAGAAGGTTAGATCCATCGAGGTGACCGCTCTGGAAGCCTATGTGGACGGTGATTTGCTGAACAAGAATATCTCGGTGCATCGGCGTACCATTGGGCAGTATATGAATCATAATCATCGGGGCGTTAAGTATCGGCAGGAAAGCATTGTCGAACGCATCCATGTGCCACCTCTCGAACCGCTCCTTTTGGAACTACAGCACTTTGTGGATTGCATTTTGCAAGGCAAACCTGCCCAGGTCTCAGCCAGGGATGGCCTCAAAGCGCTGCGCCTGGCGACGGTCATCAGAGATGCGATCCGCGAACGCCTGGTTGATATGCATGGAGAGACCCAGGCTTATGAAGTGAAGGCTCATCAAACCATCATGAGTCCGGCCTGAAATATTCTGGGAGACCATAATGGACCTATCAATCGTTATCCCTTGTTACAATGAAGCCGAGAATGTGCCTAAAATCCAGGCGGAGTTCTTTCCCGTCGCCACCGAACTGGCCAAAACCCATTCACTAGAAGTGATTTTTGTTGACGACGGCAGTACCGATGAAACGTGGCAGACACTGGTGAACACCTTTGGTCACCGCCACGAATCACGCATATCCGTCAGATTTGAACGCCACCAAGTCAATCGCGGATTGGGTGCGGCCATCCGCACCGGTTTCGCCGCCGCGCGCGGCGAGGTGATAGTAACCACTGACAGCGACGGGACGTACAAATTTTCAGAGATCCCGGCTTTGTTATCCTGTCTCACGCCCGACGTTGATATCGTGACGGCTTCACCATATCACCCGGCGGGAGGGGTAGAAGGGGTGCCGGCTTATCGCCTCTTACTCAGCCGGGGCTCCTCGGCCATCTACCGCCTTCTGGTTAATTGGCACGTTCACACTTATACCTGTCTGTTTCGAGCCTATCGCCGGGAAGTGATCGAACATGTGGCTTTCGAGTCCGATGGCTTCCTGGCCGGCACCGAACTGCTGGTGAAAGGAATGCTCATGGGTTACCGGGTAGCCGAGTATCCATCCGTGCTTCATTCGCGGGTCTTTGGTACGTCTAAGGCAAAACTGGTGCGCACCATCCTGGCCCACCTGCGTTTTCAAGCGCGTATTCTGTTACATCGGCTGAAGTTGAGGCCCTTCATGCCATCACGCAAAACTATGGAGGTTCAAGGGTGCGTAGAATCGAGACTATAGAGGGGAGGAAACCGCAAGTGACTCTGGCAATCGTTTACATTCTGATCAGTGTTATAGCTGGGGCCATTGGACAGATTTTGCTCAAAAAGGGCATGGGCAGCATGGGCCCTTTGACCCTCACCATAAATCAACTGGGCAGCACCCTGTGGCATATAGGGACGAACCCTTACGTGATCACCGGCCTGGCCATTTACATGGGTGGCGTAGTTTTCTGGCTGACGGCCCTTTCCCACGTAGACTTGAGTTATGCCTATCCCTTTGCCAGCTTAGGGTACGTGGTAATGCTCATCGCCTCCTGGCTGCTGTTCAATGAGAATATCACACCCTTGCGCTTACTGGGCACGTTGGTCGTCTGCCTGGGAGTGCTCCTCATCTCCAGGAGTTGAGTCTTGTCTCGTGTAACCGATCGCAGGGATGCAAAACCATGAGAATCGTTTCCGTTGTCGGAGCACGTCCCGAATTCATCCAGGTAGCGCCGGTCAGCCGCGCTCTGCGCAAAAAGCACCAGGAGATCCTGGTGCATACCGGTCAGCACTACGATTATCTGATGTCTCAGGCTTTTTTCGACGAGCTGGGTATCCCCGCCCCTGATTATAATCTGGAGGTGGGGTCCGGGTCCCACGGGCGGCAAACGGCGGAGATCCTGGTTCGCCTGGAAGAGGTATTGCTTAAAGAGCAACCCGACCTGGTGATCGTGCGGGGCGACACCAATTCCACGCTGGCCGGGGCCCTGGCCGCCAGCAAACTGCACATTCCCACAGCACACATCGAAGCGGGGGAGCGGAGCTTCGACCGGCGCATGCCGGAGGAGATCAATCGTCTGGTGGCCGACTGCCTGGCTGACTTGCATTTCTGCGCCAGCCGGGTGGCGTTACAGCGCCTGGCTGCCGAAGGCATCACCGGTTCCGTGTATTGGGTGGGCGATGTGATGTTGGATGCGATGCTCCAAAATCGGGCCGTCGCCCGCCGCAAATCCGATGTGATGGCACGCCTTGAACTGGAACCGGGCAAATATGCCCTGGTCACAGTTCATCGAGCAGCCAATACCGACGACCCAGTGCGGCTTGGACAGATTGTCCAGGCGTTGAACAGCGTGCCGGAGACCATCGTTTTTCCAGCGCATCCGCGCACCAGGAAAGCTCTGAACCGGATCGCCGCTCATTTTGCCCCCCACGTCAGGTTGATAGAACCTGTAGGCTATTTCGATATGATGATACTGGAGGAGAATGCCCGTCTCATCGCCACCGATTCGGGTGGGGTGCAGCGAGAAGCCTATTTTATGGGAATCCCTTGCCTGACCTTGCGGGATGAGACCGAATGGGTCGAGACGGTGGAGGTTGGCTGGAACAAACTGGTTGGCACCGATCCGGAGCGGGTGCTTGACGCCTGGTTCAATTTCGTACCGCCAGCGGAACATCCCCCCATTTTCGGTGATGGGACAGCCGCGCGGCGCATCGCGCAAATTCTGGAAAGTGACGTGCTGGCCTTTGGCCTGCCGCGCGGACAGAATGGAGCACCCGGCGAGCGTTTGATCGCCAATCTGGCATCGCTAGAAATGGGGGTAAATCCGTGAATGTAGGAATCGTCGGCGGGGGGATCATGGGCGTCAGCCTGGGATACTTCCTCTCGCAGCAGGGCGTGAACGTCGAAATCTTTGAGGCCTCTCCGAGCCTGGGTGGACTGGCCAACACGGTTACTCTGGAGGATGGGGTGTCGGTGGATCGGTTTTATCACACCATCCTTTCCAGCGATAGTCATTTGCGCCAACTGTGCACCGAACTGAACATCGCCGACAGGTTGCGCTTCCGCGAAACCAAAATGGGCTTCTACCATCAAGGTGAAATCCATTCGATGAACAACATAGTTGAGTTCCTGCGCTTTCCCCCCTTGGGCTGGATTGATCGCTTTCGCCTGGGGTTGACAGTGTTGTACGCCCAGTTCGTGCGAGATTGGCACCGACTGGAAGGCACCAGCGTTGAAGAATGGCTGGTGCGACTGAGCGGTCAGCGCACCTTCGAGAATATTTGGCGTCCCATGCTCAAGGCCAAGTTTGACGGGGGTTTCGAGAACACTCCCGCTACCTACATCTGGGCTCGCCTGGTGCGGATGAAATCCACGCGCAGTGGTGCCAGTCAGAAGGAAGAAGCGGGTCACCTTATCGGTGGCTATATGACCCTGATCGAGGCCATGGTCGAACAGATCGAGGCTGCCGGCGGCAAGATTCACCTTCGTTGCCCTGTACAGGAGATCGTGATTGAGCAAGGGCGCGCTCGTGGCGTACGCATCGGGCATGAGATTTACCCTTTCAACGCGGTCGTGGCCGCCCTGCAAGTGCCGATTTTCCGCCAGTTGATCCCCAGCGCAGGCCAAGATTATCACGATTTTCTCGGTAAAACCGATTACCTGGGCGTCATCTGCCCCCTGCTAGTCCTGGACCGGCCATTGACCGGCTTCTGGACGCTGAATATTACCGACGACCGAGTCCCTTTCACCGGCATCATCGAGACGACCACCTACATTGATCCGGAATTCGTGGGTGGTCATCACCTGGTCTATCTACCCAAGTACATTGCCCCTGGCAGCCATTGGCAGCAGATGTCCGACGAGGAAATCAAGGAAACCTGGCTTCAGCACCTGGAAACCATGTTCCCGCACTTCGACCGACGCTGGGTCCGTTACTTTCTTGTGCATCGTGAGCGTTACGTCGAGCCGTTGCACTGGTTGAACTCGACGCATCTCATTCCGCAGGTCAAAACGCCCATCGAGAACCTGTACTTGGCGACTACAGCTCAGATTTACCCGGCGCTGACCAACAGCGAGTCGGTCACCCGGCACGCACGTCGGATGGCGCAGATCATTCTTGAAGAAAGTCTGACCCCGGTTTCCTGGCCAACGTGTGTTGTCAGGCAAGCCGCTGTGCTGGATACAGTGGCATAGCAGATATATGCATTTGCAGACGGCAAGGGTGCATTCTGACTACCTGCTGGCGGGGCCGTTTGCTCGCTGGATCGGCCTCTCAGCGCCGTCACTGCGGCAGGTAATTTTACATGTGCCGTAGCAAAGTGGTAGCACAAGGAGCTAATATGCAACACGAACAAGACGTTTCGGTCGAGTTAACCGCAGGTCGGGCTAATGTCAGCAAGCAAGCGGGCGCTATTCTGCGGTCCACTATAACCATCCTCGCTGTCGTGGTTGTTCTATTTCTAGCCTTGTACAACTTGACAGACTATCCTGTGACCTGGTTTGACGAAGGCTCGCACCTGCATGTCCCCAAAACTCTCGTGCGCTTCGGCGTGTATGCCGACTATAGCAGCGAAGGCTTTCGCTATTATGGCCCGACGGTTGGCGTTGGTCCAACGGTGATGCTGCCTATCGCGGCCGTCTTCAAACTTTTTGGCATTGGCTTACTGCAAGCCCGTCTGGTGATAGTCCTGTATCTGCTGGCGGCGATTTATGTTTTCTACCGATTAGCGCTCGTATTGGGCGATCATCGGCTGGCCTGGGTAGCCACCGCTCTGCTGATTACCTCGCGGGGAGTTTCCCTGATAGAATATGGACGCCAAGTACTAGGAGAGGTGCCAGGGCTTTTCTTTACGGTGGCGGGTCTCGGCTTATGGCTGGCTACGTGGGAGAAAGCCAGTTGGCGGCGGCTGGGATTGGTTGGGTTACTGCTGGGACTGGCCATGGTTACCAAGAATCAGTACTTGTTGGTTCTGGTGCCGACGCTGGGTTTGGCCTGGCTCGCTAACCTGGTCTATTATCGCACCGCGCCCCACCGCATCTTTATCGTACCGGGTCTCATTTCCGTTGCCTGTTTCGCCCTTTGGCAAATCTATATGATCCTCTACCTGGGCCCAGCGACAGCCAGTGAAAATCTGACGATGCTGCGCGAACAAACAGCCGGTGCTGCCCTCGTTTTCTCCCCTGAGCTGATGAAAGATAGCCTAAAATATCTGGTGAACCTCGACGTGTACCTGGGCATGCAGCCACCAGTGTTGGTTTATGGCCTTATTATCTCCTTGCCCCGTCAGCGGGAGGGCCAGCGATGGGGAACGTTATTCATTCTGATCGTCGTGAACCTGGTCTGGTATGTGGTCGCCTCCATCGGTTGGCCGCGCTACGCCTTCCCCGGTCTGGCCATCGCCAGCCTGTTTGTAGCCCACTTTTTCTCCAGGCTCACCGAGGGCTTTCAGGTAGGGAGCGCGGCTTTGTGGCAGGCTCTACAGCGAAGACAGTCCGACTTGCAAAAACATGCACTACGCTGGGCCATGCTGGCTTGGCTGGCCATAATGATCACCCGCCCTCTACTTTACATTGTGCAACAAGTAGTATCGCCGCCCCCTAATACGCCTGCGGCTATGGCTGCCTATCTGGACAAATACGTGCCTCGTGAAGCATTGATCGAAACTTTCGAGCCTGAGATGGGCTTCCTCACCGATCACAATTATCACTTTGCCCCAACGATTACATTGCAGCAAGCCGTGCGCCATGTCTGGCTCGGCGGACCGCCACTGGCAGAGAGTTACGATTTTGTGCAAAAGGAACATCCTGATTATGTGCTGGTAGGGCCGTTTGCTCACTGGATAAATCTCTACCCGGCAGATTCGCTCGCAGCGCACTATCGGCTGGTTACCAGTGTTGAGGCCAGTTGGCCGCTGGGATACGAGCTATATATAGCTGATGAATAGGTCTGCTTGAGATCTCTTAGACTACGCGCTGGCATTTATCCCGCTGTTCGGCTCCAAGTAATATAGCCTGGTCACGACTACTGGCTTCCGTAAGTTGTATGGACTTGTACATCATCAACAAGCACAGGCGAGGAGAAACATCATGCATCCCATAGCCCGCTATTTCAAATTAAGCGCAATCGCGTTGCTAGTATTGGGGTTGTTTGTAGCCAGACCATCGGTCGGTCTGGGGCAGGGGACAGGGATACCGATACTGGTGGTGGTGAACGATAGCTACGGTGTGAATCCGTTTGGACGGTACCTAGGTGAAATCCTGCGAGCTGAGGGGTTGAACGCCTATGAGGTGATTGAACTAGGGAGCCTGACCGCGGCCGACCTGGCAGCCCACGACCTGACCATCCTGGCGGAGACGTCCCTGACCAGCGCGCAAGCGAACCTGCTGACCACCTACGTAAACAACGGTGGCCGATTGTTGGCCATGCGGCCCGACCCCCAGATCAAGGGGCTGTTTGGGTTGGGCGATGCGGCGGGGACGGTGACGGACGGGTATTTGAAGATCCACACGGCGGCTGTCTGGAACGGTGCGGTGCCAGGGCAGGGCTTGACGGGGGAGACGCTGCAGATCCACGGCACTGCCGATTGCTATACCCCGACGGGGGGAGCGGTGGTCCTGGCCCAACTGTACAGCAATGCCACGACAGCGACGCCCTATCCCGCGGTCATCGGCGCCAGCTCGGGCCGGGCAGTCGCCTTTACCTATGACCTGGCCCGCAATGTGGTCTACACCCGGCAGGGCAACCCGGCCAACGCCGACCTGGATGTGGACGGCGATGAGGTAGTGCGCACAATTGACCTGTTTCAGGATAGTGGAGGGGGCGCTCCGTGGGTAGATCGGGACAAGATACCCATTCCCCAGGCGGATGAGCAGCAGCGGCTGCTGGCCCGGCTGGTGCAGCAAATGGTGGGTGAGGTCAGGCCTTTGCCCCAGATGTGGTATTTCCCGGGCACAGCCAAAACGGTGCTGATCCTGACCGCCGATGCGCATGGGAATCCCACCAGTGCCTATCAAAATGAGATCAACAGCCTGAATGCGCGGGGGGCGAGGGCGACGTTCTATCTGAGCATTGCTCAGGACCCACCGGAGAGCCAGCCGGGGAGCAATAATGATGTACTGGACTGGGTAGCCCAGGGGCACACGTTTGGTATCCATCCTTACTGGTACCATCCTGATCCTTATCCCCCCTACGACACGCGCAATCTGACGGAGGGTTATAACGCCTGGGATATGTGGTTTGGGCTGCAATATCCCCATACGCCGAAATCGCCGACGGTGCGGAACCATCAGGTGGCCTGGGAGGGCTGGACGGACGCGGCGGAGATCGCGGAGGCCCACGGGTATCGGCTGGACACGAACTTTTATCATTGGGGGGCATGGCTGCAGAAAGCGGATAACAGTTGGCCGCACGGGTACATCACGGGGAGTGGCCAGCCGATGAAGTTTGTGCGGGCGGATGGGCACATCATCAATCTGTATCAGCAGTTGACGCAATTGGTGGATGAGCAGTTGATCCGGCCGCCGGATTGGGCTTTTGAAAATTTGAATGCGGCAGCGGCGGTGGCGGTTTCGCAGCAGTTGATAGATGCCAGTATCGAGGGGGACTATGCGGCGTTGATGACGCAATTTCATGTGGATCACTACAGCGGCCAGACGCAAACCTGGGCCGAAGGGACGGTGGAGTATGCCAACAGCCTTGGTGTGCCGGTATGGAATGCTGACCGGTGGCTGAGTTTTACCGAGACCCGTCACGACGCCAACTACAACAACATCACCTGGACTGGCGCGACCAGGACCTTGAATTTCGATTTGAGCGCCGCAGCGACATCGGGCGTTAGCCTGACCACGATGTTGCCTTTGAGTTATCAGGGCAATCCCCTGGAGTCAGTCAGGGTTGACGACTCGCCGGTTAGCTACAGCACCCAGACGATCAAGGGGGTCAATGTGGCCTTTGTCACTGTTCCGGCGGGCAATCATAGCTTCGAGGTCAAGTATCAAAATAGTCAATTGCCTGGCCTGAGTATCAACGATGTCACCGTGACCGAGGGGAATAGTGGAACCACCCCGGCTGTCTTTACAGTCACATTGTCAACGGTCACCACCCAGACAGTGAGCGTGAACTATGCCACGGCCGATGGCAGTGCTGTGGCACCGGGCGATTATAGTAGTACCAGTGGCACCCTGACTTTCACACCGGGCCAGACCAGCCGCG
>JANLFX010000010.1:38719-57552 GCA_024653325.1 Anaerolineae bacterium
GACAACGAGACCTTCTACGTGAACCTGAGCAACCCCGTCAACGCCACCATCGCCGACAACCAGGGGGTGGGCACGATTGTGGATGACGACATTAACTTGCCGCCGGTAGCCGATGCCGGGCCAGATCAGAACGTCTTGGTCGGTACGGTGGTCAACCTGGATGGTAGCAATAGCACTGATCCTGATGGCCATATGCCACTGATATACAATTGGCAACAAACTGGTGGTACGGCGGTCGTGTTGAGCAGCACCGACATTAGCCATCCGACGTTCATTGCGCCCGCCACCCCCACCATACTCACTTTTACCCTTGTTGTTACTGATGCCCTTGGCTTGTCCAGCGTGGCTGACTCGGTAGTCATCACAGTAAGCGATGAGGCCGTCTCGGGTCTGAGTGTAGTTAGTAGCGGTTCAGCAATGCCGGGCACCTCTATATCGTTTACTGCTACGTTGACCGGCGGCACAAACGTAACTTATCAATGGGACTTTGGCGATGGGTATATCTTGGATAATGGCCCTGAAGTCACTCATATTTACATGGCAGCAGGAAATTACACCGTTGTTGTCACAGCCACAAACAGCGTCAACACCCTTATTGCAACTATAGAAGTGGATATAGCTGATGAAGCCCCATTAGATAACAAAATCTATCTCCCGCTGATTATGAAAGCTGCTCCGGGATGATACACAATTAGTTAACATTGTTGGCGAGGGAAGGAGTGAGCATTGAGCGCATATGGGGAGTAGATCACTTGCTCAAGCTGGGAGGAAGGTACCATTGACTCTCCTCGCTCCATGTGATATTATGAGTTTCGTAGGCGGATTGACCAAAATACCATCTTGACCCTGAAACCCAGCTCATACCTTCGACTGGCCCAGGTTTCATTATTCCTGGGCTTTATCTTACTTGATGAAGCGAAACGTCTGAAACTCATCGAATACCCCTCCAACAAGTTTTTCTCACCTGAGCAGCGCAACTATACTGGCACCTATTACTATCGGGAGGTAGTACTATGGGGAAAATGCTACTCAGATTGATTGCTTTCGTTACCCTTCTGGTTTCCTGCCTGGCTTCATCTCCCCCTGCTCATCCTACTGCTGTCCAGGCGGATGCCAATGAGTGGACTCAACATGCTCATGATCCCCAGCGGACCAGTTACAGTCCGGAAGATATTTCTGGTCCTTGGCGCTATAAATGGCAGTGGAATGGCGCGGACGAAAATGGCCACGGGATTTCTGACTGGGTGCCAATGAGAGCCTTAGTCCAGCCAATCACCGGTGGTGGTCGGGTTTATGTAGTAGCCGGTTGGGTTGGCGGAGCGCCAGACAAGGTGTACGCCCTAGCCAAATCTGATGGGCATGTGATTTGGAGTGCGGCCCCAGGAGGTGAGCTTTCCGCCACACCGGCCTACAGTGATGGCTATCTTTTCGTGGCCTCGGGGAATGGAACTCTCTACAAGTTGAATGCCAATAGTGGGCAGACAGTGGGTAATTTTTCTGCCGACAGTTCTTTGGAAACGCCACCGCTTGTGGTAGGTGATCGGATTTATTTCACCTCCAGAAACGGAACCTTGTATGCTATCAACAAAGACACGATGAGCAAAATCTGGACGTACTCTGCTGGCGCTCAAGCGGCCACCATGCCCGCTTATTCGGCCAGCAGAAACATTATCATCTTTTGTGATCGGGAGCTTTATGTTCATGCTGTTGATGCTGATGGCAAGCGGGTGTGGCGGGTGAAGCCGACCAACAGAGCGCCTTTTTATGGCGATATTGCCGGGAACATGACTGCAAACCAGGCCTCGTTCGATTACGGCTGGCCGGTGGTGGCTGATAACCAGGGAGTTGTTTTCGTTAGATTACGTCTGGATTGGAATACTACGTGGAGTGGGCCAGGTTATGGCGGTTCTTATCCAACCACCAATGCCGCCATTCGTCAGTTTCTTGAGAACAACCCTGGCCAACAATGTCTGTTCGCCCTTGATCTTGATGATGGCTCTCGTGCGTTCACTCCTGCAGTGGGTAATAGTGCCCTTGAGGAAAATAGTTCTCAACTTATCATGGGGCCCCAGCCGGCAGTAAGAAGGCTGAGCAATGGTAAAGAAGTAGCTTACATTATCTGGCGGAACGGTCAGGTCAGCCCTGGCTCTGATGGTCGCTGGGATTCAACCATGGGCGAGATGGTCTTAGATAACTCCACTGTTGCTGGCTATCAGGCTGGAGATTTGCGGTTTGTGCGCACGCAGTTTATTCCCACTGATGAAAGTGGACCGGTAACCGCCGCCGGTAACTTTGTCTTTCATGGTCATTGGCTGGTGATGTGTAGTTCTGATTTAGGGAATCGAACAGGGGGAGACTCTTACAGTAATGCCATAGGCCAGATTGGTCCCTACGTGATTTGGGCTCAGGCAGCGGGACATGAGTGCAGCTTTAACGCTAATACTCGCTGGTGCAGCAGTCTCTATACTAAAAACGATACTCGGAACTTTGGGGCCGGTTTCTATGTTTTATATAATGACGATGAGCGATATCGGACTAGTTCCGACCCTTATGCCTTTAGTTATACCTCTTACGTTGTGGTCAGTGATGGGATGATCATCGTCAAATCAATTGATGGCGCCATCTTTGTGCTGGAGTATGAATCGGGGCAGGAACCGGAGGATGACCCCGATCTGAGCCTTTCGAGCAAGAGGGCTCGCACCGTGGCCCCCCACCAGGGTGAAGCTGTGACCTACGACATTATTCTACGTAATAGTGGCGGTCCTCTCACAGCGACGACTACTGTGACCGACATCATCCCCTCTGGCCTCAATTATGTCTCGGGCAGCGTCACTGCTACTATGGGCACGCCATATTATGTGAGTGGGGCTATTCGCTGGAGTGGCGTCCTCTCAACCACGCCGGTTATGACTCTCACCTATAGGGTCAGCGTTACTGCAGCCACTCCGACACTCATCCAGAACACAGCAGTCATAGATAGTGGGCCATTCGGTATCCTTACTCGCTCGAGCGCCATTGTTGCCAACGGTTATACCGCCTATTTGCCGGTGATCCTCAGAAGCTATTGAAATTAGCATCGCATGAGAAAACGTGACGCTGGCCGAATCGCTTGGAGGTTATGATCGGGTGAACACCAATGAAAAGTAGTCTGATTACCTGGCGAGTGCTATGGATTGCCATCCTGATTGTGCTGGTGCTCTTCCTGGCCCTTTATAACCTTGAACATTGGCCTCCTACCTGGTTCGATGAGGGGGTACATCTGCTTGCGGCTAAGAAATTAGCCCTGGAGGGGAAATACCGGTTTGGGCCTGCTCTGGGGCCCACGGTTTTCTTTCCCATCGCGGCAGCGTTTCGGGTTGCCGGGGTGAGTCTCTTGCCCGCGCGTGTCGTTATGGTGGGGTATCTCCTTCTCTGCCTGGCCGCTTTCTATACTTTAGCCCGCTCTTTGGGCGGCTGGAAAGTAGCTACCGCAGGGACGTTATTGCTCATATCTTCACCAGGGGTCAATATCTTGCGCTGGGGCCGCCAGGCCCTGGGTGAGGTTCCGGCTACTTTGTTCTTTCTGGCAGGGATTCTGCTGTGGATAAAAGCATTGAACGACGAACATGGAGACCGCCGGAGAGGTGAACTCATCTTTTCCGGCGTGCTCCTGGGGCTGGCGATTCTGACGAAGAACCAGTTCTTGTTGCTGGTGCCAGCCTGGGTCCTCCTATGGATCACCAACAAGCTATACTACCACCAGGCCCCTCATTCCACTTTTGTGCTGCCCCTTTTCAGTGCTATAGTGTGTGTTCTGGCCTGGTATGTCGGACAGAAATTTTTCTTTCCTGCCGGGGGACATCTGTTCACCCACAATGTGCAGGAATGGTCCAATGCTTTGAGCCGGGGCATAATCACCATTTCCCCGCGGCGAGCGCTGGATGCCATTAAATTCCTGATAAGTCAAGATACGTTCTACGCCTGGGTATTACCTGGCGTCCTGTATGCTGCGCTGCTGGCCTGGCGACGGTCCAAAGAAGGGCTGCAATGGGCGTTACTGGCGTTCGTGGTTGTTGTGTGGCTCGGTTGGTTCATTACACTCTCGGTGGGTTGGCCGCGCTATGCTTTCCTGCCCCTCGTTGTGGCTGCCATCTTTATCGCTCAGTTTTTTCACGATTGGACTGGAGGGTATCGGGTGTCTCTCGGAGAGCTGTGGAGGAAGATTCGTCTGGGACACTATGATCCGATTCTTGCCGGCAGGGTGATATTGACAGCGCTGTTTCTTCTAATGGTCATGCGCCCCCTACAAGGCCGGTTTACCGAGGTGATCTCCGGAGGAGCCGATGCTCCTCAACGCATGGCCGCTTACATCGTGGCCCATTTGCCCCCAGACGCTGAGATCGAAACCTATGATCCGGAAGTGTGCTTTTTGTCCGGCTACGACTGTCACTTCCCGCCTTCCGGGATCATGGATGCGGCCATCGAGTATGTATGGTATAATGCTCCTCCCCCGTCGGAGCATTACGATTTCCGGCAATACGGCGCCCGGTATCTGCTAATCGGCGAGTTTGGGCGGTGGACCCATGTATACGCGCCGGAGGTCGTAGAGGAGCATTATGATCTGGTCGTGTCCATAGGTGGTTATGAATTGTACGAGGAGCGAACAGAGTGAAAATAATATTTAGGGCACATTGGTTCCGGTATATAATTGTTGGCATATTGCTGACTGGCTTTGGGTTGTTGGCATTGCAACCATATCCGACCATTTTGGCCCAGGGAATGGGCTGGAGTGAGCCGGTAATGCTTTCCACTAATACGATAAGTTCCTGGTTTTCGGATGTGGCAGTGGATGCAGACGGGCGGGCCTATGTCGTTTGGAATAGTGGACGTGTCAGCGGTGGGGAGACTCTCGATCTTTTGATGTACAGCGCCTGGGATGGGCAAAGGTGGCTGGAGCCCAATGATGTCATTTTGACAGCGAAAGGTGGTTATACCATTCGACCAGCGTTGGCCGTAGACGCATCCCGTACTCTACACCTTACTTATCGAGGGGGAACTGTCGTCTACTACGCACAGGCGCCTTCCGATAGAGCCTCGACCGCTTCTTCCTGGACCACTACCCGCCGCCTCAGCGGGACTGGCAATGCCTACTATTCGGACGTCGCTGTGGATAGCAATGGTGGCATCCATGTGGTCTGGAATGAAGCTGTAGCAGACGAGCAACACGAAAAAGTATTGTGGATTGGAACCATCAGCGGAACAACTCGCTACAACGGCACAGAATGGCAGAACTATAGTCCGCTGGGATGGCTCGGCAATAGACAGGTATATGCCATGCTTGAGGATGAGGAGGGAGTGCAATGGTTCGGCACGGACCGAGGGGTGTTTCGTTATGATGGCGGGACGTGGCAATCATTCTCAACACGAGACGGCTTAGCCAGTGACCGTGTTTATGCGATAGCTCAGGACTGGGACGGTGTCCTGTGGTTCGGCACCGACCAGGGGGCAAGCTGCTATGACCAATCAGCACGAGCTGATAAATGGAAAACGTATACGGCTACAGATGGGTTGGCCGGAAACGAAATCCGCGCTATAGCAGTTGACCGGGAAGGGGTACTGTGGTTTGGTACAGACAGTGGAGTGAGCCGCTACGATGGCCGGAAGTGGCATACTTACACTGTTCAAGACAGGCTGGCTGATGATAGGGTAAGCGCTATCGCCGTGGGGCAGGAAACTAGAATGTGGTTCGGCACGCAGAACGGCGTTAGCTACTTCGATGGAGCGGTCTGGACGAACTATACTATTGAGGATGGTTTAGCTGATAATCAGGTGCATGATGTGCTCGTGGATCGGCGGCAAGGGGGAGTCTGGTTTGGCACAGAGGGTGGTCTTAGCTATTATGACGGGCAAAAATGGGTGACCTACACTACAAAAGATGGCCTCGCCGACAACATTGTATTGGCCTTGGCTTTGGATACCGATAGGGTATTGTGGGTAGGGACTCCCAGTGGGCTCTGTCGTTATGACGGAAAACGTTGGACAATCTACACGACTCAGGATGGCCTTGTGGATAACCATGTCCAGGCCATCGTTGAGGATAAAGTGGTCAATGCCATCTGTCCCAATTGTGCTGACATATTTTATCGCCGTTCTACCGATGGCGGTGCGCATTGGTCAGCGCCTGTTAACCTTTCTAACTCTTATGCCGGCTCGGTGAAGCCGCAGATCAGGGTTGACGAACGCGGTGGTGTCCATGTCGTCTGGGAAGAAGGAGAGGATTGGTACGCTGGCGCAGGTTATCCGGTGTCATCAATGTATATCTATTCCCCCGATAATGGCAAGACATGGACTACCCCGGTGGTCTTCACCTCGCCCCATGGCGCGCCCCAGCAGATAACAATGGGCATAGGTCACCAGGGTGAGTTGATAGTGATCTGGCGTTTGCCAAACGATAACAGACTCTACTATCAACGTTCCATGGACAATGGTGTATCCTGGACTGAGCCGCAGACTATACCGGGTGTCCTGGCCAAGGAATGGGAGCCGATGAGTCTGGATTCCTGCGACGCGGCTACGGATAGCAGTGGCAATGTGCACCTCCTCGTCCTGGGACGTCTGTCTGAGCTTGAGAAAGAGCTGAGTTTGTTGCACCTTGTCTGGGATGGAACAACATGGTCATCACCGACCAGGGTGTTCATGTCCACAGACCCTCCTGAGTGGCCCAGGGTGGCTATTGGCGGCGGCAACAAACTTTTTGTCACGTGGTTCACCCGCGATGAGGCGCATATTAAAGACAGCGAACGCGGTCGCTACAAAGTCTGGGCCGCCGGTTGCCAATTGAGTTCTCCGGCTCAAACCCCTATGCCTTTGCCAACCAGAACACCGTTTCCAACGAACACGCCAGCAATCAAACATACCCCTACGGCCACGCCTTTTGCAACCCTGCCACCTGATATAGGCGGTTTACCAGATGGCTTGTACACCGAAGCAGATGACGTACTGCAATTATTATGGGCTGTCGCGCCTATAGGAGCACTGTTATTGCTTATAGTGACCATCAAATTAGGTTGGCTCAGAAAATTGATGCATTTGATATTGACCCGTCTGGGATGGTTCTAAACTGGCGTTAACCTATTTCTTCCAGGGGTGCCGATCATACTTGTCGCCAGTTGCAGACATTTCCTGGTTCTCAACAAGCCCCAACGGATAGCATCCCCAGTAGTGGGAGCAAGGTACCATTGACGTTGGGGCTTTTCCTTGATAGGATGTTATTGCGATTGAATCCCTTGAGGCTTTGTACTGGCCCCGTTCTTACAGGCCAACCGGGCGGTTAGTTTCAGGATGGCATGAGGGAAATGCGAATGGGTGAGTCACGGCTGAATCTAGGTTTTCAACTACTGATGTGTTTTGTCCTGTTCATGCTGATCCCCGGCATGGCGGCGCAGGCAAGCGCTATTTCCCCCGGCCCAACATTATCTCCAAAACCCCGCTACGTATCGTCCACCTCCAGCGTTTCGCGGCCCACAATCAATGTGCACCCTGTTGCTCCCACGAGCACCTCTGAACGCCCTGCCTGGCAAGAGGCGGCTATGCTCTGGTTTGGTCACCAGTCCACCGACCAGGATAACTACATTGACGTGCGTGTCGCTTACGATGACGATGAATTGCTCATCCGTTTCACCGTCATTGACCTCTTCCTGTGGTACCCCGTAGCAGCGCAGTTGCCCGCTGACCTGACGCAATGGGACACAGTAGACGTACTGCTCGATACCACTGGTGACGGCGCAGCCATGCCCCAATTGGATGATTACCGCTTTCAAGTGGCCATGCGCCTCGACTACGTTCCCTATCAGACCTCTTACTGGAACGATGCCCGAGGTAATGGCAGTGGATGGAATATTTCCTGGACGCCGGGCACTGCCTGGCACAACGAAACGTGGCCTTCCTGGTATTTCGACCCCGGCGTGAATCAGAACAATGGCTATGATGCGGGCTGGACGGCCATCATCCGCATTCCGTTTGCCAGTTTGGGATTATCGGGTGCACCAATAGCCGGCACTACCTGGGGATTGGGTCTGATCTGCTACGACCGGGACAATGTCTCCGGTTCTCCTCCGGTGTTAGCCCCCAAGGTGTGGCCGGGGAGCGCGGCGGTAGATGCGCCTTCTACCTGGGGGCATATGGTCTTTAATCCCCCGTCCTACAAGCCTCCTGCGACTGTGGCCCAGGGAACGACCATTATTATCGCCTCCCGCGATGCTTATGTGCAAGGTGGTCGCGATGGCAGTGGAAGCAGCAATCACAGCGATGAAAACTATGGCGGTGCGCACGAACTGTTCGTCCAGGCTGAAAGCACAGCCGCCCATTTCAATCACTTCCAACGCACCTACCTGCAATTCAACCTGAGTTCAGTGCCGGCGGGTAAGGTGATTATCTCGGCCACGCTCACCCTTCATCAATTTGGAAACGACGATTGTACCACAGCTTCACCCTCGTTGCTCCACCTGTTTCAACTCAACGACGATTGGGATGAGTATAGCATTACCTGGAACAACAGTCCTCAGGCCTGGCAGAACCTCACTTCAACATGGGTACAGGTTCTGTGCCCCGAGGACTGGCCCGGCTGGCCGGGAGTTCCCTATCATTGGGATGCCACCCAGGTTGTGGCCGAGGCCTACGCTGCCGGAAAGCCGGTCAACATCGCCCTTTACACTTCGGATACCGAGCGCGATAGTGGCAAGTATTTCGTTGCCCGCCATTCTACCATCACCGATGGCCACCCGCGCCTGACGGTGACCTGGGGACAACAGGCAGCGACAATCACCAAGTCCGTTGATCAGGCCATCGCTGATCCCGGCGAGGTATTGAGGTATACAATAAACGTGATTGGTAGCGGCCAGCCTCTCACTATGACCGATCCCATTCCCCAATATCTGACCTACATTGTTGGCTCGGCGAGCGGTGGGGCCACTTACAACAGTGGTCAGAAACGCATCGAGTGGAGTGGCTCTCCCGCGGCCGGGGAATACGTGACCCTGACGTTCCAGGCGTGGATCAGCGATTCGTTGAATGATCCCACAGCCATTGTGAACGAGGCTACGCTCCAAACCGGAGAGGGTTCTAGCACAGGCCGGGCCGTGACCATTGTCAATGCCCTTTCGGTTTACCTGCCTCTCGTATTGAAAAACTACTGATCTCCCTACTTCAATTTATGCATACAGGTTTGGGGGGAACGGAGAATGCGATGTCACCGATCAACACGTTCAAAAGAGTCCTGGCGCCGATCCTGCTCGTTGCCTTTTTACTCCCGGTATCCCCTTGCTCGGCCTTGCAACGAACGATTTCCACCGGCCCCCAGGTGACCAATTTGCGGGCCAATGCTGATCAGGTTGGGCTTTACGAGAAGTTTGAGCTCACTTTTGATATCGCTAACACGGTGGCAAGCAATTTTCAGTTGCCATACGATCCCAACCCACCACCTGGAGTGCAACCCGGAATTGGGATCAGCGTGGATGGCCTGTTCACACCCGATAATTGGGCCACCACCGTTGTGCAGCCGGGGTTTTTTTACCAGGACTACGCGCGCAATACCTACGGTGGTGAGGAGCATCTATATCCCAGCGGCAACCCCGTTTGGAAGATCCGCTTTGCCCCCCGACAAGTCGGCACCTGGCACTATCGAATCAGAGTCACGGATGCCAGCGGTACCACATTCTATCCGACAGAGGGGTCTCTTTCTTTTAAAGTGGTACCATCGGCCAGGCATGGATTTCTGCACGTGAGTGCCACCGATCCCCGCTATTTTGAATTCTCGGATGGGACGCCCTTCATTGGCGTTGGTCACAATGCAGGTGTTGATCCACGCAGCCGTACCTACGATGTCGAGGCCCAGTTCGATGTTTACCAGGCCAACCGGGCCAATTTCTTCCGCGTGTGGATGAGCGGGTCCTCAGTGGCTGGCTCGGCATGGGCTCCCTGGTACTCACACCACATTGGGGGGGACGGCTACGTACCTCCCACCAGCCTCACCACTGAGGCAGCCTACGGTTCTGGCGATTTCTCAATGAAACTCTCCGCCGAGAATCCGTGCATGTATCAGGGGTGGACCACGCACGTTCCTGTGATTCCAAACACAACATATCGGGTGCGGGCGCGGGTCAAAACGGTGGGCATCACCGGCCCGGCGACAGCAGGACAGCCCTATGGTTTTGTCATCAAACTGGGCGGCTGGCTGGATAAAGCATGTACATTTGCCAACAAGGGTACCCCGGTCACTCCTTACCTTACTGGCAATCAGAGTTGGCAGATCGTTGAGGGCACATTGACCACCAGTGCCAACCAGCATTTCCTGGACAACTTGTATTTAAGTCTGGTCAATACGACTGGTGGCACAGCATACGTGGACGAAGTGTGGGTACAGGAGGATTTAGGCAGTGGGCTATTCGGGCCGAACGTGGTTCGCAAGCCGTCTATGAATTACCACCTCTATTTTGATCAGGTCGCTTCATGGCAATGGGATTTTATCCTGGATCAGGCAGCGGAGCATGAGGTGTTTCTCAAGCTGGTGATCCTCGAGAAAGATGATTGGGTTTACACCCATATTGACGGCAACGGAAACCCGGTAGCCGAGGGAAGCACAGAGAACTTTTATGCCGCTCCCAATACCAAGGTGCGTTGGCTGCACCAGGCTTTCTGGCGCTATCTCATCGCCCGCTGGGGCTACTCTACGGCAGTGCATTCCTGGGAGCTGTTGAATGAAGGAGACCCGTATGATGGACATCATTACGAACTGGCCAATGCCCTGGGCCAGTACATGGACGAACACGATCCCAATCAACACATGACCACCACGTCGTTTTGGCATAGCTTTCCGGCCAGTGATTTCTGGGGTAATCCGGCCTATTCGGCAGTGGACTACGCAGACCTGCATGCCTATATCTCCACCGGCTGGGGGCTATACGAACTATGGGGTACCAACCCCAGTTCACCATTGAGCTTCGAGGATCAAAGCCAGTACGTGCGTGGAGGAGAAGGTCATTCGTTGCGCGTTCCTGGAACGACCCGCTTCTTCGAGTCTGAGCTCACGCCGCGGGGGTTCACTATCCGCGGCCGGGGTGAGTGGATCATTAGCTACTGGGTCAAGACGGAAAACTGGACAGGACAGTGCCCTTACGGCGCGTCGGATGCCATATCGGGTCCGCGTCTCCGTTGGGACCTGGATAACGGGCAGAGGGCGAATGTGTTTCCCGCTGCTGCCAATGGACAGGATTTCATTTGCACTGCCCCGGCCGGCACCCACGACTGGCAACAATTCTCCAGTGACCGCACTGCCGATGGGCGGGTCGCTCCTATCGAGGCTCGACTTATTCTGAACGATGACGAGCTTCATACTTTGCGCATTTCAGTATCCAACTCTTTCGGCAACGGCGGCTGGGCCTGGATTGACGACGTGACCATTATACGGCCGGATGGCCGTGAGATGTACATCAACGGTGGGCTTGATCTGCAGCGCATGGATTACGACGCAGCGATGTACACCAAAGGTTATAGCGTGATTGACGGTGCCTGGCGGTCGGGCATCCAAAAGCCACTGGTGCGCGGCGAGGCTGGATTGGATTATTACACAGGAGAGCAACAGGAACTGCCGGAGCTGGCCCAGGATGTAGACGGGGTCTGGTTGCACAATTTCATCTGGGGCCAGATCAACCCGGGCGGGATGTACGATCTCTACTGGTGGGCGGACAATATCTGGGATTATAGTCTGCATCGTCACTTCAAGCCCTTCCGGGATTTTATGGACGGCATACCATTGAACAACGGCGACTATGACGACGCCAAGGTACAAACTTCGCACCCTGACTTGCGCGTCTGGGGACAGAAAGATGTCACTCATGGATGGGCACACCTGTGGATACAAAACCGCAACCACACCTGGAAGAATGTGGTGAATGGAGTCACAATTGCGCCGGTCAGTGGTACGGTGAGTGTTGAGGACATGCCAGATGGTCAGTATGTTCTGGAGTGGTGGGATACCTATTCTGGGACTTGCACACGCACTGAATCCATCACAGTGACGGGGGGCCACTTGGTGTTTTCGGTTTCCTCACTGAGTAAAGACGTTGCCGTGAAGGTCGGACTTCTACAACCGGTGGAATTGCAGTACAGGGTTAGCCTACCCCTGGTCCTCAAAACAGTTCCTTAGTTCAGACTTCTGGGGCCCACAAGTTACGAGGGGAAAACCGACCAGGATACCACAGAGCTCCCGCTCCTTCTCAATAAAAAAGTGCGACGCACCTCTTAGGTGCGTCGCCCCTGGATTAGATACGCCGGTAAGTGATTTTGCTATACCCGCTGCCGTAGGGCGTCTGCCACGGGTCGCCGCCGGGGTTACTGCGCGTGCCCTCGCACACGCCCAGGCCCGCTTCCTCCGCGCAGAACAGATAATCATGCGCTCCATCCATACCCCAGGTCCATTCTCTCCTGATGAAATCCACCATAACGCAATCTAGGGCCACAGGGTCAGTGGAGAAAAACAGGCTATTCGGCGCATCGCCCCCGAAAGTACTCCAGGATTGAGCCGCGTTCTGAGTGGCCCCCGCAGCCCCATAGAGCCCATCCCCCACGATAAGCACAGTCTTACCCTCAATGTTGGGATTCATGTAGATGTCTACCAGAGGGCTATAATATGCGTCGTACAGGCTATTAGAAGGGTTTATGTAGCTGTGCAAATCGTCGTTTCCGCCTCCGCTTATCTTGTCCAGGCTGCCAAAGTGGTTTTTGAAACCCAGAGTAGCCGGTGCGATGCCATGCTTCTTGAGAATTGGCATGTTGATCAGGTAGGTGGCCTGATATAACAAATCTGGCAGCCACCGGTCTGTGAGATTATTATCGGGATCATCGAAAGTGACGCGCAGACTGCTATGTATATGGCCGAAAGTGGCCTCGGTGACTCCACACGCTGCTTCGCCGAAAAATCTCACGTTGGGGTAATTGGCAGCGATAGGATTGCGAAAACGGTCTGGAATATAGCGGCCTCCTTTCGTAGCATCATAAATCCAGATGTCTTCCTGACGGACTCCTGCCGCTATCAACCCGGCAATTAAAGCCTTAACCGGCTGGGGAAGAGCATCAATCTCGTTGTCACTGTCGCTACAGCCTTCGTTGCTGTTGTTGAAGTTGACCTTGATAGCGATTCCCTGCCCCGGTTGATAGCCCGCTGGATTCACTCGTTTGAAAAGCTCATACCAGATGTCACCCCACGAGCTTTTGCCAGTCAGTTCTTGTAACCCTTGCTGGGTCATGGTGTCCACCACCGACTGAGAGACGGCATTGCCGTACCAGCCACTGCCGTTCCAGTTGGTGGCGCTAGGATTGTACACATGAACCACCTTCTTGGCCAGGCCTGGTCCGGTCGTGGGCATGGCCGTAGGGGTTGATGTTGATGTGGGCGTCGGCGTGGATGTTGGAGTAGGGGTTGGTTGTTTCATCACCAGCGGCAGATATGCGTGGGGAGATGGCGTTACTCCTTGAGCCACGGAATCAGTTGCGCTTGGACAGGAACGCAGGCTGTGACCCAGAAGCAAACCCGCCCCGGTCAGTATTGCCCCCTTTATGAAATCGCGCCGGGTAATCCGTTCTTTTTTCACCAGTATATCCCTCCCTCTCCTGCAATAAATTCCCCAGCGGTCTCCATTTGTAGAACCGTCGCGTCTGTTTCTATCCTATCGTCAAAGCCCTTCAACGTCAATGGTACTCTCGTCCCACTTCTTTGGTCATTAGCACATTGGGATTTGGATATCACACCCCTAACTTGGCCCGCACGGTTGCCAGCACTTCTTGATTGGGCGGTTCCTCCAGGCGGGCGATTGCCTCCTCGCGGTCGAGATAGCCCTCGCGCACCAGGTTGGCCAACTCTAAGGCATAGGGGTGAAAACCCATCTGCTCAATATGCGACTGGATGGCGAAGGCATTGAGCAGGCAGTTGGTGGAGTTAGGATCGGTGTCGTCAGGACGTTGCCAGCCCAACCTGCTGATGTGTTCCACCTCTGCTTCCTCATCATAGTCGAGGAAAGCCAGCGGGGAGACGTTGTACGGCCAGCGGCTCGCCGCGCTCAGTTGTGCTTCGGTAGGAAAGTAGGGCGCGATAGCCTCACCTACCAGACTGCGCAGCGGTTCCATCGTCGCCTGCAGCATGGCATGCGTCATTTGCGGATTGCCCCGGAAAATGGCCGAGGTTATGGGCGCCTGCCCCGGCGACCAGCCATACGCCATGATCGGGATGCCGCGCTCCAGGGCCAAGCGCAGAGCAATGCCCTTGGCCAATCCCATGCACGAGGTACAGACATTGCTAGCCCGCTCCAGGGCTTTGGGAGTGTAGAGGTCGCGCTGCTGCGCCGAACTGACAAAGACCTGGCGCAGCAGGTCGAAGCGCGGTTTGACGATGATGTGGTCCACTCCCAGGCGCTCGCTCACATTACGCATGTTCTCGAAAGCCCGCGGGGAGACAAAACCGTTGTCGAAAGTAAAGGCCAGTACGTGCAGCCTGAATTGCTCTTTAAGCACAGCCGTGGTGTAAGTTGAATCCTTGCCCCCACTCCAGCTCATCAGGCAATCGTATTCGCCCTGGTCACGGACCTGGGTCAGTATTTCGTCGAACTTGCGCCGCATGCGCGCTTTCTGTTTTCCCAGATGTTCGTCGCCCCGGTAATGCCGACAGTGATTGCACACCCCGTCAGAGTCGAAAGTGATACCGGGAAAAGTTTCCGGTAGGACACAGCGGGTACAGCGTTTCACTTTACGTCTCGTTTCCAACGGGCATTTATCCTTTCATTCACCAGGCAAGAAGGGCTTGGTCGGAGACCTCGCCCATCGTAGTAGAATTTAGCCCGTGCACAACTTCAATGGGTACAGATCGTTGCCCGGTGGGACAGCGAAATCTTCTACAAATAAACGATGCACCAGTTGCGTGGAGAGCACTCCAGCCAGGGCCATGTCATCACTCTCACTGATCAGCGTGCCTTGGCGACATTTCTTCGCCAGACGGACAACCGCCTGCGGGTCGAAGTAGCCGGCGGCTGCCACTGCCTCTGAGGAAAGCAATTCTTCCACGTAGGGCAGTACACCATCGGCTGGGAAGAAGCTGCGATGAATGGGAGCGCGGTAAGGTCGCTTGGGGCGCTGGCACACGTCGGCAGGCAACAGATCGGACACGCTTTTTTTCAAAATGTATTTCTCGTTCAAGCCACGAATTTTGAGGTGCGGCGGAATGCGGCTGCAAAACTCGATCACACGATGGTCAAGGAACGGGAAACGCCCCTCAACCGAGTGGGCGGCCAGCATACGATCGCCCTGCGACGAGAGCAGATATTCCGACATGAAGATGGAAACTTCAATGTACTGAGCTTGAGCCAGCCCGCTCCAGCCCGCAAAGTGTCCGTCGAGGGTAGCGGCAAATTCGTCCACCGGGTCATAACCGGCGGTGGCAACTCGCACCCCGGTGGAAAGGAGGCGTTTGAGACGAGCGGTATTTCGCCAACGTATCTGGTGTGAGTAAACAGGGTTCGTCGTATCGGTCAACCCTTGGCGAAAGAAAGCCTCTGTGTACGCTCCTCCTGCACTCAATTGTGGCACATAGGGATAAAG
Source organism: Anaerolineae bacterium (assembly GCA_024653325.1). Classification (GTDB taxonomy): domain Bacteria; phylum Chloroflexota; class Anaerolineae; order JACIWR01; family JACIWR01; genus JACIWR01. Next base: position 54,341 of record JANLFX010000010.1, read on the forward strand.
GCGGCACAAGAGCATGGCCCGCAACTTCGACTCCGGTTGCCTGGCCCAGAAGCGGCGGACCTTGGCTTCTTTGAAAATATTGTAGCCCCCCAAGAACTCATCAGCACCCTCGCCGGTGAGCACGACTTTGATGTTGTTCTCGCGCACGAGTTGGGAGAGCAGGAACATCGGCGCGGGCGAAGTGCGCAGGATGGGCGTCTCGGTGTGCCAGATGACTTCTGGGAACACGCGCCCTATGTCGGCGTGAGTGCATTCCACCCGACTATGGTCTGTGTGTAAGAAGTTCGACATGCGCTCCTGGTATTGTCGCTCGTCGAAATCGGGGTCACTGAAGGCAATGGAGAAAGTCTTTAAGTAGTTGTTGGTGTAATGGCGAATCAAGGCGGTGATAGTGGAAGAATCCAATCCGCCACTGAGGTAAGCACCGACGGGCACATCGGCGCGCAGGCGGATACGGGTCGCATCTACCAGCAGCTCGCGCAGTTCGGCGGTGACCTCGGCCTCAGGGCGTGTGTCTTCCTCGCCGGCGGGCGGGAAGTTCAGACTCCAATACCGGTGCACGGTGAACTGCCCGTCACGGGCCAGAGCGTAATATCCTGGCGGTATCTCGTAAACCTCGCGGAAGATTGTGCGCGGAGTGAGCGTGCTCCAGAAGGTGAAAATCTGATCCAGCGATACAGGGTCAATCTCAGCCCGCACCTGTCCCGTGCTCAGCAGAGCCTTGATCTCCGAGCCGAAAATCAGTGCTCCATTGGCCATGGTATAGTACAAGGGGCGGATACCCAGCCGGTCGCGGGCCAGAAACAATTCCCGCCGGCGCTTATCCCAGATGGCGATGGCAAACTGGCCGATAAAATGCTGCAGGCAGTCGGGTCCCAGCTCCTCGTAGAGATGAACGATGACCTCGGTGTCTGATGCAGTGCGGAAATGGTGTCCTCGCGCTTCCAGCTCAGGCCGCAGTTCGACATAGTTGAAAATCTCGCCGTTAAAGACGATCCACAGCGTCTCGTCCTCATTGGCAATGGGCTGCGAGCCGGTGGACAGGTCAATAATGCTCAAGCGCGCATTGCCTAATCCGATTTGAGCGTCGGTGTAGATGCCGAACTCATCTGGCCCCCGATGGCGGATGGCGGCCAACATGGACTTCAGGGTTGGCACCTCAATGGGGACCTGGTTCTTCAGATTGTATATCCCGACGATTCCGCACATTGATTCCTGCCCCTTGCCTCCTACTGCAACCCTGTCTTCTTAATCTTCCCCGAGCTCGTCTTGGGTAAGTTATCGCGGAACTCCACATATTTGGGCACCATGAAATCTTCCAGGTGCTTCGCACAGTGTTGCAACACTTCACGTTCGGTAAGTGCGAAGCCCTTAGCAGGGACAACGAAGGCTTTGATAGCCTGGCCCAGAATTGGGTCAGGCACGCCGATCACCGCTGCTTCGACCACTCCTTCCAGGGCATAAAGCACATTCTCCACTTCCTTGGGAGCTACTTTCTCCCCCCGGCTCTTGATAATATCGTCCTTGCGGCCTACAAAGTAGAGGAAGCCATCCTCATCCATCTTGAACAGATCGCCGGTGTAGAGGATGCGCTCGGCGGGATAGCGACCGGGACGGTAGACCTTGGCTGTCTCCTCAGGTTTCTCCCAATAGCCCTGCATCACGTGCGCACCACGCACCACCAGTTCTCCGACCACGCCAGGCCCCACCTGGTTGCCCTCTTCGTCCACAATCCACACCTCGGTGTTGGGGATGGCGATGCCCACCGAGCCGGGGCGACGGTCTAGTTCTTCTGGCGGCAGGTAGGAAACGCGCTTGCACTCGGTGAGGCCGTACATCGAGTAGAGAGTAGCCTGGGGGAACTTCTCGCGCAGTTGCAGGATGTGGCTGACGGGCAGGGCGGCGGCGGTGTTGGTGATGTAGCGCAGCGATGAGAGGTCGAATTTGCTCAAATCCATCTGCAGGAGAATAGCAAAAATGGTGGGTACGCCGGGAAAGCCGGTCACCCGCTCTTTTTCCATTCGCTTGAGCACCGCCGCCGGATACGCGAATGATTTCTCTAATACCAGTGTACCGCCGAACTTGAAAACCATGAGCAGTTGGTACAGCCCGTAATCGAAGGAAAGGGGCAAAACATTGATCACAATGTCTTCGGGAACATTATGCAGGTACTCGATGATCGAGGAAGCAGCAGAGACCATGTTGGCGTGAGTGGACATGACCCCTTTAGGCTCGCCGGTACTGCCCGAAGTGTAGATCAGGCAAGCCAGGTCAATATCTATGTTAACTCGAGGCAACTGGTTGTCCGGATAGTCGCGCTGAATAGCATCGAACGAGAGTATGCCCTCGCCATCGGGTACACTCGCGTCACACAGCACGGTGAACTTCAACGATGGGACAGAGGCGTGGAGCCTGGCAACCATCTTGCTACCACGTCCACCGGTGATCAAAGCAGTTGCCCGACAGTTGTTCAGGATGTAAACCAACTTGTCGAACTTGGTGGTGGCGTTGATTACGGTGAAGATACCTCCTGCCTTCAGCGTGGCGAAGATGCCCACCACTGACTCCAGCGAATTGGGCAGGTAAAGAGCTACCCTGTTCCCACGCTGAACACCGTGATCAAGGAGCGCAGCAGCCAAACGATTGACCATGCTCTCGATCTCCATGTAGCTCCAGCGCTGCTCTCCGCAAATCAGGGCAGTTTTGTTGGGATGCTTACGGACACTGTGTTCAAGAAAGTCATTAACCAGCATGGGATTGCCTTATCTTCGATGACAAACGCGCCGCCTGACTTGGCACTTGGAGGGACTGTAGACAGGCGGCGTTGGCAAAAGCTTGAAAACCCTCGTTTTCTGGCGGGGAGCAGGGTCCCTGTCACGCGGGGATAGCCTCTATCGCGACTTCAGCGGCCAGCTTTTGATGTATGTATGCTGCCAGTCGGGCTACTGAATCGAAGTGCTCGGGTACGATGTCCTCGTCCGGCACGGCAAAACCGAAGCTTTCCTCCACAAACATGACCAGTTCCAATAAGCCGGTGGAATCTACAATGCCTTGCTCCAGGAACGAATCATCATCGGTGAAATCCTCGTTGGAGACTAGAAAGTTATCTATGATATATTTACGGATCTGCTCGGTGATAGTCATGACTGGTTATGTTCCTTGTATACTACAGTCGGAGTGGCACGACATGCAGCATACATCTCCTTTCTGTC
>JANLFX010000110.1:0-2494 GCA_024653325.1 Anaerolineae bacterium
TGGGGATGGGTGAGGTAGTCACCACACGGCAAATCTAACAATGTCGAGATAGTTAGGTTCATCAGTTATGGCGAGGAGATAGCAGGAATGAGTCGTGTACGATGGCAAGAGAGGATTGTCATTACGCCGGATTTGCATCACGGTGATCCATGCATTAGGGGAACACGTGTCCCTGTAGCAATGATCGTGGGAAGCTTGGCTGATGGCATGACACCGGAAGAAATCCAAGATGCTTACCCGCAGTTAACCGAGGAGGACATTCGGGCAGCATTGGCTTATGTCGCCGAAGTGATACGCCAGGATATACTGGTGCCATTGCCTGCATAGAGGACGGTGATGCGTATCAAAGTGGACGAAGACCTACCCAGAGCAGCCATTCAAATGCTTCGGGACATGGGATACGAGGCGGTTGGGGTGGCGGAGCAAGGGATGGGAGGATGGAAGGACCACGCTTTATGGCAGGCCATACAAGCCGAACAGCGGCTCCTGGTGACGGCTGATAAAGGGTTCGCTGATATACATCTCTCCGCACCGGGAACCCACGGTGGTGTTCTGTTGCTGCGTCCCGATCAGGACGGTATCCGACCGGTTATCGAACTCCTGCAACTAATTCTGGTGAGCTGCGACTTGGAGGCCTTGGCAGGGACAATCACCGTGGTCACTCCCCGAGGCATTCGCATCCGACGTGCAAAGAAATGAATTGTGTTCGAGTCAATGTAGTGTGGAATAACTCGAAAGGGAGACCGGAAGATGGACATAACTTCTCCGACAGAGCGCCCCCCCACATTTCGCCATGTCATGCTCACCTTCGCCCTCACTGCGCTTTCCCTTCTCACTCTCGGAGCCAACCTGCTGGCTCCCATCCTGGCCTGTCAGTGGCTGCGCCAACCTTTCGCCGGGGTGCTGCTGGAACATACCCTGGTGGTGAGTAGCGATGAGCCTTCCTGGCCTGGACATCAGGCTGGCTTGCGCTATCCGGATCGCATCGTAGCCGTTGATGGCCAACTGGTGCGCAACTCGGTGGAATTGCGTGCTCTGTTGCAGGCCCGCTCACCGGGTGACGTGGTGGTGTACACTGTCGAGTCTGAGGACGGGCGGGGCGGCTGGATTGAGCATCCGGTGGCGGTATCACTCACCACTTTTCCACCATTCCAATTTATCATCAATTTCATCATCCCTTGGTTGATAGCGGCGGTTTACCTGGTCACCGGGTTATGGGTGTACTGGCGCCGTCCCCGGACACGGATCGGGGAGGCGTTTGCCGTGTTCTGTTGCGCTGTCGCCCTCGTCACCGGCGCCGTATTCGATTTGAACACCACCCATCGGCTGGTATGGCTGTGGTCTGCGGCCCTCCCGCTGGTGGCAGCGGCTCTGATCCACCTGGCTCTGGTCTGTCCCCGGGAACGCGAGGGGGCGCGCCGCTGGCCCGCCCTGTACCTGATCTCCTATCTGCTGGCCCTGATATTGGCGGCTTTCAACGAGATGTATCTGTACAATCCCCCGCACCCACGGGCGTACTTCGTCCCCTGGCTGGTGAGCTACGTCTTCGTGGGCCTGGGGATGGTTGTCTTTGTCAGCCTGCTCATCTACACCCGCCAGCACCCGGAGTCCAGTGTGGAGCGCCAGCAGGCCCGCATTATTCTGCTGGGCACGGTCCTGGCCTGCGGACCCACTGTTGCCTGGATCCTTGTTTCACTTTTGGCCCGTCTTTTCCCTGGTTTGAACCTGGATGTGGCTTTTCACCCGGAGCTCAACTTTCCATCCCTTGCCCTTTTCCCGCTCACCATATCGTATGCCATCCTGCGCTATCGCCTGCTGAATGTGGACATGGTGCTCAGCAAGGGATTGGCTTATGCTTTGCTTGTCATTATCATCCTGGTGGCGTACCTCTTCTGGATGGTCTTCGCCGGCCGGGTCTTGCACATCGCTGCCCCGCCAGCCAACCCTGTCGTCCTGGCCCTGTTTATCCTCGTCCTGGCCATGACTCTCACTCCCCTACATCACCGCCTGCAAAGGCTGGTAAATCGCTTTTTCTTCAAAGAGCGGCCAGGTTTCCAGACCATTATGCGTGACTTCGGCCGCGCCCTGACCACTACATTGGAATTACCCGTGCTTCTGGAAGTATTTCTGACTCGCGTGCGTAGTACTCTGGAGGTGGGGCGGGCCATGGTTTTTCTGGCCGACGAGCACGGCAGCGACTATGGAGTGCGGCAGAGTTCCGGCGACATCAGCGCCCAGGTCGCACAAATGGTGCATTTTCGTGAGCGCGATTGGCTGGTACATCGCCTGCAGCAGGGTGAGATAGTCTATCTGCAGGGCGAGGCCGTGGAAGAGTGTCCTGCTGAGGAACGGGCCCGCCTGCAAGCCCTGGGGGTGGTGCTGAACGTGCCGCTGCGCACTCAGACTCGACTGGTAGGCTGGCTGGCCTTGGGCCCCAAGCGCTCGGATGACCTTTACAGCCGCGATGACCTGCTTCTGCTGACCGCCATGGCCA
>JANLFX010000110.1:2593-12760 GCA_024653325.1 Anaerolineae bacterium
ATCAAACGGTGATAGCTGTGGAGAACGCCCAACTCTACGAAAAACAGGTCGCCCAGAGCCGTAACCTGGCCCGGCGAGCTCAGCAACTGGCCAATATCTTGCAATTGGGCAATACCCTCAAAAGCCTGGACCTGAATGTGGTGCTGCAACAGACGGTGAACGCTGTACACAAAAGCATGGGATTTGGCCTGGTGACCCTCAGCCTGGTTGACGATGAGGACCCCTCGTTTGTCAAGGTGGTGGCCTGGGCCGGCCCCGGCGAGGCTACCTGGAAGGAATTGACCAACATCCGCTTTCCTCTAGCCCGCTTCCAGGCGGCCATCCGCGACGAGTATCGCGTCGGTCAGTCCTATTTCTTCTCCGAGCAGAGGCAACTCACCGCCGATGGCTTCCCTCAGCGGATTGGCTCAGCACGTGAGGGACAGAAGTGGCGCGATGGCGATCAGCTCTTCGTACCCCTTACCGATAGCTCCGATGAGCTGTTGGGCTTCCTGTCGGTAGACGAGCCGGCCGATGGGCTGCGGCCCAGCCGCGAGGAAATCGGTGTGCTGGAGATTTTCGCCAACCAGGCGGCGATTGCTATCGAGAACGCCCGCCTGTATGCGCGCACTCAGGCCCGCGCCCGCCAGTTGACCACCCTGAACGAGGTGAGCCGTTCCATCACCTCCACATTGGACCTGCCTGCTGTGTTGCGCTTGATCATTGCCAAGGCCATGGAAATCCTGGAAGTGGAGGCGGGCTCGCTGCTGCTGGCCGATGAAGAACGTGACGAGCTGGTTTTCCAGATAGCTTTGGGACCGGTGGAAACTAAACTGGCAGACGCTCGCCTGCCATTGGGCACCGGCATCGCCGGCACGGTGGCGCAGACGGGCGAACCGCTCATCGTGAATGATGTGCGTCACGATCCTCGCTGGTACACGGACCTGGACATGATCACCGACTTCGCCACGCGCAGCATCATCTGCGTCCCGCTGATCAGCCATGACACCGTGATCGGGGTCGTGGAAGCCATCAATAAAAAAGACGGCACTCCCTTTAACGATGAAGACCTGAATTTGCTGACCTCTTTCGCGGCTCAGGCGGCCATTGCCATCCAGAACGCCCGCCTGTTCGAGGCCCAGCGGCGACGCAACGAGGAGTTGGAAGCCCTGCGCCAGGCCAGCCTGCGCCTGACCTCCACCCTGGAACTGCAACCTATCCTGGAGGCGATTCTCGACCACGCCCTGCAACTGGTATCCGCTGATGACGCCCATGTTTTCCTCTACGACGGCCAGCAACTGACCTTCGGTGCCGCTTTGTGGGCTGGCGGCGGCCAACAGAAACCTTATTCCGAGCCCCGTCCGCACGGCCTGACCTATATGGTGGCCCGCAGCGGGGAACGGATTGTCGTCCCGGACATGAGCGATCATCCGCTTTTTCGAGACCGCCAATGGCAGGGGGCCATTGTCGGGTTGCCGCTGCGCATCGGCGAGCGGGTGGTGGGGGTGATGAACGTTGCTTCCCAGAAACCCCGCGATTTTGACGAAAACGAACTGCGCGCTCTGGAGCTCCTGGCCGACCAGGCGGCTTTCGCTATTGAGAACGCCCGGCCGTATCAAGAAGCTCAGAAAAGAAACGAACGGTTGACCGTCGTCAATCGCATCGCCAGGGCGGTGGGGGCTGTTCTGCAACTGGATGACCTGATGGAGACAGTGTACCGGGAGATAATTTCCATCTTCCGGACCGATGCCTTCTTCATCGCCCTTTACGACGAGAAAAGCAACGAACTGGACTTTCGAGTTCGTGTGGATGAAGGAAATCGCGAGCCTCCCGAGAAGCGGGCTTTGGGGGAGGGACTAACCTCGCTGGTGGTTACCGAAAAGAAACCTTTGCTCGTGCGAGACCTGAGCCAGGAACTGAATCACCTGCCGGCACCGCGGCTATGGGGAACGATGAGGCCACCTGCGTCCTGGCTGGGAGTGCCGATGTGCATTGGCGAACGGGTGGTGGGAGTGATCAGTGTGCAGGCCTACTCCCCCAACGCTTACAGCGAAGAGGATCAGCTCCTGCTTTCTACCATTGCCGACCAGGTGGCCGTGGCCGTGGAGAACGCCCGGCTGTACGAAGCCGTTCGCCAGGAGCTGGCCGAGCGCCAGCGGGCGGAGGCGGAGATCCGAAAGCGCACGGCCCAACTGGAGGCATTGCGAGCAGTGGAGCTGGAGATCACCGCCCAATTGGACCTGGACGATCTTCTCCGCTCCATCGTCTCGCGGGCCATAGAGCTGCTGGGCGGAAATGCCGGTGGTCTTTATCTTTATCGGCCGGAGCGGGACGTATTGGAGTGGGCGATGGCCATCGGTCCAAGCTTGGCCCCTGTTGGCAGCATTCTCCACCGGGGTGAGGGTCTCTCAGGCAAGGTTTGGGATACCGGTAAGCCGATGATTGTTGACAACTACCAGCGGTGGGAGGGGCGGGCGGCTATCTATAATGGCTATCCCTTTCAGGCGGTTGTGGCCGCACCGGTGCGCTGGGGCGACGAGTTCCTGGGGGTGCTGGACGTCAACGCCGATCTCCCCCACACTTTCTCCCCAGACGACGCTGAATTACTGAGCCTGTTCGCCACCCAGGCAGCCATTGCCATCCGCAACGCCCGCCTGTTCGAGACGGCCCAACAGGAGCTGGCCGAGCGCAAACGGACAGAAGAAGCCCTCCGCGAGAGCGAGGAAAAATACCGCAATCTGGTGGAGCGGGCTAACGACGGCATTGTCATCGTCCAAGACAATGTACTCAAATACGCCAACTCCCGTCTGGCGGAAATAACCGGTTACACTGTTGAGGAACTGGTTGGCACTCCCTATGCCAATTACATCCACCCCGACGAGCTGTCCAAGGTGGTGGAGCACTACGAACGGCGCATGGCCGGCGAAGAAATCCGCACCATTTATGAAACAGCCCTCCAGCACAAGGATGGCAGCAAGGTAGAGGTTGAGCTCAATGCAGGGATCATCATGTTTCAAGGCCGGCCCGCCGACCTGGTATTTATCCGCGACATCAGCGAGCGCAAGCGTTTGGAGGAGCAGCTTCTCCAGGCGCAGAAGATGGAGGCTGTGGGCCGGCTGGCGGGCGGGGTGGCCCACGACTTCAACAACCTGCTGACGGCCATCATCGGCTATTCCGAGCTGTTGTTGATGGGTTTAGGCCCCGATAGTCCGTGGCGCAAGGACATCGCGGAGATCAAAAAGGCCGCCGACCGGGCCGCCGCGCTCACCCGCCAACTGCTGGCTTTCAGTCGCAAGCAGATGTTGCAGCCTCAGGTGCTGAATCTCAGTCTCGTCGTCGCCGGTATAGAGAAAATGCTGCGCCGGCTGATCGGCGAGGACATCGAGTTGGTCATTATTCTCGATCCGGAGTTGGGGTTGGTCAAGGCCGACCCGGGGCAGATAGACCAGGTGATCATGAACCTGGCGGTCAACGCCCGCGACGCCATGCCCCAGGGCGGCAAACTGACCATTGAAACGAGAAATGTCTACCTGGATGAGGAGTACGCTCAACAACACCTGGAGGTCGAGCCCGGCCCTTACGTGATGCTGGCGGTGAGCGACACCGGTGTGGGGATGGACGAGGAAATCAAATCGCACCTCTTTGAACCCTTCTTCACCACCAAAGAAGTGGGCAAAGGCACCGGTCTGGGCCTGGCCACCGTATATGGCATCATCAAGCAGAGCGGTGGTCACATCTGGGTCTACAGTGAGCCCGGACAGGGCACGACTTTCAAGATATATCTGCCCGTGGTCGGAGAAGAGGTTGAACCGGCCAGGTTGCCTCCGCTTCTTGATGAATCTCTCCACGGGGCGGAGACTATCCTGCTGGTCGAGGACGACAGTCTGGTGCGCGAGCTGGCCAGCCGTGTCCTGATCCAACACGGCTATCTCGTGCTGGAGGCGTACGATGGTGAAAAGGCTCTCCGCATCTGCCAGGAATACCGGAAGCCCATTCACCTGCTGGTAACTGACGTGGTCATGCCCGGCGGGATGAGCGGGCGGCAGTTGGCGGAGACTCTGATCACCATGCATCCGGAAACGCGAGTGCTGTACATGTCGGGGTACACGGACGACTCCATCGTTTACCACGGGGTATTGGAGCCGGGCACAGCTTTTCTCCAGAAGCCGTTCACCCCGGAATCCCTGGCCCGCAAGGTGGGCGAGGTATTGGGGGGCAGTAAGTAGGAGTAGCTTGACAATGGTACATTCCCAGCCAAATGTCATTGCGAGGCGGCCATGGCGTGCCACGCCATTCTAAAGGGCAGAAACTCCATCCTTCCTGTCATTGCGAGGAGGCCGTAGGCCGACGAAGCAATCTCCAAAATGCGACGAGGAGATTGCTTCGCCTTCGGCTCGCAATGCCGGGCAAGTTTCTGAGGAAGCGCGGAGCGTCGAAGCTTGTCCCGCGCGTAGCCGAGGGGTAATTTCCAAAGGAATCACATGAATAAGCAATACTATGTCTACATCATGACCAACAAGCACAATACTGTGCTTTACACGGGTGTAACCAATGATCTGAAAAGAAGGGTTTATGAACACAAATCGGGGTTGGGGGGGTTCACAAGCAAGTACAACATCACCAAGCTTGTGTACTATGAGGCGTGCGATAACATATATTCAGCAATTGCGAGGGAGAAGCAAATCAAAGGTGGTTCCAGACAAAAGAAAGTTGATCTGATCAACACGATGAATAGCCACTGGAAAGACTTGTATGAGGAGTTGTGAGTTGGAGATTGCTTCGCTTCGCTATCCAGACAATGCTTGTCATTGCGAGGAGGCCGTAGGCCGACGAAGCAATCTCCCGGCTATGGGGGAGATTGCTTCGCTACCCGCTACGCTGCGCTCGCGGCTTCAGCTCGCAATGACAGGAGCATGGAGATTGCTTCGCTTCGCTCGCAATGACGTGAGTGCATTACTGGCCCTGGTCACATTAACCCTGGTCTTTTTCTGGAAACTGGCTTTCACCAACCTGATCCTGGCCGGGGTGGATGTTTTTGGCTACTTCTACCCTTACCGCGCCTACGCCGCCCAGGTGATCCAGGAGGGACGTTTCCCGCTATGGAATCCATACCTGTTCATGGGGGTGCCCTTCCTGGCCAATTCGCAGGCGGGTGTGCTTTACCCGTTGAACCTGGTGCTGAACTGCCTGTCCGCTGCCCGGCAGGTGTCATGGTCAATCATCTTGCACGTGGCCCTGGCCGGGGTTTTCGCTTACCTGTATGCCCGTTCCTCACTGCGGCTCTCGCCCTGGACGGCACTGCTGGCCGGGGCGGTCTTCGCTCTGGGGGGATTTCTGAGCGCGCAGGTGGAGCATGTGAATCAGCTCAGTGTCTCGGCCTGGCTGCCGCTGTTGTTGTTGTTGTATGATCAGGCGGTGTATAGGAAAGGCTGGCAGGCTGGAAGGGCGGCGGTGCTGCTGGGTGGGGTGGTGGTCGGCCTGCAGTTCCTGGCCGGGCACACGCAGTCGTCGTACATCTGCCTGGCGGGATTAGGGGTGTATGCGCTGGTGTCGCTGGTCACCGAACTCAGACAGGAATTCTCTACCGGACATTTTGGAGAAGCGAGTAAGAGCCCATCCGAAAAATTCGTAGTAACGACTTCAGTCGTTCTGAAAGCGACTAAAGTCGCCACTACGACCGCTTTGATAGCAGTTCGGCACCTGGGAGTGCTGTTTCTGATGATCGCCCTCGGCCTGGGATTGGCGGCGGTACAATTGCTGCCCACCTGGGAGCTATCGCAGCTTTCGGTGCGTGCCGGAGGTCTGCCCTACCGCGAAGCAGTCTCGTTCTCGCTCAAACCCCGCTTGCTGGCCTACACCCTGCTACCACCTTTCGGCGTGGACCTTTCCCAGGTATTCGGCAGTGAAGCTTTCACCGAGTTCGTCGCTTATCTGGGGATCCTGCCCCTGTTGCTGGCCGGTGTAGGCGTATTTTATGGACGCAACCCGCGCAAGATCGCTCTCATCGTTCTCATCGGGCTGGGCCTGTTCCTGGCACTGGGGGGATATAACCCGGTCTATTATCTGCTGTACAAGGTGGTACCCGGCATCAGTCTGTTCCGCGCGCCGGCCCGCTGGATGTTGCTTTATGCGTTCGGCGGGGCAATGTTGTCCGGGGTGGGGATGGAGCGAATTGGCGAATCAGCAAATCGCAAATCGCAAATCGCAAATCGAAAATGGCGGCGGATCTGGTTGCCCGCGTGCTTTGGTCTGGTCTGCCTGGAGCTTTTCGTCGCTGGTCGGGCTTTGCCCTATAATCATCCCACTGCCCCGGAGGCCCTCACTTCCTTGCGTACTGCTCCGGCCCACATCCTGGCCGCCGAACGAGGGGACGAACCGTATCGTTTTCTTTCCATATCGGGGATCACCTACGATCCCGGCGATCTGGCGGAGATACAGCAGATGTTCGCCGGGCAGTTGCCGGAACGGGCCATCTATGACTATGTGGTGGCCGCCAAGCGCAAGGAGATTCTGGCCCCCAACCTCCCGCTCCTGTACCGCATCCCCAGTGTGGACGGGTACGACGGCGGCGCGCTTCCCCTGCGCCGTTATGTGACCTTGCAGCGGCTCTTTTTGCCCGCGGAGCAGCTCTCCGCCGATGGCCGCCTGCGCGAACAATTGACTCAAGTGCCGCCAGCGCGCCTGCTGGCCCTGCTCAATGTCAAATACGTGATCACCGATAAGGTGTACGATGTGTGGATTGACAACGTGTTCTACGACCTGGAATTCCAGGCCGTGTTGGGTCAGGAGGCTGTGCCTGAGGTAACGGTCGGCGACCTGCCACCGCTGGCCGCCACCTCGCTGGGCCTGGTCTCGTATCTGGAGGGCGGGGGTAGCTTGTCCGATGGTACACCAGTGGCCGAGGTGCTGGTCACCGATGCCGACGGTCAAGAGCAACGCCACCTGCTCCGCGCCGGCTCTGACACCGCCGAGGGGTTGTACACCGGCGACGAGGCTCACCAACAGGCGCGGGTAGGGCATCACTGGCGGGACAATCCCGCCGGCAACGATTACATCACCCGTCTGGAACTGGGGCCGGCCACCGCTCTCCGCCAGATCACCATCCGTTACCTGGCCACTGTAGGGCGACTTCATGTACGCGGCTTGAGCCTGATTGACGCGCGGACCGGAGCCAGCGAACCGGCCATCGTCTCCACCTCGGGCCGATTCCGGCTGGTGCATTCCGGCGACGTGAAGATATACGAGAACCTGGACAACCTGCCGCGCGCTTTTCTCGTTCACCGGGCGCGCGTGGTGGAGAACGACGAGACGGCGCTGGCGGCGATGGCCGACGCCGGATTCGACCCGGGGCAGGAAGTCCTGCTGGCAGCAGAAACGGGCCGGGAAGTGCCTGCTTTATCCGCCACTGACACGAGCGCGGACCGGGTGCGAATTGCGGTGTATTCGGCGGAGCGGGTCGTCGTCGAGGTGGATGCGGAGAGCGAGGGATACCTGGTGCTGACCGATGCCTACTATCCCGGCTGGCAGGCGACGCTGGACGGCCAGCAGGTGTCCATCCGGCGCGCAGATGTGCTGTTCCGGGCGGTGCGGGTTCCTGCCGGGTCTCACATCATTGAATTCCGTTACCAGCCACGTGCGCTCCAGGTGGGAGCGGCGATCAGCCTGCTCACTTTGGTGGGGATAGCGATAGGCGTGTTGTGCATTTCAGCTTGCTAACCATTACGTTTTGTGATATACTTTCACTATAGGGGGTGAGTCGAGTCCGCCAGTCACTACGGCATGGCATCCATTGGCCAGGAGTGTTAAAGTGTCATGTGTCTGCCCCCCAGGTGAAGACCGGATCACAGATAAGCGCCAATCAGCGGCATGAATGCCGCGTTACTGATAGGCGCTTATTTATTGCGCTGTCGGTTCCCTGGGCGTTACAGATTCTCAGAAGTAGCCACCAGGTGGCCGGGCAATATTCTGGGAATACGAGAGAAAACCACGACGGCCTGGTTCCCCAGTTGGGGCTGATAAACGGCCAGCCAGAGAGCATTCCGATAAGTAATGGCCAGCGCCGTCCACAACCACAAAGGGAGCTTGCCGCTCAAGATCAGGCCCTGTTCTGGCTGAATTGGGGGAACGGTCACTGTTGGGGTTTCGCTGTAATCCAGGTAGGCTGTGGGAATGGTGAAGGTCAGTTGGGTGTAATTGGCCCCGGATTGCTGGTGAGCCTGTAAAGGTGTATCAGAGGGCGAGCCCAGGAGCAGGGTGGGCGGGGTGATCCAGCCTAGACGGACATCGAATTGGTGGAGAGGTGCCGGAAAGGCCAGACAGGCCAGGGCCGCATAGAGCCAGTTGGGGCCCCGGCCGTAGATAGCCAGGGGGGTGTTTTCTGGCAGGTAGTCTAACACCGCCGGTAGGTGGTGGGGGGCCCAGAGCGCCTTTTCGCCAGCGAAAGGGACGCTAAGGGTGTGGGCCAGGCGGTCCAGGTCCACGGTGGTCTCAGCCGGGGCGGTGGTCAGGTGGGCGCGACGCAGTTCGGCGGGGTCGTAGGCAAAGAGGCGGGCCACCCGCTCGACCAGGGCGTCGAAAGCGGGGCCGGTGGCAGTTGCACCTCGTTCCAGGCCGGTGATGACGCCGCGCAGAAGAGGGTCAGCATCGGTGACGAGACTTGGGCCGTGTAGTTGGGAATGCAGGTCAGCCACGACGATCAGCCCGTGGCGGGCGAGCATTGCTTCCCAGTCACGGTGAGCAGTGGCATCGTTGGTGAGCAGGATGGCGTGAGTGCAATGGTCAAAGATGCGCTCCTGGTCGGGAGTTGGGCAGCCACCGACATCCACGATCAGGGGGAGGTGGCGGGCGGCGATGTCGCGACAGATGCGGCTCACCCAGTGGGGGGTTCCCTGCCCTTTGACCCGGATGCGCCGCACCAGTTTCTGGTCACTTTCGTTAGCCCAGTCCCCCTCGCCATCCGGATAGGCACGCAAGACATAGTGTTGTACGCCTCGCTCGCGGAGGGCGTGGGTCAGACTGTAGGCCAGGACTGATTTGCCCACATGGGGTGGGCCGCCGATCAGTACAGCGGGAAAGAGTTCCATCAGTACACCTCTTGGAAAGGATGCGTATGAAAGGTTTCCGCAGTGTATTGCTCAGCACCATGGGGGGGCAGGCGCAGGTGGTCACTTTTGCCCTGGATGCGTTGCTGGCCCAGGGTGAGGAGATCGAACAGGTGGTGGTGCTGCATCTTTCGCCGGAGGACGAGCGGGTGCAGCGGGCGTTGGTTCAACTGTGGCAAGAGTTCGCCAACGATTTCTATGCCCATGCGCATCGTTTCTGTCGCTTCCGCCACGTGGTGGTCCGCGATGGAGAGCGGCCGCTGCTGGATATACGGCAGGAGGCAGACGCGGTGGCGACATGGCAGGCGGTGCACGAGTTGATGGCTGGCCTCAAGTCGCAGGGATGGCGGATGCATCTCTGCCTGGCCGGGGGCCGGCGGATGATCGGCCTGTTGGCGCTGTCGGTGGCGACGTTGATTTTCGACCATTACGATCGGGTCTGGCACATGTACACGCCGCGCGAGTTCCTGGCCCGCGCGCGAGACGGGGCGATTTTGCATGCCGGGCCGGATGACGGGGTGCGGTTGATCCAGGTGCCGATGGTGCCCTGGGGGGCGTACTTTCCGGCGTTGCGGGCGCTGGCCCAGGCGACGCCCGCGCAGGTGATCGCCGCCCAGACCCGCTGGCTGGATCAGGCGGAGCAGGCGCGGTGTGAGGCGGTGGTGGAGCAGTTGACGCCGCGCCAGAGGGAGGTGTTGCAGGCCCTGGCCGCCGGCTGCAGTCTGCAGGAGGTGGCCGAGCGATTGTGCGTGACGGTCAAAACGGTCCATGCTCATAAAACGGTTATCCTGGGCGTGTGCCGCAATGTCTGGGAACTGCCGGACGATCAGCGGCTTAGCTACTATTTCCTGCGCGAGAAGTTTGGGCGTTATTTTGGCGAATAGTGAATGGCTGATGGCGGATGGCGAATGGCCCGCCGTTGTCTCCATGATACCATGAAAGGGGGGAGGAGGCATTGGAATAAGTTCCAAGATTTCCGGGCAGGGGTTCTATTGCAGGTGGTGGAAAGGGGTGGTATACTGAAGTGAGGAAAGGAGATTTCTATGAACGTGTCAAGTCAGGGGGAAACTCGACTTGACAGAAGGTA
>JANLFX010000111.1 GCA_024653325.1 Anaerolineae bacterium
ACAGTGGCTAGCTGCTCTCCAGGAGGTCACCTGAAGATAGTTGGAAACTGGAGTTTTTAAGCGCTGATTTGCGCAACAATGGACTGCGAATTTCAAAACCTCCATCGCCCTCATCTTCCGGCATCAGCCGCATGATCTTCATCACCAGGACTTGCCCCTTTGAATGAACAGGATTATAATCGGCGGCAGATCATTCAGGGGGACAGGGCCATGAGGCTTCAAGGGGAGAAGGTCATCGTCCGCTCGCAGGTGCGTGAGGATTGGGAGACCATGCGATCGTGGCGGCCCTTTGACGATCCGTTATGTTTTATCTACAACCTTCCATCCCAAAACCCGAAACGGAATAGCCTTCGGAACACATCATATCCTGATGATTCTGATCGCCGCTGGTACACCATCGAGGATTTGAATGGACAAGTTGTCGGTCGGCTCAGTTTACGCGAGATTGACGGCCACCGTTCGGCTCGCCTGGGGATCACTATCGGTGCGGACTGGGTGGGGCAAGGCTATGGCACCGATGCCATCCGCACTTTTCTATACTACTTCTTTGGAGAACTACTTTTTGCTACTCTCTATTTGGACGTAGCTGCCCCCAATCGCCGGGCCATACGCTGCTACGAAAAATGCGGCTTCCGCCGTATCGGCGAGGAGTACCGAGATGCCGGCCCTGACGCGCGGCTGGCTTTTCTGCAGGATGAGAAGTACCGGGACATCCGTCACTTTTTCATCAGGGAGGGAAACAGAAATCTGGTTCTCTTTTACGAGATGCGGCTCGATCGTCAGGACTGGGCCCGGCAACTCATTGCAGACTCAGGCGGCAAAAATGCTGTCTCAGCCCAGGTCCGCGTCTAGCCGCAGATCATTAAGAATACGATGTAGTGATTCTACATCGTCGCAGGACAGATACACGGTCTGTGGCGACGAATTGTCCGGTTGGTAAGTTACTCGCAATGCAGGCCGGGCCCGCGTCCCGAAGTAGATTTCACCCGATTGCACAGCTCGCAGCATACCCGGCTGGAAGAAAATATACCACCACCCTACCTCATCACGTGGCGAGGTGGCCACCAGTAAAAAGCGGGTGTACGGAATATAGGCCATGAGAATGTGCTCCCGCGTTTCCACGGTGGAAAAGTAAGTTCTTGCCTCAACAAAATAGCGGCGTTTGCCCCCCACCTCGAAGTACCCTGTAGCCCGACCGGGGATTTTCTCATCCACTTGCAGCGGTTCGACCTGCATGGGGGCAAAGTTTTTGGGACGAAAAATCAGGAAC
This sequence comes from Anaerolineae bacterium, assembly GCA_024653325.1. Lineage (GTDB taxonomy): Bacteria > Chloroflexota > Anaerolineae > JACIWR01 > JACIWR01 > JACIWR01. The sequence continues at coordinate 1,271 of JANLFX010000111.1, forward strand.
CCCTGCCGCCCTACAAGCCACACGGCTAAAGCCAACACTCCGGCCCCTACAGCACTTCCCACTGCCCATTGCCAGGGGCACAGGCGGATAATCGCCGCGATCAGGACCACAACGGCCAGGACGAGCGGCGCATAGCCCACGGGAATGGGGCCGATCCTGTGGCGGTGCAAACAATAGCCGGATTTCAGAATGATGCCCCTTATGCTCATGATACACCCCAGCACAGGCTTTATCTGGACCAGAGGCTTACAGTTTCGATGTGATACGTTTGCGGGAACATGTCCACCGGCTGCACTTTAATAAGATGATAACCGCCAGCGATCAGTTGGCGAGCATCGCGGGCCAGGGTAGCCGGGTCACAGGAAACATACACAATGCGCTCTGGGGCCAGATCCATCAGCGACTGTAATGCCTGCGGGTGACAACCCTGGCGCGGTGGATCGAGCACTGCGGCATTCACCGCTAAATCAAGAGCGGGGAGCATCACTTCTGCCTGACCCTTTATAAACTCCACGTTAGAAACCCCTTCCGCGTTCAAAATAGCATCCTCAATCGCGTAAGGGTTCTCTTCTACCCCAATAACTTTGTACGCTTGCTCGGCTAAGCTGAGGGCGAAAGTGCCCACGCCACAATAAACGTCCAGCAAGGTCTCATCTTTACTGAGTTGCAACAGAGCAGCCACGGTTTCTACCAACTGCTCCGCCTGAGCAGTGTTCACCTGGAAGAAGGAGGGCGCAGACACCCGGAATCGGCGATGGCCCAATAGTTCGACAAAGTGGTTGCGACCGACAAGATTGACTGGCGTGCCATCCTTGAGCAAAAGCACACAGGAGACAGGGATATCCACCTCGATTTCAGGGGGTTCATCATCCACCGTCTCAAATATTAACATAGTTTCACCAGAACGCACCCCGGCGCGGAGAGCAAGCCGTTCCAGGGTAGGGAGAGCCAGATCCAGGGCCGAGAACAAATCGGAGAGCAGGGGATGGAGTAGTAGACATTCAGTGATGGGCACTACTTGCCTGCTACGAGACGACCTGAAACCAAGACCGCCGTCAGGGCTGGGAGCGAACTGCGCGTGATTGCGGTAATGCCAGATGTCCGGGCTGGGTAATGTGGGCTCAACCAGGAAGTCCTCCAGTCCCCCCAGGTGGTGAAGTTGCTCGCTCACGATAATTCTTTTGTAAACCAGTTGGGCCTGGTAGTCCATGTGTTGCCACTGGCATCCCCCACACTGCCCAAAGTAGGGACATGGCGGGTTCACCCTGTGGGGCGAAGGGCGTAGCACTTCCACCAAGCGAGCCCGTGCCCAACGGCCCCTATCCTCAATAATTTCCACTGAGGTTTTCTCATCGGGTATACCATAAGGCACAAAGATTGCCTGCCCTTCATAGCGGCCCAACGCATCACCGCCGTGAGCGATACCGGTGAGTTCCAATTCCAGCACCCTGTTCACCCTTTACAAATCCTCTACTAGAAATTCACGTCGTCTTTACGCGCATGTTATTGAAAAATAATCTGTTCCGGTGTATAATGGCTATAGTTCTTGTGAAAAGGCTTATCAAATCTAACAGTGGAAGGAGGTGAAAACACATGATGTACTTGCCGCGTGAGGAGGGCCAGGGTCTGGTCGAGTACGCTCTGATCCTGGTGCTGGTCGCTATCGTGGTGATCGTCGTCCTCCGGCTGCTGGGCCCCGCAATCGGTGACGTGTTCAGCCAGATCATGGCGGGTATCTAACCCCCTCCACTTCTTTTCCGATTGATTCTAAGCGATAGTGAACCATTCATTTGCCGTAGAGCCTCGCAAAGAGGCTCTACGCTTTTTATATCGTTCACGTCTGACAAGTTCAGTCATGGGTATAAAATGTCCACGGGAAATTCACGCAATCTTTACGCATGTATATTGAAAAAGGGGGCATTGTGGTGTATAATGACAATAAGGTCCCTCTAATCTACCATATGGAAGGAGGTGAAAACACATGATGTACTTGCCGCGTGAGGAAGGCCAGGGTCTGGTCGAGTACGCTCTGATCCTGGTATTGGTCGCTATCGTGGTGATCGTCGTCCTGCGGTTACTGGGCCCCGCAATCGGTGACGTGTTCAGCCAGATCATGGCGAATATCTAGCCGCTACCCAATTTTTTCCGATTGATTCTAAGCGATAGTGAACCATTTATTTCCACAGTAGGGGGCGACCGGTTGGTCGCCCCCTACTACATTTATCAGACTTGTGGGATTTAGACCCAACCGCGCAACTTGCAGGCCTCGGCCACCCGGCTGACGGACACCAGGTATGCAGCAGTGCGATTGTGGACTCCGTATTTCTTAGCCATCTCATGCACGGCATGGAAAGCAGCTGTCATCTTCTGGTCCAGCCGTTCGTATACTTCCTCGGCCGTCCAGTAGTAATCATAGGCGTTTTGCACCTGCTCAAAGTAGGATACGGTCACCCCTCCAGCGTTACACAGGAAGTCGGGAATGACAAAGACCCCGTTGTTGAAAAGGACCTCGTCGGCATCAGGGGTAGTAGGACCGTTAGCCAGCTCCGCCAGAATCCTAGCTTTGATGTTGCCGGCATTCCACGCGCCAATCTGGTTCTCCAAAGCAGCAGGAATTAGCAAGGTGACTTCCAGTTCCAGTAATTCCTCGTTGGTAATCTCCTTCGCGCCAGGGAACCCCTTGACCGCACCAGTCTTTTCCTTGTGAGCGACCACTGCCTCGAAATCCAGCCCCTTCGGATCGTAGATTCCACCCCTGGAATCGGACACAGCCACCACTTTGGAGCCGAACATACTGGTGATCAGTTTGTGTGCAAACTGACCAGCATTGCCGTAACCCTGTATAGCCACAGTTGCCTGGGTCAGGTCAATGCCTAACACTTTGGCTGCCTCCCGGATGCAGTACATACCGCCCTTGGCCGTCGCATCACCCCGGCCCGCAGAGCCGCCTAAGGGAAGGGGCTTGCCAGTGATCACACCGGGCACATTATAACCGGTGATGATGCTGTACTCGTCCATCATCCAGGCCATGATTTGCGGGTTAGTGTACACATCCGGAGCCGGAATGTCGGTCTCCGGGCCGATGTAATGGGCCAGGGCACGAATGTAGCCCCGGCTCAGGCGCTCGAGTTCCGCTTGTGACATTTCCTTGGGGTTGCAGATCACACCGCCTTTGCCCCCACCTAAAGGAATGTCCACCACTGCGGTTTTCCAGGTCATCCAGGCAGCCAGAGCACGTACAGTGTCAATAGTCTCATCGGGATGGAAGCGAATGCCACCTTTTGTCGGTCCACGAGCGTCGTTGTACTGGACTCGGAAGCCTTTAAATATCCGCACACTGCCATCATCCATCCTCACCGGAAAGGTCACATGGAGCTCGCGCATCGGTTCGCGGAGCAAGGCATGGGTGGCCGGGTCTAATTTGAGAATTTTGGCCGCCTCGTCCAACTGCTGTTGAGCGATTTTGAAGGGATTCAGTTCTTCAGTCATTATTCTCTCTCCTTTGAGATTTGTTGTTGCGACCTCACTCTATCAAGGAGATCGCAGTATCTGTGAAATTCCGTGCACAGTTTTTAAAATTATACTACACAATCAACGGGTGTGCAAGCAAAGTCTGATTCATAAGGGCACCTTCAGTTTTTACAAAAAATTCACAGCGTTTTACGGGCGATTTACACAAAGCCTTGGCGTTCTCTGCTATAATGCTACAAGGGTTGCATTGGTTACTAACATTAAGGAAAGCACATCACTATGCCTCCTTCAACACGCGATCAAACTGGAGGTCACCAAATGGACGATGATTTACTGACCACAGGGGATGTAGCCCGCTACTGCCAGGTATCATCGGTAACGGTATTCCGCTGGATCAGAAATGGCAAACTGAAAGCTTATACCACGCCAGGGGGCCATTACCGCATTCGCAAAGGTGATTTTCTCGCTTTCCTCAAAGAAAGTGGGATGCCCATTCGCAACGATTTTTTCAGCGATCACGCTCACAGGGTGCTGCTGGTGAGCAATGAACCGCAGATGGTCGGATTTATCGTGAAAAGCCTGCAGGAAAGCGAGAGTCCATATCAGGTCATTACTGCCACCGATAGCATCGAAGCTGGCCTGCAGTTGGCCATGTTCAAACCTGAGCTGATCATTCTGGATGCGAACCTGGCAGGTTCGCGCGTTCCCGACTTCTGCCGGGTTATGAAGAGCAGATCATTGTTTCAACCTCTCAAAATTCTTCTGATCGCAAGCTCGTCCCAGGCAGCAGAAATTGAAAACGGCGCGGACGATTGCCTCTACCAGCCCGTGAGCCGTCCCATGTTGTGTAACAAAGTAGAGCGCTTACTCGATGGCTACAGATAAACAACGCTCAAAGACATCGGCAGTCCCAACTCGGTGAAAGGCTTTTTAAGGAGGAAAAGTGTCTCGTCAGAAAATACTACTGGTGGATGATGCCCTGTTCAACCGGCGGTTGATTGAAGTTGTTCTTAAGCCCCAGGGATACGAATTACTCATGGCTGAGAATGGCCAGGAAGGGATTGATTTGGCCATCCGTGAGCGCCCTGACTTGATTTTGATGGATATCCAGCTTCCTGATATTGATGGATACATGGCTACAAAGGAGCTTAAGCGCCGGGTCGAAACACGGGCAATCCCGGTAATCGCCTTGACGGCCAGTACTACGCCAGAGGATATTCAGCACGCGACTGAATCAGGATTCGCAGCTTATATAAGCAAACCGTTCAATCCCACGGACCTACCAAAAGTAATCGCCGATCTCCTGAGTAGACATGCTGCGGACACACACTACAGGCGCAGACCAAGCATCTGATTCGGCGGTTGACTAATACTGGTTTATAATATATAATAATAATTGACAACTGACCCGAATTCGCACATATCTTAGATTTTGCTCAATGCCTAAAGCACCGGGTTGCGAACTTCAATCAACGAGTTCCAGGCTGACTCTATACCAAGAAGGGAAGAACCATGTCCGAAATTCTCACCGTTGATGAGCTGGCTGAATACCTGAAGATGAGCCGGGCCAAGATCTATCACATGGCCCAGCGCGGCGAGTTACCAGCAGCGAAAATAGGAGCCCATTGGCGCTTCCGCAAAGACCTCATTGACAGCTGGCTATTGCAGCACATAGACTCTACCGCCAAACCTAATGACGGCCACACTGACTCATCACCCGAGGCGTAGATATAAGGCACGCTCTGCCCTGTTGTAGAAAGCGCAGGTATACTGGCTGCTTTAGGCTCATTACAGCCGTATGTGCTGTACCACCTGGCAGACCCAGAAAACATCGCGCCATGGCCAGTCTGGAGAGCCAAGGAGGTAGGAATGACCTGGAGTATTCTGGTAGTAGAAGATGACACTCACATGAGAGAAGGCATCCAGGATACCCTGGAAATGCACGGTTATGAAGTGTGGACGGCAAAGGATGGCGCCGATGGTTTGCAGGTGTTGGAGTCCCTGGTGCCGGATTTGATCCTCTCGGACATAGCCATGCCAACCATGGATGGCTACGAATTCTACGAAGCCGTGCGTCGCAATCCCCGCTGGACACTGGTGCCTTTCATCTTTCTCACCGCACGAGGGGAACGGACGGATATTCTCCAAGGTAAACGCCTGGGTGTGGATGATTACCTGACGAAGCCTTTCGAGACCGAGGATCTGCTGACCGCAGTGGAAGCTCGCCTCAAACGCATGGCCGAAGTTCGCGCTGCAACTGAGGCAGAGAAGGACGAACTACGCAAAGCCATTCTCGATGCCCTGCCCCACGAATTGCGTACCCCACTGACGTACATCAAGGGATATACCAGCCTGCTCCTTCAAAATACCGCTCTGATGCAACCCGAAATCGTGCACGAGGCCCTGGAGGCCATCCGCAGTGGCGGTGACCGCATCGGCAATCTGGTGGAGGATTTCGTCTTTTTGGTTACCCTTGACACAGGAGAAGTAGCCGCTACGATCGAAGCTGCCTGTGAACCGATAGACTTGAGATTCATCTTGCGCACTCTGGTCACCGATTATCAACAGGCAGCAGCCGAGCGCCAGGTCACTATCGAGCTGAACATTGACCCATCGTTGCCACGAGTGCAAGGTTACGCTCAATATCTCGCCAATGCCCTGGGCCGTCTGTTGAGCAACGCCATCAAATTCTCTAAACGGGATGGAGGACGGGTTACTATCCAGGCTTGGGCTGACCAGGGTGAGGTGCACGTGGCCATCAAGGACACGGGAATTGGCTTGCCCGCCGCCGAAATACCCAAAATCTTCGAACGTTTTTATCAAGTGGACCGGGCGCGACTGGAACAGCAAGGCGTAGGCCTGGGACTGCCTATTGCCCGCGGAATCATAGAAGCACACGGAGGGCGCATTGTCGTAGAAAGTGAGGTAGGAGTGGGCAGCACGTTCACCGTGATCCTGCCGATACGTCAGGCTGACGGCTCGGAGACCGCTGCCGAACCGTCCCGGAGGGCTGTACGCGGATGAGCGACTCACTGTCTGCCTATCAAACAGACAGGGCAAAAGACAGGTGGGCCACACTCCACGCCATCATTCAAACAATGGGTTCATCGCCAGACCCGACAGCGGAGTTGCAGCACATCCTTGCCCACGTGCTGGAGGATGTGTTGAACATGGAAGCCGGCTGGTTGATGCTCAGGGATGAGGCGGAAACCACGTTGCACACGACCGCCCTTCACAAAGTGCCAGCAGATGCTCTGGCCGATTGGCAAACGGTAGACTTCCAAACCCGACGAGAGCACCTGGCTGCCCAGCTTAGCACTCCACTAATCGTCGAAGACACCTCTCTTTATCCTGAGTTGACCCCGCTGATTGCCTCAGGTTGGCAGTGCTATGTGGGCATTCCCCTACTGGCGCATGGCTATCTCCAAGGATTGCTCGCTGCCCTGGGGAAGGGACCTTGCCGGTTCAGCGCAGCAGACCTTGGCTTTCTGACCGCTATAGGCCAGCAGTTAGGCTCGGCCCTCGAAAGCACATGCCTGCGAATCTCCCTGGAACGAATCGAGCAACGCTATAAGGCCTTGGCTAAATTCTCCCATGAGGCGATACTTCTGATTGACCAGCAACTGCGCATAACCTTTGCCAGCCCGCTAGCAGCCGAATTCACCAGCCATCCCCTGGAAAAAATGGTGGGACTGGACGTTCGTTGCCTTTTCCCCGCCGATTTCCACGACAAGCTCGTTGCTTTGATCCACCACCAGATAAGCGATACCCCCTCTGCTCGCTATGAGATCACCCTGAACACTAAGGACGGCGAGAGGCGAGAGATAGAAATCACTTCCACGCGCGTCAAAGAGGGACAGGCAGTAAGTTGCCTTTACATGCGCGACGTCACGGAGCGCAAGCGCGCCGAACGCCTGTCACAAGCGCTGAATGCCGCTATTCTGGCTATGCAGCGGGCATACACTCCACAAGATATATTCGCAGCCATGAGCCGCAAGTTAGGCGAAGCAGACATCAAGGCAGGTATCGCTACTTTGGATGAAGATGGCCAACATCTTACATTGAGCCCTCTCACCCTGATACCCGACCAGCAGGCCAATGTTGAGGCGCCACAAAGCGGGCTACCTGCCAGCACACAATTTCCCCTGGACTCAGTGCCCGCCTTTCAGCAGGCCCTAGCCGACGCCCAAACGGTGTTTATTGATAGCGCTGAAGTCGCCACCCAGCTACCACCGTGGGCCAGCGAGTCCTCAGGCTGTTGGCCCTGGATATGCACTCCGCTGTTCATCGGCAACAAGGCTTATGGCCTTCTCATGCTCACTGCCCCCTTCCTGACCGAGGCTGACGTACCAGAGGTGACAACCTTTGCGCATCACACGGCCGTCGCCTTAGAAAATGCGCAGCATTACCAGGCTGCCACCCGGCGCGCTCAGGAACTGGCTACCCTCAATGAAATCGGACGAACGGTCACTTCTACCTTGGACCTGGACAGTTTACTGGCCCGCACCATGGAAGGCGTCAATCAGATTCTCAACGTGGAGGCCGGCTCGGTGTTGCTGGTGGATGAAGAAACCGGCGACCTGGTTTTCCGCGTCTCTCTGCAGCACGATGAATGGCAGAAAATATCCAACCTGCGAGTACCCGCCGGCACAGGAGTGGTGGGCGCAGTCGTGCGACAGGGCCAACCTTTAATCGTACCCGACACGTCCCAGGACCCTCGTTTCTACCCTAAAGTGGATAAGCAGATGTCCTTTGTCACTCGTTCCATCCTGTGCGTGCCGCTGATCGTTCGCGGGCAAACCATTGGGGCCATCGAGGTGTTGAACAAGATTGGCGGCCAGTTCACTAACGAGGACCTGGACTTGTTAACCTCAATTGCTGCCTCGGTGGGAGTGGCCATTGAGAACGCGACGCTATACAAGGCAGAGCAAAACCACGCCGAAGAGCTGGAAACGCGGGTCGCCGAGCGCACACGGGATTTGAACCTGGCCATCGAGGAGTTATTTGAGAGAGAGCGTGCCCAGCGGGAGATCAGCGAGCAACTGCGAAAGACCAACCGTGAGATCGAGGCCATCCTGAACAGTGTGGCCGACGGGTTGATCGTCACCGATGGACATGGGCGTATAAGAATGGCCAACCCCCGCGCCGAGGAACTGTTGGGTTTCCGCCTGGAAGATCTGAGAGGTAGACCCATCGCCGCAGACGATACACCCTCTGGCATCCTCCGCTCGTTGGCTCAAAAGATCTCTCAACGGCCTGCCGAGGCTATCACCCTGGAACTGGAAACACCCCGCCCGCAACAGACACTGAACGTCCCATGCTGGAAATATTTCCGGTGTAGCCGCGAAGATTGTCCAGCCTGGGGCCACCCAGAACTCCAATGCTGGCTTGTCCCAGGTGTAGCATGTTTGGACTCACACTTACCCGCTGGCGGAGGATTGGCCAATGGTCAATGCACTGGCTGTGAACTTTATCAGAAACTGGAAAAGCTCACTTTACAAGCTCACTCTGCACCTATTCTCAGTGAAGAACAGCACGTAATGGGCACGGTGACCGTGTTGCGGGACATCACCCGTCTGCGCGAACTGGACCGGCTCAAATCCAAGTTCGTTTCTAATGTCTCCCACGAGCTGCGCACACCGCTGACCAACATCAAAATGTACGTTTCTTTGCTCAAAAGTGGGAAGCCGGAAAAGCAAGCCCGCTATCTGGAGATTATCGAGCGGGAAAGCAATCGCCTGACCATGCTCATCGAGGACATCCTCAGCCTTTCCAGACTGGAGGCCAGGGAGACGCCACCACAGCGGGCCCCGGTGGAGATAGCCGAAATTGTGGAAAGCGTGCTCAGTATCCATCAACCACGGGCTGAAAGTAAAGCCATTGACCTCAAAGCTCAAGTATCACCGTCCCTGCCCCTCATAGAAGCCGATCGCAATCAGCTTGTCCAGATGTTGACCAATCTGGTCTCCAATGCCCTGAACTACACCATGGAGGGAGGACGGGTGCGGGTCTCTGCTTTTCAAGTACGGGTCAGGCAGGGCGTGGCTTATCCGGTAGAGGGTGAAGAAAAAAACCTGATACTGCCCCTGGGAGGGGTGCGCGATGGGATGTGGATAGCAATCTGCGTATCAGACACTGGAATCGGCATCCCCGAAGAGGACCGGGAACGCATTTTCGACCGTTTCTATCGGGGCAAGGTGGAAGATCTGGGGATTCCAGGTACCGGATTAGGATTGCCCATCGTCAAAGAAATACTCGAAATGCACAATGGGCATATTTTCGTGGAGAGCGAGGAAGGGGTGGGCAGCACGTTCACTGTCCTTTTGCCGGTGCCCAGTGCCATCCCTGCCAAACAACCCATCATCCTCGTAGCCGACGATGATCCGGTCATCGGTGAGATAGTAGGGCGTTTCCTGAGCACAGCGGAGTTCCAGGTCGAGGTAGTGCGGGATGGGTTGGAGGCGATGAACTGTATCAACTCCCGCAAACCGGATCTGCTGGTTCTGGATTTGTCTATGCCCGGCATGGACGGCTATCAGGTGCTCAAACGATTACGCAGCGATCCCCAAACCCAAGACTTGCCCGTCCTAGTACTCAGTGGGTGGGAGGAAGCCAGGGGCGAACGGGCGATCACCATGGGGGCCAACGAATTCTTGACCAAGCCGTTCTCTGGCAAAGTCCTGGCCGACGTAGTAAGACGCTTGCTGAACCTGGATCAAAAGGAGTAAGCCGGATGGGTGCCAAGTTAATCCTGGTCGTGGAAGATGATCCGGCAGTCCAGGAAGGTATTGCCGACATCCTGGAAGTAGCAGGTTATGAAGTATTAACCGCCGGCAACGGGCAGGAAGCCCTAAACATACTCCAGAAACAACAGCCTGATCTGATTGTCTCGGACATCATGATGCCTCAGATGAACGGGTATGATTTCTATGAGGCGGTGCACGGAAAACCGGAGTGGGTAACGATCCCCTTCATTTTCCTTACTGCAAAGGGGGCGAAAGAGGACATACGCCTGGGCAAACAGCTAGGCGCCGACGATTACCTGGTCAAGCCTTTTGAACGTGAGGATTTATTGATCGCCGTGGAAGCCAAACTCAAACGGCTGGAAGAGGTGCAACGCCCGGCCCTGGAAAGGGCGGAACAGCTTGAGGAACAACTGACCCGCTCCGAACGGCTGGCACTGGTGGGACAATTGGCCGCCGAGTTCGCACATGAGATTAAAAGCCCGCTGAGTGTGATCACCATGCAGGCCGCGCTGTTACAGCGCCAGTTGGGGGCCGAGGATCGAGAGATCGCCGAGGATTTATCCCGCATCATCAAACAGGGCAAGCGCATTGGTGAGATGGCTCAGAACTTGCTAGAATATTCGCGCCGGGCCCCGCTGAAACGGGAGCGTACCGACATCCACCAGGTGCTTGAGGAAACCCTGGCCTTCACCAGTTACCTGCTCTCCAGGAAAGGGATTACCGTGAAGTGCCATTTCGACCGTAACCTGCCTCCCCTGTCCGTTGATGCCGCACAGATGGAACAGGTTTTCCTGAACCTGATCGTCAACGCCGTTCAGGCCACCGCCTACGAAGGTAAACTGACCGTCAGCACGTGCCGGGTGGGCGATGAAGCGCTCATCTCCTTTGCCGATACCGGTTGCGGTATCCCCGCCGAAAACCTGGGCAAAATCTTCGAACCCTACTTCACCACCAAGCCCCAAGGTGAAGGTACTGGATTGGGGCTGTACGTTTGCCGCAACATTATCACCAAACACCATGGTACCATCGAGGTGGAAAGTGAAGTAGACGTAGGCACGACTTTCACCATCAGGTTGCCACTTTCCACTAATGCTCAGTAGGGCCCACAGCCTGCGCCCTTAAATCTAATTGGGTGTATTTCACTTTGGGGGCGAGTTGCTGCTGTGCCCTGGCCGCGGAGACCTC
>JANLFX010000112.1 GCA_024653325.1 Anaerolineae bacterium
GGGCGCAGCAGCGGTCGGCCGTTACGGGACAAACCTGCCCCGAAACTGAAACGCACCCCCTACAATAGGTCTACTTGCGCATTTAGGGATTTTGTGGTAGTATATAAATACCAGGTTGCCCTGCTGTGTGCGTGATGCGGTTAAGTTTTGGGCCAACACCTACTATTATCGGGGGCCGAGTTCTAGGGGAGGGGATGCGGTAACCTGCAAAGGTGCGCTGAACCGAAGACAGGCTCCCACCTGCGAGAGCAGGTTCAAAATTTACGAAGCACACGGCACAGCGGGGACCCTTGAACCACTGAGCCTTTCGAGGCTCGGTGGTTTTTTGCGCTTGACAGGGAATGGGCTTTGTGTTATCCTGGACTGTAAGACAATCAAATTTTTCACTGCTTGCAGGGAGGTGCTCATGTTCAATGAGCGGGTCTCTGATGACATTTTCATTTTCACCAGTGAGATGTATGTTCAGGTTAATGCAGGGGTTATTCTCACCACCGAAGGGGCCATCGTTGTGGATACACTGCCTTTTCCCAAAGAGACCCAGGCCATCGTAGACTTTGTCCGGCGGCGAAGCCCTCAGGGGGCGCGCTACGTGATTAACACTCATTACCACGCGGACCATGTATACGGTAATTACTTGTTTCCGGAAGCCGAAATTGTGGCCCATGCAGCTTGCCGGGATACTTTGCTCCGTAACGGTGAGCAACGTCTGGAAGAGGCCAAAGAGCAGAACCCGGAATTGGCCGATGTACGTCTGCGGGTGCCGGACATCGTTTTTGAACGAGGACAGATGGTGTTTCGCCTGGGAGGCAAGACGATCCAGTTGATCCATACGCCGGGGCACAGTGCCGATTGCATTGTAGCCTACGTCAAAGAGGATAAGGTGCTGTTCGGCGGGGATACGGTAATGCCCGTGCCTTTCATCGTCGAGGGCGACTGGCAACAGATGATTGACTCGCTGCGCGTTATCCAGGAATTGCCCCTGGAGAACATTGTGCAAGGCCATGGCGAAGTGTTACTCCGTGGTGAAATCCCCGACGCTTTGTCGAGCAGCGTTTCTTATCTGCAGACCATTTACAAGCGCGTGCGCCGTCATGTGGAAGCCGGATTGCCACGTGATGCTTTGCGCAAAGTGGACATTGAAAAGTGTGGCAAGTCACGCATCCCGCTTAATGGGCTGGTTCAGGATCTACACCGGGCCAACCTGGCGCACCTGTACAATGTCATGATGGCCGAAAAGGCCACTAAAGCAGGCTGATGAACGCGGTAGAGGACCTTATGGCAGCGATAGGGTCGCTGCCGGATGTGGAACGGGAGAAGCTGTTCACTGCTCTGGTCAGGAGATATGGGGATACCCTGGCCTTGCGTCCAGCCCAATTGGCGCTGGGGGCTGGGTTCGCGGCCTCACCGCCGGTGACTGAACCTGATTACATCCTGGTATTCGATGGAGGCGCCCAGGGCAACCCGGGGCCTGGGTACGGGAGTTATGCCCTGCTTCGTCGGCAGGATGGTGGGCAGGAAATTGTACGGTTGGAGTTTGGCGGTGAGATGACCAATAACGAGGCTGAGTACGAGTCCCTCATCGCCGGTCTTAAGGACCTGCTTGCCCGTATCCAGCAGGCCGGGCAGGACCCGGCTGGTTTCACCGTCGAGGTGCGCGGCGATAGTGCATTGGTCATCAACCAGGTTGCCGGGGCATGGAAAGCCAAAGATGCGCGCATGAAGGCCCTCCGTGGTCAGGTACGGGCGTTATTAAGCCGTTTTGCGGGGTACAACCTGCGCCTGCAACCACGCAAGGAAAGCGTGCGTGCCCTGGGCCACTAAAGTTTGACAGTTTGCGCGTTCTGTGTTATCATAACCGCCGATGAAAAGCGATGATGGAGACGAGTAAGCTCGATGTAACACGCAGAGAGCCCGGGATAGGTGAGAGCCGGGTGTGTGAAGCGGGCTGAAAATCCCTCCGGAGCTGCCAACCGAACAGCTAGCCACCTAGCCACCTAGCTCAGTAGACTTGGCCGGACTCGTCCGTCGTTACCCGGACGGGGGTATGAGCACGTACCCCACAGAGTGGGCGGAAACGCCAACAAGGGTGGTACCGCGGGAGTGTTTTGATCGTTGATTCAAGCTCTCGTCCCTTAGGGATGGGAGCTTTTTGATTCCAGAGACCCTTATGATGGCAATAACTGTCAGGCAAGCTACGGAAGCAGACGTGCCGGATATTTTGCCGCTGTGGAATGAGATGATGAGTTTTCACGCCGCGCTGGACCCGCGTTTCCGCCCGGCTCCAGATGGGGAGGCCTATTGGGCCAAAACGATTTCATCTTGGATGCGGGACGAGGACAACTGCGTGTTGGTGGCCGAGGTTGGGGGAAGGATTGTGGGCTACATCGTGGGTATGCTGCGCGAGAACCCACCGGTGCTTTTGCCGCCCCTTTATGGCTTTGTTTCTGACATCTGCGTAGCCCCCCAGTGGCGCCAAAAAGGGGTAGGGCAGCGGATGTTCGCCGCGCTCAAGGAATGGTTTCGTCAACGTGGCGCTGATCATGTTGAATTGCGCGTGGCCCACAACAATCCGATTTCACAAGCGTTCTGGCGGGCTATGGGCTGCCAGGATTACATGGATAGCATGTGGTGCGAGTTGTAGCTGGATGCAGGCAGGGAGGCACGCTCATGACGGAGTTGCTCTATCAGACCGATAGCTATCTTAAGGAGTTTGAGGCGCGGGTCACGGCAGTGGACGGGAATCGGGTGGCCCTGGATCGCACGGTTTTTTACCCTGCCGGCGGCGGGCAACCGTCCGACACCGGTACATTGTCTTGGAATAAGGGCCAGGCGCAGGTGATCGAGGTCAGGAAAGAGGGCGATACCGTGTGGCATACCCTGGGGGGCGAGCCGCCGCCAGCAGGCTCGCTGGTAAAGGGTGTTCTGGATTGGGAGCGCCGCTATCAATTGATGCGCACTCACACCGCGCTGCACATCCTGTGTGGCGTCATCTGGCGTGACTACGGAGCCCTGGTCACGGGTGGGAATATGGAACCCCTCAAAGCCAGGATGGATTTTGAGTTGGAGCACATGACCACCGACTTCGCCGAGGAAGTGGAGCGTAAGATCAACAAGGAGGTGGCCGCTGCCCGCCCGGTAAAGGTCAGCTTTCTTCCCCGTGAGGCAGCTTTTCAGATTCCCGACCTCATCCGCACCAAAATCAATCTCCTGCCGCCAGCCATCCAGCAAGTGCGGGTGGTGGAAATTGAGGGGCTGGACCTGCAGGCCGACGGCGGCACACACGTGGCCAACACCAAAGAAGTGGGTCACATTCGTGTAGTGGGGCACACCAGCAAGGGCCGTATCAATAAGCGGTTACGCATTGAATTGGACGAATAATAGAGGCGGAGGACTAAATAATGTTCAAGGATGTACCAGCTAAAGTGGATTTCGTCGCCCAGGAACACGAGGTCCTGAAATTCTGGCAAGAAACTAACGCCTGGCAAAAGCGCCGCGATCTGAATCGCGGTAAGCAACGTTGGTCGTTCATTGACGGTCCCATCACGGCCAATAATCCCATGGGCGTGCATCACGCCTGGGGGCGGACCTATAAGGACCTCTTTCACCGGTACTGGGCGATGAAGGGCTACGACATCCGTTATCAAAACGGCTTCGATTGCCAGGGGCTGTGGATTGAGGTCGAGGTCGAGAAAGAGCTCGGTTTCAAGTCCAAGCGCGACATTGAGAAGTATGGCATCGGCCCTTTTGTCAATCTCTGTAAGCGGCGGGTGCTCAAGTACGCCGCCGTGCAGACCGAGCAGTCCATCCGTCTCGGCTTCTGGATGGACTGGAATGACCCTGAGCAGCTTCGCTGGCTGGAAAGCAAGATGGCCGAAGACCCCCAGCAAACGATCACCGTGGAGGGGCCACTGGGTCCGGTAACCGGCACAGTGGAGCAAATTGTCGGATTGCTGGGCCTGCCGGAGCTGGGTGGCTCGTATTTCACCTTCTCCGATGAAAACAACTACTGCATCTGGGCGGCACTCAAAAAGTGCCACGAGCGCGGCTGGATATACAAAGGCCACGATGTGATGCCCTGGTGCGCGCGCTGCGGCACGGGCATCAGCCAGCACGAGATTGTCACCGAGGGCTATCAGGAGCTGACCCATCCCAGCATCTTCCTGCGCTTCCCACTGCGCAATCGAGAAGGCGAAAGCCTGCTGGTGTGGACCACTACCCCCTGGACGCTGACCAGCAACGTCGCGGCGGCGGTGCATCCGGAGCTACCCTACGTCCTGGTGCAGAATGGTGAGCACAAGTTTTGGCTCTCCAAAGGGGCGATGTATGCGCTCCGAGGCGATTATAGCATCCTGGACGAAAAGTCGGGTGTGGAATTAGAGGGCTGGACCTACGATGGCCCCTTCGACGACCTGCCTGCCCAGCAGGTTGTGCAGGGCTCACTGGGTCTCAGCTCGGCGCAGGCTCATCGTGTCATCCTCTGGGATGAGGTGGGTGAGACCGAAGGTACAGGTATCGTGCACATCGCTCCTGGCTGCGGTGCCGAGGATTTCCAACTGAGCAAGAAGTATAACCTGCCGGTCATTGCCCCGCTGGACGAGTTCGGCGTGTACCAGGATGGCTTCGCCTGGCTCACTGGCATGAGCGTGAATGACGTGACCCAGCCCATCTTCGATGATCTGGCCCGCAAGGGGTTGGCCTATCGTGTTGAGGACTACACCCATCGCTATCCGGTGTGCTGGCGCTGCGGCGAGGAGCTTATTTTCCGCCTGGTGGATGAATGGTTCATCCACATGGGAGAAAAGCTCGACAAACCTTACGAAGAAGTCACACCGGAGGAGAAAGAACACAACCTACGCTATCAGATCATGGAGGTGGTGCAGGAGACGCGCTGGATTCCCGATTTCGGTTTCGAACGGGAGATGGACTGGCTGCGCAACATGCACGATTGGATGATCTCCAAGAAGCGGTATTGGGGACTGGCCCTGCCCATCTGGGAGTGCGCCGAGTGTGGCCACTTCGCGGTCATTGGCAGCGAGCATGAGTTGAAAGAGCGCGCGGTCGAGGGTTGGGAGGTCTTTGCCGGCCATACCCCACACCGCCCGTGGATAGACGCGGTCAAGATCAGGTGCGAGAGATGCGGGGCGCTGGTCAGCCGCGTCGCCGATGTGGGCAATCCCTGGTTGGATGCAGGCATCGTTGCCTTCTCGACCATGCAATATCGCCGGAACCGTGAGTACTGGGCGAAATGGTTTCCCGCTGACCTGATCACCGAGAGCTTCCCTGGCCAGTTCCGCAACTGGTTCTATTCCCTGCTGGCCATGAGCACCATCATGGAGCGCAAGGCCCCCTTCCGCACGGTACAGACTTATGCTACCCTTTTTGCCGAGGATGGGCGGCCCATGCACAAGTCATGGGGCAACGCCATCTGGTTTGACGACGCGGCCGAGAACATGGGCGTGGACGTGATGCGCTGGATGTACTGCGCCCATCGTCCGGAGAGCAATCTGTTGTTCGGTTATCACGGGGCCGACGAGACACGACGCCGGTTCATCCTGCCCCTGTGGAACGTGTACAGCTTCTTCGTGACCTACGCTAATCTCGATGGGTGGAAACCCGGAACCACGCAGCCCTCCAGCCCTCCAGCCTTCCAACCTTCCCACCTTCCACCCCTCCAGCTTCTCGACCGATGGATTCTTTCCAGGCTACAAACCGTTATCCGCCAGGTGACCGAACGTCTGGACGATTACGATGTTTATGGAGCGACCATGCCGCTGGAGGCTTTCGTGGATGATCTCAGCGACTGGTATGTGCGGCGCAGCCGCCGTCGTTTCTGGCGGGGGGCAGGTGAAGACGATGCCGACAAGGAAGCGGCCTACAGTACCCTCTACACCTGTCTGACCACGCTTTGCCGCTTGCTGGCTCCGTTTACCCCCTTCATCGTAGAGACGATGTATCAGAACCTGGTGCGCTCGGTGGATGCCACCGCGCCGGAAAGCGTGCACCATCAGGATTGGCCTGTGCCCGACGAGTCCTTGGTGGACGAAGAGCTGATGGCCGACATGGCCTTGGCGATCAAAGTAACCGGCCTGGGCCGCTCAGCACGCAGCACATCGGGGGTCAAGCTGCGCCAGCCACTGAGCAGAGCGGTAGTTGTTGTCTCGGACGCAGACCGGGTTCGTCTGGAACGCCTGGCCGATGTGGTGGTGGACGAGCTGAACGTCAAGGAACTGGCTTTTGCAGCGGATGCTGGCGAGTTGGTGAGTTATGAAGTCGGCCCGTTGCCCAGCGTGTTGGGCAAAAAGCACGGCCCGCGCTTCCCGAAACTGCGCGCTGCCGTGGCCGGAATGGATGCTGCTGTGCTGGCCCGTCGCTTTAAAGCCGGGCTTAGCGTGGAGGTCGAGTTAGACGACGGCACGATCACCTTGCTTCCGGAGGAGGTCGAAGTACGGGTAGTTCCCCGCGAAGGTTATGCCATCGCCGAAGAAGGCGGCCTCCTGGTCGGCGTGGACACGCGTCTCACCCCGGAGTTGGCTCAGGAAGGCCTGGCTCGAGATGTGGTACGCCGCATCCAGACCATGCGCAAGGACGCTGGTTTTGACATTGCTGATCGCATTACCACCACCTATCAGGCGGGGCCGAAGTTGGTCGCCGCGTTCAAGAGTTTTGGCGATTACATTGCCTCCGAAACCCTGTCTACTCGTCTGGTGGCCGGCCCGCCTCCGGAGGGAGCCTACACCCAGAGCTTCACCATAGATGGCGAAGAGTTAACCGTGAGCATCAAGAAGTAGGACAAGTTCAATGTTCCAAGGTTGACCTCGTGTCCAACCTGGAACTTGAAACTCGGAACTTGCAACCTGTCTCTCACTTGCATTTTTCAAGGCAATAGGCTACAATAAAATTCGTTCCACAGGAAAACGATGGGGTATGGAACGAGGAGGTGAGTCCATGGTTATAAGAAGCCGGGAAGAGCTACGGCGGATACTCGAGGAAGAGCGAGCCAGTTTGCTGAAGAGACTGGGTCGTGAAGTCATCGCGGAACGCGAGTATTTGGGCTATGGCAATCACATGGCTGATGACGCCACCGATGTGTACGAGCAAGTGAAAGACTGGACGGTACGACAGACATTGGAAAACACTTTACGCGACGTAGAGTATGCCCTGCAGCGATTCGAGGATGGCACTTACGGTATCTGTGAGGATTGTCACCAGGAAATTGATTGGGCTCGCCTGGAAGCCAAGCCTTACGCTACACTGTGCATCCGCTGTCAGCAAATCCGTGAACAGCGCCTGACTTAACGTTGACCTTACCGAAAAGACCACAAAGGACACGAAGGAACACAAAGGATTCTTTATGTGTCCTTTGTGGTAAGAGAAAGGGTATAATATCCATCGGTGACGGGGCAAGGGGAGCGACTCTTTGGTGCCTTTGCTGTTGTGCAGCCTGGTCATATCCGTACTGGAGTCTGGCGAATTTCGAGGCGTCCACATCTTGGGATTAGGGTAGAGCACAAGATGTGGAGGTTCGTAGTAGCGGCTTCAGCCGCTTTTCGCTCTCTTGGACGGCTGAAGCCGTCACTACGAACAAAAACGCCAATGTCCAATCCATATTAGGCGCAAGCCCTGACGTTCCCAGGACAGAGGAACGGCCAGAGAAGATCAAGAGGAGGCGGCTGGCAAAGCTGCCCTACGGATCCTTTTTTCTCACGAAAGACGAAGTGCGGTTGGAATATTAGCTTGGAAAGGGTATAGCATTGATGCAGAAAAAGTGGGAGAAGCTGGTTTTGCCCATGGTCGCGGTTGTGGTGCTTATTGCCGACCAGCTCAGCAAGCACTGGGTGATGACTCACTTGCACCTTAATGAGATCTGGGTACCGATACCGGCCCTGGAATGGCTGTTTGTCTTCCGTTACGCAACCAACACTGGCGCCGCGTTTGGTATTTTCCCGGATATGGGCACTTTTTTCATGATCATCGCCGTGGTAGTGGTGGTGATCATCGTGTTTTATTACCGACACCTGCCGCAAGGCCAGTGGCTGGTCAGGATCAGCCTGGGCTTGCAACTGGGGGGTGCATTGGGCAATTTGCTGGACCGGGTACGGCTCGGTCGGGTGACGGACTTCATTGACTTTCGCATCTGGCCAGTGTTTAATCTGGCAGATTCAGCCATTGTCGCCGGGGTGGTTGTTCTGGCTTTCTGTTTGCTGCGGGAGGATTGGCTGGAGCAGAAGCAGATTGCGGCGAAAAGCGTTGAGGGTAAACAAGACAAGAAAGAAAGCAGCTTACCCCTGTCGGACTGAGGAGGGGCTGATGAGCAGGTATTGAGATCGCGTTTATGACCCTCCCGCAGGTTTAGAACCTGCGGGAGGGTTTGTTGGAGAGTGATGGCGTGGAGGAACGGACGGTCGTTTTGCAGGCGACCTATTCTGGTGAACGTCTGGACAAATACCTGACGCAGGAGTTATCTGACCTGTCGCGGGTCCAGGTGCAGCGTTTGATCGCTGCCGGGAAAGTGAGTGTGAACGGCGCCGCCGCCAGGTCCAGCTTTCACCTGAAAGCGGGCGATCAGATTGTAGTCCATGTACCACCGCCGGAACCCACCGAAGTCCGCCCGGAAGCCATTCCGCTGAGTATCGTTTACGAAGATGATAACCTGTTAGTGGTTGAGAAGCCAGCGGGTATGGTAGTGCATCCGGCGCATGGTCATTGTTCGGGTACGTTGGTCAACGCTTTGCTGGCCCGTTATCCCTGGCTCGCCCAGGTGGGTGGGGCAGAGCGGGCAGGCATCGTTCACCGCCTGGATAAGGATACCTCCGGGTTGATCCTGGTGGCCAAACACGAGGCCGCCCAGAAAGAGCTTCAGCGTCAGTTTAAGCATCACGCGGTGGAAAAGGTGTATCTGGCTCTGGTGGAAGGGCGATTGAAGCCGGTGCAGGGGGTGATTGATGTACCCATTGGCCGGGACAAGCAACAACGCAAGCGGATGGCCGTGGTGCGCAATGGGCGGCAGGCGCGCACTGCTTATCGGGTAATAGAGCGTTTCGAAGAACATACCCTGGTCGAGGTGCGACCGCAAACCGGACGCACACATCAGATTCGGGTACATTTTGCATTTATCGGCCATCCTCTTGTCGGCGACCGGGTGTACGGTTATCGGCGTCAACGCCTGCCTCTGCGGCGTCAGTTTTTACATGCGCAGACTCTCAGCTTCCGTTTGCCATCCACTGGCGAGGTGGTGGAGTTCCATTCGCCACTACCGGATGACCTGCAGCAGGTTTTGGTCGGGCTGCGGTCTCGATAGAATTTCTGTTTTGAATCTTGATCCACATGAGGAGGAAATTACATGCGTGAAGTCACTGTAGCAGTGGTGCAAATGAGCCCGTTGCTGGGCGAGAGCGAGGAAAATCTGGTGAAAATGTCCCAGTTCGTTGAACGGGTCAGCACCGAACAGCGGGTGGACATCATCGTTTTTCCTGAATTGGTGACCTCCGGGTACGAGTGTGGAGTACGTTTCACCGAACTGGCGGAGCGGGTACCAGGGCCGGCGGTCAATGTGCTGGCTCAACGGGCTGGTGACTTCGGCGTGCATATCGTCTTCGGCATGGTGGCCAAAGAACGGGTGGAAAGCATTGTCTACAATGCGGCCATCATGCTTGGGCCGGATGGGGAGGTGATCGGTCAATACAACAAGGTTCACCTGCGCGGGGAGGAGCGAATGGCGTTCCGCGCCGGCTATCGCTACCCGGTATTGGAGACCGAATTCGGCCTGGTAGGGTTAATGCTGGGCTGGGACCTGGCTTTCCCGGAAGTGGCACGTAGTCTGGCTCTGGAGGGAGCAGAGTTGTTGTGTGTATGCGCTAACTGGGAGCGCCCTCACCTGGAGGAATGGCGCACGTACGCCCTGGCGCGGGCTCATGAGAACGCGGTGTTCATCGCCGCCGCCAATCGTATTGGCGAGGAACCGAGTTACACTTTCTTTGGCAATAGCATGATCGTGGGACCTCGTGGCGAGGTGTACGCCGCGCTCGACGAAGAGATCGAGGGTTATATTGTGGCCAGGATTGACCTGGACAATATCCGTCATGTTCGTGAGGAGACTCAGCTATTTCAATGCCGGCAACCGCAGACCTACCGCGCACTTGTGAGGAAGTATTAGTAGGACAGGCTTAAGCTTGCCCTGCATGGGTTAAGACGAGGGGGAAGGCTATGAAAGTCATAGATTTACGCAGTGATACAGTTACCCTGCCCACGCCGGCCATGCGCGAAGCGATGTATCGCGCTGAGGTGGGGGACGATGTTTTTGGTGAAGATCCCACGGTCAACCAGTTGGAGGCAATGGCTGCGGAGCGCATGGGCAAGGAAGCAGCTCTGTTTGTAGTCAGTGGCACGATGGCCAACCTGGTCTCATTGTTGACCCATTGTGGCCGGGGTCACGAGATCATCGTTGGGCATTTGGCCCATACTTTTCTTTACGAGCAGGGTGGTGCGTCGGCGTTGGGTGGTATCCATGTGCATACTTTGTCCAATCAACCTGATGGCACGCTGGACTTGCGGGAGATTGAGGGGGCAATTCGGGCTGACGACGTTCATTTTCCGCGAACTCGTCTGATCTGCCTGGAGAACACCCACAACCGTTGCGGGGGTAGGGCATTGACGCCAGAGTACACCGATGCTGTGGGAGCGCTGGCGCGCCGCCACGGGCTGGTTGTTTATCTGGATGGGGCGCGCATTTTCAATGCGGCTGTGGCTTTGGGGGTGGATGTGCGGCAGTTGACCCGCAGTGTGGACACGGTGTCGTTTTGTTTGTCTAAAGGCCTATGCGCGCCGGTAGGTTCGCTGATCTGTGGCACACGGGATTTTATAGCCGAGGCCCGCCGCAATCGCAAGATAGTGGGCGGCGGGATGCGTCAGGCTGGGGTGATTGCTGCAGCGGGTATCGTGGCTCTGGAGCAAATGGTGGATCGTTTGGCCGAGGATCATGAGAATGCCCGCCGTCTGGCCTTTGGCCTGGCCGAGATACCGGGTATCACCCTTGACCCACAGCAGGTGCAGACCAACATTGTGATTTTCGATCTGGTAGCCGGGCGACCGACTCCGGCCGAATTTGCTGCCGGATTGGAGGCGGAAGGGGTAAAAGTACTGGCCTTGGGAGGGCGTATTCGTCTGGTGACCCATTATGGTATAGATACGGCTGATATTGACCGCGCATTGGTGGCAATTGGCAAGGTGATGCGGGGGACAAGGTGAGAGCGAAGCGGCGCAGGCAGCCGGTGAAGTTCCTGCTGGATCCATATTATGCCTGCCTTATCTTCGCCGGAGTAGGGGTAGGCACTTTGGGTATCCATGGTCCGGCCCGGCTGGTCCTGTTGTGGCTTGCTTTGTTGTTACTGAGCCTGCTATATCTCGAACGAGAATCGGTTCAGATGCGTTATTCACTGAGCAATGTCGGGCGGGGGGCGGGGTTGGGGGCGTTATTGGCGGGCACCGTTCTTTTGTTCGCTTTCGATGTATTACGTATCACGTCTGAGCGTCTTTTTCCGATGGGCAACGGTGCGTCGTTGTTTCAGAGCCTGTTCTTTGTATCTGCGCCGATCGAGGAGTTGTTTTTTCGGGGAATTCTGCAGCGGGCGCGGGGGATGGCGGTAGCCAGCCTGTTCTATGGTTTAACAGGGATCGTGTTCTTTCTGCCGATAGCGGGGCAGTTCTTTGTGGTGTTGTTGGCCGTGGGATTGGGGATGGGGTTACTGGGGCTGGTTTATGGGTACGTTTACGAGCGCTACGGTCTGGCGGCGGGGATCGCCTGTCATGCGCTGGTGAACGTGGTTTTGTTTTTTGTTCCCCGGATGGTGAGCCAATGGTGGGCGGGGTGAGCTATCTCCAGTTTCCAACTATCTTCAGGTGACCTCCTGGAGAGCAGCTAGCCACTGTT
>JANLFX010000113.1 GCA_024653325.1 Anaerolineae bacterium
TCGGGAGGATTTTGTCAATGTGCCATCTTTTTGCTATACTGGACATGAGCGTATCTTTTTTAGGGAGGAACGAGGCCCGCGCGGTATAGGACGTAGCGGATAAGCTGGACAAACCAGCGGGTGTCGCCGCACAGGCAATGAACGAGGGAGCACCTCTGGTGCTCCCTTTGTTGTGTGGGGCAAGCTTAAGTTTGTCCTACGGGCCCCGGGAGGATTAATAAGTGCCGACTAATAAGGCCGACCAGTCATTCCCACACGGTAAACACGAGCAACCATGGCCACCACTGTTGCGAGCGGCGCTCTTCTGCCTGGCCTTCACTCTGTTGACCGCCCTGACCTTGGGTTTTCACCTGCTGCCCACGGCCCGGGTTAAATTGGACGTAGGTGACGTTTGTCCGCGTGACATCCGTGCCCCGGAACGCAAAACCTTCGTCAGCCAAATCCGCACCGACGAAGCCCGCGCCCGCGCTGAAGCTTCCGTGCCAGAGGTGTATGATGCCCCGGATCAAAACGTCGCCCGACAGCAGATAGCCCATGCCCAGCAAATCCTGGACTTCATAGACTCCGTGCGCTACGACGGATACGCCACCGATGAGGAACGCGCTCGCTGGCTAAACGCTATCGAAAGTATCACCCTCTCCTCTCCGGTTATCAGCAAAATCCTGAGTATGCCGGAGGATAGCTGGCAGACAGTCAAAAAAGAGGTTATCCATGTCCTGGACCAGGCAATGCGGGCCGAGATACGAGAGGGGCAGCTTTCTGAGACAAAACGCACGATACCCACACTGGTCAGCCTGGACCTTTCTGAGGACCAGGTGCAGGTGGTGGTCAGCCTGACCCGTGACCTCATCCAGCCCAACGCCTTTTATAACGCAGAGCGTACCGCAGAAGCCAGGCAGGCGGCCCGGGATGCGGTCCAACCGGTCCTGCGCACCATTGAAAAGGGGGAAGTGATCCTGCGCGAGGGCGACCTGGTTACTCCCCTGGCCGTGGAAGCGTTGGATGCCTATAATCTGCGACAGCCGGCCTCCGACTGGCGGGACATTGCTTCCACCGCTATTTTTGCCGCCGGGTTAACCGTGGCTCTGGCTCTGTATATTTCCGCCTTCAACCCGGCATTATGGCGTAATTGGCGTCGTCTGGCGCTTCTTTTCCTCCTATTGAGCCTTTTCGTACCCCTGGCTAAGGTGATGGTCCCTGGCCGGGTGGGACTACCCTATCTGTATCCCCTTCCCACCCTGGCCATGCTTATAGCCGTTCTGCTCGATACGAGATTGGGAATCGTGGTCGCGGCTCTGCTCAGTCTGCTGTTGGGATACGTGGGCAATGCCGATTTCGCCCTTACCGCCTATGGGTTTCTGGGCAGCGTGGTAGGTGCGCTCAGTCTGCGTCGGGTGGAACGCCTGAGCACATTTTTCTGGGCCGGGGTGTACATCATTCTGACCAACCTGCTGTCCATCGCCGTTTTTCGCCTGCCGGACCGCAACCTTGATCTGGTGGGGATCGGGATTCTACTGGTGGGGTGTGTGGGCAACGGATTACTTTCGACCTCGCTCACTTTGGGCGGTTATTATCTGTTGGGCAGTCTTTTCGACATCACCACCGCTCTGCAATTGTTGGAACTGGCCCGTCCCACTCATCCGTTGATGCGCCAGCTTCTTCTAAAAGCCCCAGGAACTTATCACCACAGTATCCTGGTATCCAACATGGCCGAGCAGGCGGCGGAGCGCATCGGCGCCGACGCTTTATTGGCCCGCGTGGGTGCATTCTACCACGATATCGGTAAGATAGCGCGTCCTTATTTCTTCGCCGAGAACCAGGTGGAAGGGGTGAATGTGCACAGCCGGCTCGATCCCTACACCAGCGCCGAGATCATCACCAGCCACGTGAAGGATGGACTGGACCTGGCGAAGAAGTACCGTCTGCCACGCAAGGTGAACGATTTCATCGCCCAGCACCACGGCACGGGTCTGGCCAGTTACTTTTACCGCCAGGCAGTGGAACAGGATGGAGAGGAGAACGTCAACCCCGACGATTTCCGTTATCCCGGCCCCAAACCTCAGAGCCGTGAGACGGCCATCGTTATGCTGGCCGATGCCTGTGAGGCTACGGTGCGCGCCTCGCGCCCGGCTACATCCGAGGAATTGGAAAAGATGGTGCGGCAGATAATCCTTGATCGCCTGTTGGAAGGTGACCTGGACGAGTGTGACCTCACCCTCCGCGATCTGGATCGCATCAGTGAGGTCTTCGTCAGCATCTTGCAAGGCTTGTTCCACCCGCGTATCAAGTACCCGCCTCAAAAACAACCCCGACTGACGGTCACGCGGGTCGCCTTACCCTCCACAATCCCGGATGAGATAATTGCCCCAGGGCGAGGAGATGAAACACCTAAAGCTGATGAGGAATTAGCAGACAGTGATCAACGCCGACAATGAAACAAGGGAGACTATTCGCATCCCCCCTGAGTGGGAGCGAATTGAGGTCGGTTGCTTGACCGGGACTATTATGGTCATCGGCGCATCGGACACGGGTAAATCCACCTTCGCCCGCTATTTGTTTCGCCGCCTGGCGAAGCATTATCCACGGGTTGGCTTCCTGGACTGCGACGTTGGTCAGAGTTCGCTGGGCCTGCCTACCACGTTAACCCTGGCCCTGACCGCTTCGGCCACAGGGGACAAGCCAACTGAGAATGAGCGACTGGCTTATTTCGTGGGGGCGGTTTCACCACGGGGACACATGTTGCCGGTGGTGGTTGGTGCACATAAGCTGCAACACCGGGCGCAACAATGGGGGGTCAGAGCATTGGTGGTGGATACCACCGGGCTGGTGGATGCGGCGGCCGGCGGTGGAGCGCTCAAGCAGTGGAAAATTGAACTGCTATCCCCGAGCACTGTGTTTGCCTTTGTCCGGGGGATGGAATTGGAGCACATTCTCTGGCCCAGGCGCCGTGATCCCCGCGTGCGGGTGATTGAACTGCCTGTGCCCAAAGCGGTGATAGAACGATCGCGCGAGAATCGCATCTTTTATCGCGCTGAGCGTTGGCGGAATTATTTTGCGCCCGCGGCTACGTTACAACTTGACCTGCGACGGTTGGCCGTTTTTGGCCTGGAGGCGATGACGCCGGGCCGGCTGCTGGCCCTGCAAGATGCGGAGGGTTTTGCTCTGGGGTTGGGCGTTGTCCGGCGCTACGACCCGCACACGCAGACCGCCGCCATTTGCACGCCATTGCCCTCCCTGGAGGGTGTGGTCAGCATCCGCCTGGGTTCCCTGCGGCTGGATCCGGAAACCGGGCAGGAGATTTATTAAGCCTGCCGCAGGCTTTGAACCTGCGGGAGGCTTTTTTCTTACAGGACTTGGTGTCTTTAGTCGTAGTTACGGCTCCAGCCGTCCAAGAGAGCGAAAAGCGGCTGAAGTCGCTACTACGAACCCCCACATCTGGTACTCTCCTCGTCGCTAGTCCAAAGATGTGGACGCCTCGAAATTCGCCAAAGTTCCAGTTTCTTATTGAGCAAGATACGACTTGAGAACCAGCGGAATGTACATCTTGTACCTTTCATTCGCCCATTGCTGGTCGTACACCATCACCGTTCGCCGGGCAACATCGGTTTGCTGCTGATTATCGCGCACCTCCACGGCCACCACATAAGTGCCTGGCGTGGAAAAAACATGGGTGGCAGTCTTGTTCGTGCTCCAGCCGGTATCGAAAGATCCGTCATTTTCCCAATCCCAGCGTACCCCCAGTTCGTTTTGGGGCGTAAAGTCGTCACTTGAACCAGTGGCGTCAAAGGAGAACGCCGTATCAGTAATACCCTCGCCAGGCTGGACGGTCAGCACAGCGGCCGGCGGCAGGTCATCGGCTACGGTCAGGAGCTGCGTGGTTGTAGCGGTCGTCCCTTGCGCATCCCGTACTCCCAGCGTGACCGTATAGGTGCCCACCTTGCTGTAACTATAGGTGACGGTCTTGGTGGTTGACCACGGTGTATCGTACTGTCCATCCCCATCCAAATCCCAATGGACCTGGAGGGCCGAGGCCGGGGTTTCGTGGTCGTTACTGGCACTGGCGTCAAAGGTGAACGTGGTGTGAACACTGCCGCTGGCCGGATTCACACTGAAGGCTGCCGTGGGCGCGGTGTTTAAAACGGCGACCGTTTGTGTGAACAGATCGGTTAGACCGGCTACATCCTTGACCTCCAGAGCCACGGTGTAAGTGATGGGTTGTTCAAAACTGTGCGTGGATACTTTGGTAGTAGACCAGTCGGTGTCGAAATAACCATCGTTCTCCCAATCCCACCGTACCAATAGCTCCTCAACCGGGGTCGGGTTAGAGCCGTTATCGTGAGATGATGAGGCGTCGAACTCAAAAACCACATCAATGGTACCCTGGGTGGGACTGACGGTAAAGGAGGCGGTGGGGGGCTGTTCATCGGGTGGCAGGGATTGAACGGTAACGGTGTGAGCCACGGTGTCGGTCAGTCCGCCCGTATCGCGTACCTCCATCGTAATGGTATACACGCCGAGGGCGTCGTAGGAATGGGTGATCACTTTGGCTGTAGACCAATCGGTGTCAAAAGCGGCATCGGTCTCCCAGTCCCAGCGCACTTGCAGTTCAGCCAGCGGGGTCTCCAGGTCGCTGGAACCGGTGGCGTCAAAGCCAAACACGGTTGCTGTTGTGCCCGTGGTGGAATCTATGCTGAAAGCCGCCGTTGGCGGAGTGTTGTTGACGGTCACGACCTGGGTGGCAGTGCCAGTCAAGCCGCCTTCATCGCGTACCTGCAGACAAACGGTGTAAGTGTCCGGTTGACCATAGGAATGAGCTGCGGTTTTGGACGTGGACCAGTTGGTGTCGTAAACACCGTCGTTCTCCCAGTCCCAACGTACTTGAAGCTGGGTCGGTGGGGTTTCCTGGTCGTTACAGGTGGAGGCGTCGAAGGCGAAGTCGGTGCTGATCGTGCCCTCGCTGGGTTGCACGGTGAAGCTGGCGGTGGGGGCGGTGTTGCCCACCGTGACCACCTGGCTGGCCGTGTCGCGCAGGTCTACCGCGTCACGCACCTCCACGGTGACGGTGTAAGTGCCGGGTGTAGCATAACTATGGCTGGCCGTTTTAGTGGTGGACCAATCGGTATCGTATACCAGGTCGCCATCCCAATCCCAGCGCACTGCCAGTTGGTTTGCCGGGGTCTGGGCATCCGTGCTGCCCGAAGCATCAAACTGGAACACGGTGCTGATCGTACCGGAGGTGGGATCGGCGGTGAGAACAGCGTTGGGCGGAGTCTCGCTGGTGGTAGCGAAACGCAGGTCGTACCCCGAGGACTCATTTGTATTGCCCCGATTGGTGACGATGACTATTACCTCGTTATAGGTAGCCGGATCGGTGACCACCCACGTGCCCTGCCCGCCGCTTAGCGGGACTTGCTTGATGGTCACCCGCCCATCCGGGTACCGCAATGCGCCCTGCACCACGAAATCTGTGCTGTCGTGGCTCACGAAGGTCACCTGGAAATTAACAGCGGATCTGACCTCGATGTACTCCGCACTGCGGCGTTCCAAACGGTCCTCTTCTTGGTCGAAGCTGTTGTAAGTCAACGGCGTCCCGGTAAAGGTGATGACGGCCTCGGTCTCGATGGTGCCGGCCGCCCCTTTGTAACCATCGGCCTCCTCGTAGGTGTACGGCGCGTTTGGTGACAGATCCGAGAGCACATAATTGGCTGCTGTGAAGCGGGGAAAGAGAGTGGCGAAGTCAGTGCCCACTTCTAGCAGGGCCGCCTTGACAGCATCCATACTGTCCTGCGTGACCGCGTGCTCCCAGATACTCCGCACTGTGGTCTGCCCGCCGTGATGCTCTGAGATATAGCGCATGAAAATCCAGCGGCTGTAAGTATACGAGGTGTATCCGGTATCCAGGGCCAGGTCTGGTGTGCTAAACAGCTTGTCCAGGAACTGGTAGTTGTCGTTGATGTCGTCGTAGACCTCGTCCTCGATCCAGGTAGCAGTGGCCTCCATCAGCCAGGTCGCCTCAGTGCCATCATAGCCCACCTGGATGGCGTGGTTGAACTCGTGGGCGGCGGTGACCCGGATGTTCTCCCGCCGATCACCGGGGAAGGCAGCGAAATCATTTTCCAGCACCATGTAGCTGTAGTAGGCATCGGTTTCTATCACCGTAAGCGAGTTGGGATTATCGCCCACGAACCCACCGCTATAATTCGTGTAGCCGTAGTAGCCAGGACAGTTCTTGAGATACACATCGTAGCGGGTATCCCCACCCTCACCCTGATCTGGCGGCGGCTGCAGCCAGCCCATGGAGCTGATCTCCGCGCTCCAGACGTACTCCAAATCCTCCGCCACCCAGTCCACGTAATCGGGCACACCGTTGGCCGGGTTCACGTCCTCGCTGGGGTGATAAACTGCGTCGGTGCCGGTCCTGGTGTAATGGATACGGAAGTGAGTGGTGTCGTAAATCTCCTCGTTGGTAAGCGGAGGCCGCGACTGTGCCAACGGGACCACTTCGCCGGGCAAGGGGAACCCCAATCCGAACTCGCGCAGCAGTATCTTGGTCTCCGTGCTCAGCGAGTCCCAGGCGTTCAGCACCTCGGCCAGCACCAGGGTGGCTCCCCGGGAAGGGGTGTCACTGCGGAACTGGGGCGGCAGGCGGTCCGGGGCAAAGACGCTGTACACCTTGTAAATCAGTGCCGCCTCGTAATCTAATTCGCCGCGCAGGTAGGCCTCTTCGATGAGTTCCAGGCTGGACGGCGGCTGGCCACCCTGGGCGGTAGTCGGTGTGGTTAACAAGCACCAGCCGCCGAGCAAGGCCAGCCCGGCCAGGATCAGGGGAATCGCGACTCTCAGCCAAAGTCCTTTCTGTACCAACTTATGACCCACGCTAAGGTTCCTCCTCTCAATGCTGTAATGGATGGCTACAATGTAAGCGGAACATTTTAGAAGGGTGCAACGTCTATGATTTGAGATAAGTTCATGTTAACCAAGGGGGTAGAGAGATGAAAAGCAAATCACAGGTATCGCTCGTTTTGCTCACTTTACTGATCATTGCCGGATGCGCACCGGCTGTGTCTTATCCTGCACCATCACCGGCTGCACCCACGCC
Source organism: Anaerolineae bacterium (assembly GCA_024653325.1). GTDB lineage: Bacteria > Chloroflexota > Anaerolineae > JACIWR01 > JACIWR01 > JACIWR01. The sequence goes on from JANLFX010000113.1 coordinate 7,100, forward strand.
CACCCCGACACCGTTTGCCGGCCCGGAAGCACTGCCGGATGCTCCCACCCCGATCAAAGGCCCGCTTCCGCTGGAGGGTCTACCCGGTCAGTTTATTTTCGTCGAGGTGCAGGAAGAGCGGGTCACCAAATCCAGCGGGCAGACGACGACTTTCGCTGGGGAGCAGGTGACGTACAGTTTCAACCCAGAGACCGGCGTGCTGAAAGGCGTACTGCAAGGTGCTCTCAATCCGGATACGCAGGTGATCGTGGGCCGCCTGATCATCAACCAGATCAACCAGAACAAGGCGGTCAGCGGACAACTCTATGCTCTCACCCCTGAGTTGCTCCTGCCCATTGCTTTCACTGCTATCGAGCCAAACGGGACGGTGTGTTTCACCTACGAGGGCCAGGAGCACTGTTTGCAACCCGGCCAGGACATCTCGTTTCAGATGCAGGAGGCAGGTGGAGGGGAGTTGGAAGCCGGGCAGACCTCACGCACGCTCATTGTGATCAACCATGGATTATTGAACAAGGTAAATTTGCAGTAGGTCGGGTCTGTAGCCCGATGTCCGGGCCGGCAGGGCATAGCCCTGCTTTACAAAAGATGATGCGAAGCCCACATGCGTGGTGTGGGCTTCGCCTGGTCACTTCATCGTTCAGGTTGGAGGGACGGGATTGCTCCCCTTCCCTCCGCCTGTTTTTACCATTCCCACGGGTAGACGATCTTGTACTCGTATGGACCGTAGAAGTAGGCGTTCTCCTCCGGTACCTCCAGGGAGACCAGCAGCACGGCATAGCCGCCCAGGCGGACGATGCCGGCCAGGAAACCAGCCCCTTCCTCTTTCAGGTCATCCAGGTACATGTCGCGCACGATGTAATTCGTCTTGCCGTACCGCTCGTACATGCCGACCAGGGTGACCTTGAAGTCCAGCTCGATAGGCTGGTAGTAGGTGATGTCCTTGAACGGCGCGACGCTGGAACCGTCGGAGATGAGATTGCCGTTTACGTAAACGTTGTCAATGTACCAGCCAGCCTCGGTGGTGGCCCAGTCGGTGACGTAGCGGAAGGCGATGAGGATGTTCTGGCCCGCGTAGGCGCTGAGGTCAAAGCTCATCGTCACCCAGCCATCACTGCTCCCCGTCAAACCAGGCAGGTTGGCTACTACCTTGGGATGAGCATCGGGGTCATGCTCGGAGGTGGTGTACTCGTTGGCCAGGCTGGTCCAGGTGGCTCCACCGTCGGTAGAGACCTGTACGAAGCCGAAGTCCCATAGCTCCTCGATCTCGTAGGAGGTATCGAAGGTCAGGGTGCCGCCACCAGTGGCCTCGAAGATAGCCCAGTTGTCCTTCAGGTCGCCCTCGCCACCCCACAGCACCTGGCCGTCCGAGGTCCACGCTGTGTCGAACACGGCCTCGTCAGCACCGTTGAACTTGATCATCTTCAGGATCGAGTTGTCGGTGATCTTGAGGAAATCCGTGCCCCACGGTGGTGCACCAGGCTCGCAGTAGGCTTCTGGTGTATCCACGTTGACGTGGAGGTCAATGTTCTTGAACACGTAGGGATGCACCCAGTCGCCTCCGCGGCCGAACATGGCCCACGGGAAGAAAGGCAGCTTGAAAGCCTTGGGCGAGTCAATCAACAGGGCGATGCGGAAGTCGTTGAACACATCGGCGAAGGTCGCCGGGTAACCAAAAGCTGCCAGCGTCTCGTTCACGCTGGCGATGCCGTTGGTCTCGCTCTTGGCCAGCGCCTGGATGAACGGTCCACCGCCGAAGTGCTCGTAGAGATACAGCGTCCACAGGTAGGCCAGGCCGTAGTCGGACAGAATTTCCGAGACATTGGTGCTGCTGCCCTCCTGATCGCCCCACATGACCAGCGAGTTCTCGGCGTGGTTGAGGAAGTAGTCAACGTGACTCTCGGGATGGCCGTAGCCGCACAGCCACTCGGCAAAGTCCGACATACCCTCGTTGAGCCAGCTCTCCTCATCCCCGTCATTGTCGTTGTGGATCAGGTGCTGGAATTCGTGAGTGAAAACACCCTCGTACAGATAGGGGCGCCAGCGGCTGGGATCATCACCACGCCATGGGGAATCGTCAGGGCCCACCCGGTTGGCCCAGTCGTAGGCGTCAATGGTGATAATATTCCGGTCGAAGTAATAATTGTAGCTGGGGGAGAAGAAACCGGCGATGTAGAAGGGATAGGTGGGATCGTAATACTGGTCGTCACGGATGTTGTCAACCAGGATGGCCACCTTATCCCCATCATAGTAACCCTCTGGGAAATAGCCCCAGGCCACCAGCAGCGAGTTGGCGCCGTTACGTTCAGCCGGTGTGCCGAAGAACTCGGTGTCTTTGGGGTAGATGTTGGTGTCAAACTCGTTGAGCAGGTAATCAATCTGCTCCTGGGTTATAACCGGGGCGGGACGGGGATCGCCTGCGGGCCAGGCCAGGTCGGTAGCTACCCATATCTCACCATAGGTGCCCACGGCTTTCAGTTCGTAGGTTTTGAAGTAGTAGCGGCCGGTGTAGTCATTCAGGGCCAGCCAGTAGATGACGTCGCCCGGCACATACTCCATACCTTCGGCGCGGCGGCCCATTTCCGGCATAGCCGGGGCCTCTTCCAGGTTAAAGTTACCCTTGCGGATTTTGGCCCCCAGGTCAATGGGCTCCGGCACCACCGGCCCCTGGGCAGACACCGGCATTGCGCCGATGAGGCTCATCAGGAGAACAATCACCATCCCGATGGCCAAAACTTTACGGGTACGCATTTCCTTCCTCCTTCTCATGAATTGCTTTGTCTTCCGTAATGGTGAGTTTAAGGACGTTTGTCACGCGGGTTGTTTGACTTTACCACCCCCTTTCTCACGTTGCCAACAAAGTGGCGGGTTTCGGGTTGCAGGTTTCAGGTTTTGGGTTTCAGGTTTCGAGTTGAGAGCAACGATGAACCCTGAACCTTGAACTCGGAACTCATTGATTAGAACCCCAACACCACCAAACCATAAGAGGCTACGCTCTCGTGCGGATGCTCGATGACCACCTCGAAAGGAGCGCTACTTCCCGATGGAAGCTGAGCCGCCGCCAAAAAGTCATAGCCTACATTCACTACCTTGCCAGCCCCGTCGTACAGTGTGCCGATGATTTGCGCGTAGGTGCTCAAAGCATCGCCCGGGTTGGTCACCTGCCCGGTGATGTGATAGCCATTGCCACTGCTGCCCTGGGAATTGGCTATTCGCAGGTCCAGGCGGGGTGTCCGGGCCGTAGCGTCTCCTTCCACCGCGAACTCGTAGCGACTGTACGCAGTTCGCAATCTGAACTCCAGCTCGAAGGGCACTTTCACGCCCCGGGGCACCACTTCCACCACCGGCGCGACCTGTTCCTCGGCCACTTTGTCGCCAGTGTCGTTGTAGAAAATCACGGTGACTATCACGTTTTCCTGGGGGGAATCGGTGTTGTTGTACAGCTCGCCCAGCACGTGGGTCCACCCGTTGTTATCAACGTACACGTTATCGTTGAACACATTCCAGCCAGCGGGATAGGCCGGAGTAGCTGTGGGCGTGGCAGTTGGCGTAGGCGTCAGGGTGGGTGTTTCGGTAGGCGTTGGTGATGGTGTAACCGTGGCCGTTGCCGTAGGCGTGGCTGAGGGCGTACCCGGCCCAGGGGTAGGAGTGCCTGTCCCCGCTGGCCCTGGCGTAGCCGTGGGGGTCAATTCGGCCGACGGAGGGGCTGTGTCCTCCGGCAGAGGCGTATCAGTCGGCACATTGGCCGCAGCCGTTGGCGCGTTACCGGTTTCGGTCACCGGCGGCGTTACCGCTGGCGAAGGCAGGATAGCCTGCACAGGGGTGGCAGTAGGGGGTTTGGGAGTTTTGGTTGGAGTTGGAGTGGCGGCCGGGCCGCTGGAACACGGCCCACAGGCCATTGTTAACCAAAAGAGAATCAACGACAGCGAGCTCGCCAGAACGATTCTGTGCCAGCCACGCCGTACCCAATGAGAAGACAAAGACTCACCCTCCAAGTAAGGATAACACAAAAGGAACTGATGTTCTTTCTGGGGGAAACCTCAGCTCCTTATGGGTATATATGCAGTTGTTCCCCCCACAAGTATCACCGGCGAGCGGTATGCGCTTTGATAATTTATTATAGCACAACAACCAAGAAAATGGTAGTTAGAAATTGACTAAAATTTTATTAAAAAACCTGACGAAGTTCCGCCTCAAACCGACAAGTAAGGACGCAGCATGCTGTGCCCCTACACTGCAAAGGCGCAAAGGCTTGTCCTAAGCCATGCCCTGAGCGCAGGCGAAGGGGTAGCCGGAGGAGCAGAGGTTTCTTTTGTCTCTCTGCGTGCTCAGCGTCCTCTGCGGTGAGTGACGATAAGAGGTGCAAGACTCCTGATTCATTCGCCAGGTTGTATTTCACTTTGGGGGCGAGTTGCTGCTGTGCCCTGGCCGCGGAGATCTCTCC
>JANLFX010000114.1:0-4249 GCA_024653325.1 Anaerolineae bacterium
TCAACGGCGTGCGAATCTCATGGCTCATGTTGGCCAGGAACTCGGACTTGGCCCGAGTAGCCGCCTCGGCAGCTTCTTTAGCCCTGTACAATTCCTCATACAGCCGGGCGTTCTCGATAGCAATGGCCACCTGGTTGGCAAAGGCGGTCAGCAAGGGCAGCAGGTCGTGAAAGGCGTTTGGTCGCCGGCTGTGCAGATAAAGGACGCCCAGCAGGCGGCCTCTGGCCATCAGCGGCAAACCGGCCAGCGCCTTGACCCCAGCTTTTACCAGGTGTGGGTTGGCCAGGCGCGGGGCGCCTTCTCCCAATTCGGGGGTTATGGTTCCATCCTCACCAATCTCATCCACAATCGCCGCTCGACGCGTGCGGACAATCCAACTGGTGAAGCCCTCTTCTCGGATGCGGTACTTTATGGCCGGCACACCCGGCACGTTCTCGGCGCTCTGCCCCATGCGCCCGGCTTCATCTACCAGCACCACGCTGATGGAATCCGCCGCTGACATCTCACTGGTCAGGGAGATGATCACGGCCAACACCTGATCCAGCTCGAGAGAGGCAGTCACGGCCTGCGACGCCCGGTTCAATGCATCTAACTGCTCTACTTTGCGCTTTAGCGCTTCCTCTACCCGCTTGCGCTCGGTAATATCGGCGTAGACGGCGACTGTCCCTATTACCTTGTCTCTCACTATGATAGGAGCCCCGGCCACAACAACATTCACGGGCGAGCCGTCCTTCCGATAGCGGACGGTCTCTACCGGTAACAATTCCATCCCGCTCCCCACCATTTGGGTAAAGCCGGACGCCTCTTCAAAGGTATCAGGATTGGTGACCAGCAGGTCAAGCGGCTTGTCAACCGCTTCATCACGGGTATAGCCGAAAAGCTTCTCTGCGCTGGAATTCCACTCCACGATGTGTTGGTCAGCATCCAGGGTGACGATGGCATCAGGCGCGGCGGCCAGCACTACCTCCAGATATTCCCGCCGTTCTTCGAGCTCACGTTCCATCGCCCTGCGTTCGGTAACGTCACGGGACTTGCCCCGGAACCCAATAATCTTACCGGCAGGGTCACTTATCGGGTATACTGATGCTTCGGCAATCCCCCTGGTACCGTCTTTCCTGATAATCTCATGATCGAAGACTCGCGCCGGTTTGCCGGTTCGATAGACTTCATTAAATATTCGATACACCCTCTCGGCGCTGCTGGCATCCATGTACTGCCGGTAATTCATGCCCAGCAATTCATCCGCGGGATACCCCACTATCTTGCACAAGGCCTCGTTGAAAAAAGTAAAATTCCCGGCAAGATCAACCTCGTAGTACCCTTCTTCAATACTCTCCAGAATCTTTCGATACTTCTCTTCGCCTTCCCGCAGAGCAGCCTCCGACTGCTCCAACTTCTCCAGCATCCGGTTGATGGCTTCTGCCAGGCCGGACAACTCGTCCCTGCCCGCCATGGAGACCCGCACCGAAAGGTCACCGCTGGCGGCCACAGCGCCGACCGCATCGTTGAGCCGGGTCAGGCGCGATAGGACCACTTTTTCCAAAAGCAATAAAGTGACTATGCCAAACACCCCGCCGAACACCAGCAGCGCTACCGAGAAATATGTGACACTGGCCTGGCCCTGCTTGTAAATATCCCTGGGCATATCCACCCTCAATACCAGGGCCGGTTGCCCGTAAATGTCGTTCAACAGGGTGTATCCCGCGACGCGATCAGCGTTCAGGGGCCGGATAAGCGTGGGAGCCTCTGCCGACAAGGATGACCAGGCTGCCTGCACATCGGTGGGCGCTTCCGGGTCATTTAACTCACTCATGGTCATAGACACGTGCGCCCTTTCGGAGAGACGCTGGATCTCTGTGGCATCCAGGTAACGGCCCATGATCAGCGTCCCGCGAATGGGCCCCTCGAAGTTGCTGGTCACAATGGGCCGCGAGGCCACCAGCATAGGCCCCTCAGAAAGCAACACGATCCCGGTGATACTGCTCCTCGGGTCTGGATGGCGCAACAGGAAGCCATTGACCAGCAATTGCTTTACCAGGCTTTCGGAAACCGGGATTTCTGTTTCTGCAGTCAGGTCGAAAGCCTTGCTGTAGACGACCTGTCCGGAGGAATTGACGAACAGCATCAGATTGATCCTGAGGTTGGCGAAAGTGGAATCTACGAGGTTGTTCTCTATATACCCGTTGTTAACATCCTCGATAAAGTAGTAAGTGTCATCCCAGGGAGCCCAGTCGCCAGCGGTGGCATCCAACGTGGCCAGGTCATCGGTAATAGTGTTCACCGCCCGTTGCACATTCTGGCGAGTGATCCGCTCCTCCAGTTCGGCCATACCTCTCAACAAGATGACCTGTGACGCGGAATACAGAATCACGAAAAGAGCGATTATCGTCGCACTAACGATGAACAGCGTTTTCTTGCGCAGTGTCATTCAACCACCGCCTTTCGGACTTCGGAAGTCTGAAGAGCGAGCTTGACCTTTTCATATTCAGCCTCGACCTGGGCCACTTTTTCCGCCGCGCCAGCCAGCGTTCCGGCCTGGCCCATTTCCTCCACTTCTTTGCACAGGTCAGATAACTTCATAGCCCCCAAGGTAGCGCTGCTCCCCTTTAATGTATGCGCCACCCGTTGCACCGTCCGCGCATTCTCCTCGGCTACCCCGGCCCGTAGTTCGGCCAGCAACGCCTCTCCATCCTCCAGGTACAGCGCGATTAACTCCCCGGCCACCTCGCCCATCGTCGTGCGAAATGTCTCCAGCACTTCTTCATCTACCGCCCTGGTCGGGGTCGTGGATACGATGTTCGCTGGAGCCGCTCCTGTTAATGGGGCATCCGCCATTGGCCGGCAACGCTGCAAGGCCTGCACTAACTCCCCCACCTGCACCGGCTTGCTGATGTAATCATCCATGCCCAGATCGAGATACCGCTCCCGATCCCCCGATAGCGCGTGCGCGGTCATGGCAATGACCCACGGCCGCCCATCCTCGCCCCACCGCTCCCGTATCCGCCGCGTCGCCTCCACCCCATCCATCTCCGGCATCTGCACGTCCATCAGCACCACGTCGTAGTGCTGCCGCCCCAACGCCTCCAACACCTCCAACCCGTTCGCTGCCACATCCGCCCGATACCCCAGCCGCTCCAGCATCCGTAACGCCACCTTCTGGTTCACCACATTGTCCTCCGCCAAAAGTATGCGCAACGGATGCCGTATTCCCATCTCCGGATCAAACAGGATCGGCGCGCGCCCTTCTTTCACCCGCACCGGCTTGCCGGCAAAGATGCCCACCAGTACGTCGTACAACTGCGACGCTTTCACCGGCTTGGTCATGTGAGCCACAAACAATCCCTCACCCCCGGCCCGCTCCCCCAGAGAGCTCAACATCACCAACGGTAGCGCCTGGCCACCTTCTTCCCGCTTTATCTCCTGGGCCAGTGTCACCCCGTCCATCCCTGGCATGTGCATGTCCAAAATGGCCACGTCGAAATGATCCCCCTGCCGAATCCACTCCAGCGCCTGAAAACCAGACTCTGCAGCGCGCGGCAACATGCCCCATGACTCGGTTTGCCTGGTGAGAATCAGCCGATTCGTCTCGTGGTCATCCACAATCAACACCCGCTTGCCCGCCAACACCGGCTGCGGCCCGCGCAGATAGACTTTCTTCCGCCCAGGGACTGCCCCGGCCACGATGGTAAAGTGAAAAGTGGAACCCTTCCCGTATTCACTCTCCACCCACATCTCACCCCCCATCATCTCCGTCAAGCGCTTGCTGATGGCCAACCCCAACCCCGTGCCCCCATACTTCCGCGTCGTCGAGGCATCCACCTGGCTGAAGGACTGGAACAGCCGTCCCATCCGCTCCGCCGGTATGCCGATCCCCGTGTCCCGCACCGCAAAGTGCACCTCGTGCTGATTTTCTGCCAGCAAGCGGCTATCAACGGACACCACGACTTCCCCTTTTTCGGTGAACTTCACCGCGTTGCTCAACAGATTCGCCAGTATCTGTCGCACCCGCGTCACGTCTCCCACTATGGTCCCAGGTACTTCATCCTCGATGATGTAAGCTAACTCCAATCCCTTCTCTGCCGCTTTGGAGGCCAACAGGTCCAGAGCCCCTTCAACACAATCGTGCAAGTCAAAGGGCTGCCGCTCCAGCTCCAGTTTCCCAGCTTCGATTTTGGAGAAGTCCAGGATGTCATTGATGATGGTCAGCAGGTCATCCCCGCTGTTGCGGATGGTTTCTACAAAATCTAAC
>JANLFX010000114.1:4259-11200 GCA_024653325.1 Anaerolineae bacterium
CGGGGTGAGATCGGTGTCGAGCAGTAGCCCGGTCATGCCGATGATGGCGTTCAACGGCGTGCGAATCTCATGGCTCATGTTGGCCAGGAACTCGGACTTGGCCCGCGTCGCTTCTTCCGCCGCCTCATAAAGCCGCGCGTGTTCGATGACCACTGCCAACTGATCGGCCAGACCGCCCAGCAGACGCACTTCCTCCTCTGCGATCACCGCCCGCTCGTCCCGCCGATAGCCCACCTCCAGAACGCCTATCGTCTTCCCGCGCAACACCAGGGGCACGAAGGCGCGCACCAGATCGGCGTGTCCCTCCCGCTCGAAGATCTCGCGGTCAAAGCGCTCATCCCAGCCATCAAGGACCTCTATCTCGCCCCGGTGGGCCACGTCCATGAGGATGTCACCGGCCAGCGCATCCAGCGAGCGCACCAGACCCTCCATGCTCCGTGCCAGGCCCGCTGCTCTAACCGTCCGAATCTCATTGGCGTCCTCATCAATCAGGTGCAGGGCGATATGAGTGAATCCCATCTCCTGGGAAAGGGCGCCGATCAGCGCATCCAGCACCTGGTTCAAATCCAGGGTGCCGGAGATAGCCCGGCTCAGCTTGTGCAAGACCTGCAGTTCGCGTACCCGCGCCTCGGCCTGCTGGCGGGCTCTCCGGGATTCCTCAAAAAGACGGGCGCGCTCAATGAGCAGGGCCAGGCTGTGGGCCAGAATGCTCAGTAACCTCTGATCCTCCTCGGTGAAAGCATTGACCACCGGGCTCTCGATGTTGAGGACACCGATCACCTGGGAACTGACTATCAGGGGAACGCAAATCTCGGAGCGAGTTTCCACCGCGACCTCATAATAACGGGGGTCTAACCGTACATCGGGGACCAGGACGGGCTCACCATGCTGAGCCACCCACCCGGAAATACCCTCCCCTACCCCCAACCGTAGATTTTGAACCGTCTCAGGCGGATAGCCAACGCTGGCTTTCACCTGCAACAAGCCACTATCCTGGTCCAGCAACATGAGCGACACCCGCGGGCCCTTTAATCCGTCGGCCAACGCCTCCGCCGCCGCCTGCAAGGTCTCGTCAAGGCCAACTCCGAAGGCGGCAGCCAGGCTCACCTCGTGGAGCAACTGGAACTCGCGCATTCGGCGCTGAGTTTCTTCCAGCAAGCGAGCTTGCTCGATACGCATCGCCAGATTGTTGGCCAACGTGCTGAGTAGCCGCCGGTCGTCCTCTGTGAAGGCGTTGAGCTGCGAACTCTCGACGTTAACCGTGCCGATCACCCGCGAGCCAACGAGCAGAGGCACGCATAGCTCGGACACGGTGCTCCCGATCAACCCCGGGTAGCGGGGGTCCAGGCGCACATCCGGCACCAGCACGGGTTCACCATGGTGCACTACCCAGCCAGTGATACCCTGGCTGATGGGCCACTCCGCCTCTGGCATGTCATCCGGGAACTCACCGGCGGTGGCACAAGCTTTCCGCCGCAATACGCCTTTCTCCGCATCCAGCAGCGCAATCCCCACGTGATCGCACCTCAGCCAATTGAGTATGGCCTCTGCTGCGGCTTTTAATGCCTCATCCAGGCTAACCCCGGAGACCGCGGCCATGCTCACGTCATTAAGTACCTGCAACTCACGTACCCGCTGGCTGGTTTCCGCAAAGAGCCGGGCGTTCTCGATGGCCATGGCTGCCTGCTGGCCAAAGGCGAGCGCCAGTCCAGCGGTCTCTGCGGTGTGAGAATCAGGTTCGCTTCGATCAATGGTGAGCAAGCCCACGACCTCGTTTTTGCTCAACAGCGGTACCCCGAGCCAGGAGCGGACCCAGCTCGTGCCTGCAAAGCCGTGGAATCTCTCATCCTGCTGCGCGTCGGCGATGATCAGCGGCCGGCGAGTGCGCATGATCTCCTGGAAAAGCTCATCTTCCTGGATAGAAACTGTCAGGCCGACCACCGCTGCCGGGTCTTCGAAGCCCTTTACCGCATAGATGTGCAGCATTTCCCCTTCCCGCAGCCATAGGGAAGCGGTGTCATAAGGGATTACCCGCTCCAGTTGCTCCAGGATCAGGTGTAGCACCGCGTCCAGGTCCAGGGTAGAACCAACGGCCCGACCGATCTCGGAGAGAGCTGCCAACTGGGTCGCACGCCGCCGCGTTTCCTCAAAAAGCCGGGCGTTCTCCACCGCCACACCAATTTGCTGACCTATGGAGGTCAGCAGGGCCTTATCTACCTCCGCCACAGGATGTGGTCTGGTATCGAAGAGACAAAGCACCCCTAGGACTCGATCTTTGTGGACAATGGGAATGCCCACATAAGCCTGAATCCCGGCTTCCACCAGGCGGCTCGTGTCTAAAGACGAACCCTGATGCAAATCCTCCAGACAAAGGACTTCTCCGTTATGATACACCACATCGCACAAAGTGCCGCTCAAGCCCTCGTTCCTCAGACGCTCGACGCAGGCCGGGGATACACCAATGTAGCTGACCAGTTCCTGATCCCCTTTGCGCCCGTCAACCAGGGTGATCAGGCCGCCCGCGAATCCCAGGGCGTGGACTGTGCGCGAAAGGGCCTCGTCCAAAAGGTCCTGCAACTCCAACGAGGAGGACAGGGCCTGGGCCAAAGCATAAAGAGTAGCCAATTCCTGATGGCGACGCTGCATGTACTCCTCGGCCTGCCTGCGCTCGGTGATGTCCTCGCCTGAACCGAGGGTGCCGACGATGTTACCTGATTCGTCCCTCAGTACTGTATTATGCCAGGCAATGATCCGTTCCTCGCGCTCGCGGGTAAGAACTGGGTTTTCAAAATACTCGACAGGTGCAATCTCGCCAGCAATCAGCCTATGGAAAACGCCCCTCACCTCATCTCGTATCCGGGCCGGCAAGAAGTTTTCAAACCAGTTCTTCCCGATGATCTCCTCCGGCTCATAGCCCAGGATCTCGCACCCCCGTTTGTTGATAAGCGTCGCTTCTCCAGCGGTGTTGAGGGCCACGAACATCACTCCGGCCACATCCAGGTATTTCTGGGCCTTATCCCTCTCGGCCTGCAGCGCTTCCTCCACCAGCTTGCGCTCGGTGATGTCTCGGATGACACTTATAGCCTGCCATTTTCCCCTCAGCCTCACCGCGGAGAGCGAGAGCTCCACGGGAAACTCCACCCCGCCCTTTCTGACGGCCACAAGCTCAGTCGTCTTGCCAACAGCAGAACCCTGTCCCGTATCCTGAAACCTGGCGAAAGCTCGGAAGTGAGCTTCATGATATCTCTCAGGGGCGATGAGTTTATGCACGTTCCGACCCATCGCCTCCGCCGCCGTATAGCCAAACATTTTTTCGGCGGCCTCATTCCAGAATGAGACGTCACCTTTTTCATCTATCATGATAATGGCATCTTGAGCAGAGGCAGTTATGGTGCAGAGCATTTCCTCGCCTTCGCGCAACGCCTCTTCCATCTGCTTGCGCTCGGTCAGCTCCTGCCGCATCTGCTTGTCCATATTGCGCAACCAGCCGACCCCGGCACCGAGTAGCAGGATGTGAACGGAGCCGAACAGGCCTCCTGGGGTCATCATATCTCTGCTCGTGCCCATGAACAAGCCCATAAGCAGTACATTCAGCAAGAAAGCCATTAGACCGCTGAACAGTCCGCCCCACGTCCCGAAGAGCCATCCGGTTACCACTACGGGGAGCATGGCCAGCGCCACCACCATCGGCCCCATCAGGTGGTGTAAGAAGACAAAGGCTAACACGTGCGCGGCCCAAAGAACCAGGACGAGCACTGTCCTGTTGCTTAACATCCTTCTCATTCTGAACATAGCTTCATCCCTCGATTCTTACCACGTCCTCTCCGGTGACGTTATTGCCGTATGCGTTCATCCTGGATGTTTTCGATTTCACCGGGATCGTCACGTCCGCGCTCCGGCGGCCGCAGGAAGCGAATCTGGAAATCCCGGAAACAGACGTTGGATCCATCCCAGGCGCGCAATCCGACACCGCCATGGGTGTATTCGCTGTGCTGCGCCTGGAGTACTACTTCCCCATCCACGTAGGCAGTGAAGGTATTGCCCTCCACCCGCACGCGGATTTCATGTTCCTCATCGTGCCACGCATAACCATCCGGAGCCCAGGCCCGGGCAAAGGGGGATTGCTCATTGCCATCCACGATCCGCCGGTACAAAAATGCCCCTTTACCATAGCCCGGGTCATACTGGAAAATGTAGGCATTGACCTTCTGGTAGTTCGTGGCCCGGAAATAAACCCCGTAGCCATTGCCCTGGGTCAGCAGAGCTTTGAAAGCAAGCTCGTAGTCCGTCCAGTTCTCCGCGCCGTAGAAGCTGCGCTGCTCTCCTCCCGGTCCGGTACAGTAGCTATCGCCCTCCACCCGCCACTTATTTCCGATGACCACCTGCCACTCGCTCCAGTCGGCAGGCTGAGGTGTCGGAGTCGGCGTCGGTGTTGGCGTGGGAGTGACAGCCACCGGTTGAGGACCGGGCAGGGATCCCTGCCCACCAGCCAATTCCCCCTGCAGTGCACTGTAGACCTGACCGATGCTCGGCCCCAGCGCATAGGCCGTCCCGCCCACGACCACCCCCACCAGGAGGATAATCAGTGCATATTCCACCAGGCCCTGCCCAGATTGTGAGTGCCACTCCTCCCTCTTCATCTCACCATGCTCCTTCCTTTTGCATTGCCCCCCACATCCGCTTATCCGCTGCCACCTGCTGTCCGCATCAACGACAAAGCGCCGGCCGCATTGTGGCCTTGTATGAGACGCGTACCCCATTTCCTTTCAAAATGTGCTTGGCCAGCTCCGAAGGGCTCTGAATCTCTATCGTCAGCACCCCTTGATCCTGCCCCTCAAAGGCGCGGAGGATTGGAGAGGCCTTCATGTTTGTCACCTGAATCCCACTGACATTGACCGCCTGCTCCCGATTAAGACTGGCCTGCCGGTCGCTAACCCACAACTGCTTGAAGCTCACCTTACCAGCCAGCACCGGTGCCCCACCCAGAGGAGCTATCTGCAAAGACACGGGCGTGGGGTCCACTTCAAACTCGATGCCCTCGCCGAACTCGGTGTACCGTCCGGTGAGGCGAACCGGGCCCAGGCTAACGAAATACCAGCTCATGTATCCCCCTTCTTTAGCTATGGGAGAATCCAACTCGTAAGGACTGGCCACGAGCACATAAGCCCAGTCGAAAACCAGCGTCTCATCGAACTTATCCCTGTCGCCGTCCAACAGCGTCAGTCGCCCGCTGAAGTCAAAACCAGGACATTGCACTACCGGCGTGGCGGTCGGCACAGGCGTAGGCGTTGGTGTCGCTGTGGGTGGGAATGTGGGCACCGTGGGTACAATAACCGGCGTGCCGGCAGGGGGCAACGGCGGCAGGGTAGGTGTCGGCGTAGGAGTAGCCGGACTGGGAGTAGAAGTGGCTGTCGGCGTCGGGGTGTCCAGGGCGACCGGCGTGGACACCACCGGTGGGGCGATCACCCCTGATATGGCGGCGTGAGCCTCGCTAAACACCCCACCCACCTGTGGCCCCATGGCCACCAACACACCGCCGGTGACCACGCTGATCAGCAACAACATCAACGCAAGTTCGATTAAACCTTGTCCTTTTTCATGTGTTCGTTGCTCGTTCATGAAACTCCTCCCTCATGATTATGGGCAAGCCTGCAGGCCATCTTGGGCGCTTTTCAGCTCATGGTCCAGGGCTAATGCCTGCTGGAACATAACCCGTGCCTGGTCACATTGCCCCATCTGGGCCTGGCTCCATCCCAGACCGGCGTAGGCCAGGGCGCTTTCGGGATCGAAGAAGATAGCTTCTTGAAACAAAGTCACAGCCTCCGCATAGCGCCCCAGGTGGTAGTAGGACCAACCCAGGAGAGGGTAGGTGATACGTTGTACCGGGCTGTTCCGGGTAAGAGCCAGAGCTTCGTTAAATTGGGCTACCGCCTGATCGTAATCTCCTGCCTGATAGAAGCACTGTCCAAGATAAGCGTAAAGCAACGCATCGTCCGGCTGGCGCAGCAACAGGCTACGGAACTGATACGAAGCCTGATCGTACTCACCCAACGCGTAATACGTCAGGCCCAGATATTCCTGTACCTGGGGGTCTTCCGGTTTCATCTCCAGAGCCTTGCGCAGGGGTGGTAGGGCCTCTTCCGGATAGCCCGCCTCGTAGTAAGCCCGACCCATGAACTCGAGAGAGTCGGCATCGGTCGGATTGAGGGTCACGGCCTGCTTCAGCAGCGAGATAGCCGTCTCGTAGTCCTCCTGCCAAAATTTGACCGTTCCCAGATAGCCGTAAGCCTCAGCCAGGTTGGGATCCAGTTCGAGGGCTTTCTGCAGGTACGCGGCAGATTCCGCATATTGGCGGAGATAATAATACGCCTTGCCCAGACCCAGATAAGCGTCGCTGCGCTGTGGGTCGAGTTCCACCGCACGGCGGAAGTAGGGAATGGCCGCCGCATCCTGTTCCAGGTGGAAGTAGCACCATCCAATGCGGCTTTGCACCAGGGGCTGATCGGGCATGAAACTCGCCGCCTGAAGATAGGCGGCCAGCGCCGTCTCGTACTGTTGCCGATAGTAAGCCTGCTCGCCCTGGCGAAAATAGTAGCTGCCGTCTTGGCGGAAGCGCGTCACATAGATCAACATCCCGACGACCACTACTGCCACCCCCAGGGCGGCCAGAAGCATGACCCGCCACGTCCGTCTGGACAGGCGAGCTCTTTTCTTTTTTCCGGGTACTGCTGCCGCGCCTGGCGATTCTTCATACACCACCGACGGGGCCTGGTCTGCCGGCTGCACCGCCGTCAGGCGGGTCAGGCAGTTGGGACATACTACCTCATCACCTTTCAGAGTTGCACCACATTCTGGACAGTTCATGATAACCCCCTTTCATACCTACCTCGACATTGTTAGATTTGCCGTGCAGTGCCTACCTCACCCATCCCCACCCCGGC
>JANLFX010000115.1 GCA_024653325.1 Anaerolineae bacterium
GTTTTAGTTATATTCTACCACGGTGGGGTCATTTGAACCAATAGGAAATACACCCCGGCGCGTCCCACGATTTGGCACAAATGCATTTCTGTGGTATAATCCAAATCAATCCCAGATCACTCCTGCCAGTTTTGGTAGGGGAGAGGAATGAGAAATCATGGTAGAGGAGACGCCAACGTCGTCCTCTCTCAACACAAAAAAAGGATCGCTGGCTGTCCTCAATCCCTTCATACCCAGGTCTCAGGCAAATTCCCCACCTACTTCAAGTCCATTTCTCTTACGTTACGCTTCTCACTTGGCGATCATCGTTCTGGTGCTGTCGGCTTTGTCCTTGAGCGGGTTGGCATTGCCGCACGCCAATTCGCCGACCCTTTTGCCTCCTACTGCCGCGCCCAGCCTGGGCAACCGCTCCTACACTGCTTTGGCCGGCCGGGGTAATTTGCTTCCCGCCACGCACTCCGTTTTGGTTCGCCACCCGGTTCCGCACACCTCTATCCCTGACCGTTTACGCCGTGGGGTGATCACCTACACCGTGCAATCCGGCGATACGGTATCCGGCATCGCCGCCAACTTCGGCCTTAAGTGGACCACGATCATGTGGTCCAACGAACACCTGGAAGACAACCCCGATTTGTTGTTGCCAGGACAAATCTTGAACATACTCCCTATTGACGGCGTATATCACCTCATTTGTGAGGGCGATACTCTGGCCAAGATCGCCAAAGAATACGAGGTCGAGATCGCCGCCATCACCGATTGCCCGTTCAACAACGTGCGCAGCGACGCAGATCTGTTGGTGGGCGAATATCTGATCGTTCCCGGCGGTCGAAAACCGTATGTGCCGGTAGTATTCCGTCCTACGTACACCGGCCCCTTCCCGGACGATGCGCCGCGTGGCTCTGGCCAATTCGCCTGGCCTACCCAGGGACGTTTGACCGACACCTTTGGATACGTGCGCAATCGCTGGCACACCGGGGTAGATATAGCCAACTCAAAAGGTACCCACGTCTATGCCGCCGATAGGGGCTACGTCCGCCAGGCAGGATGGACTGACATGGGCTATGGCGTGCTGGTCATCATTGACCATGGGAACGGATACTGGACCTATTATGGCCACCTGAGCGCGGTGTGGGTCTATGCCGGACAGTACGTGGAAAAAGGCCAGTGGATTGGCAACATAGGCAGCACCGGCCGCTCCACTGGCCCCCACCTCCATTTTGAGATACGGCGGCAGAATGAGCCCCTTAACCCGCTGGATTTACTGCCACCTCGGTGAATCCCGGAGGAGGGATGGGAAAAGAGGGGGGTGCATGAACGCGGCGGCGTCGCCGCGTTTTCGTTTGTCAAAATTGGCATTCGAGGGTAGAATTAAGCAATTCTGTATGCGCTATTGAACGTAGCGACACGATGGAGGACGGCCCATGAACACGACGCAAGAATTCCGTCCCCTGGTTGGGGCATTATCAGATCCGGGCCAGAGGCGCGAGCTGAACGAGGATAGTTGGGGGATCGTTCGTGAGGAAGACCATCGCCCGGAAGTGATCGCTGGCAAGGGGCGGTTGTATGCCGTGGCCGATGGGATGGGTGGTCATGCGGCCGGGGAGGTGGCCAGTCAACTGGCCATTGCCGTCCTGTTCGAGACCTATTATAGCGATCCGACCCCCGACTTGCCAGAGAGCCTGCGCCGGGCGGTAGTCGCCGCCAACAAAGCGGTATATGACCAGGCCACCGGCGATGAGAGCCGGGCTGGAATGGGCACAACCTTGGTAGCGGCGGTTTTACACCAGAATAAAGCGATTATCGCCAACGTGGGGGACAGCCGGGCCTATTTCCTGAGTGAGACGGGCATTGAACAACTTACCCGTGACCACTCCTGGGTAGGGGAACAGGTTGAGGCTGGTTTGTTGTCCCAAGAAGAAGCGCGAGGACACATCTACCGCAGTGTGATTACCCGCTGCCTGGGACACGAACCGGAAGTCAAAGTGGATCTCTTCGAACACGATTTGCACCCCGGTGAAGCGTTGGTGTTGTGTACTGACGGATTGACCACCGTGGTAAACGAGGATGAAATCTGGCGGGAGGTCACATCGCGGGAACCCCAGGCCGCAGCCGAGGCACTGGTAGCTCTGGCTAACAAGCGAGGCGGGCCGGACAATATTACCGTCGTCACGATCAAGTTGACTGCGGGGGAAGAGGATCAGGCTACCGTCACCGAAAAGCTGAAACTACCCGTAGAACCGCTGCCCAGAGAAACAGCGGGAGGGATAGCACCCGCCATCCGGCCTCCAGTCGAGATGCCGCCGGCGGTCTCAACCGTTGCCAGACACCGTTTGCCTTTCCAACCGTGGCAGATTGTTCTGATTGGAGGTATCTTGGTGATTCTGTTCGCTGTCGTCGGCCTGATCTGTGCGGGGAGCGGATACATTACCTCACTGCTGGCTACCGCCACGCCGACGCCGACGAAAACTCCCACTCCAACGCCTACTTTCACGGCGACGGCAACTCACACGCCCACGCATACTCCGACACCCACCTCCACTCCGACCTCGACGCCAACGCCGACATCCACACCTACATTCACACCGACGCCTACTGCGACACACACTGCCACACCTACATTCACGCCGACGTCTACCGCGACACACACTGCCACGCCGAAACCAACAGCGACAGCCACCGCGACGGCGACCCTCACCCCGGTGGAGACGGCCACGAGTGTGCCTACCGTTCAACCGGCGGCGATACCGGGAGGAGACCTTTGTCCTCTGAGCACTGTCATCCTGGGTGGAATACTCACTGGAGCAGTGTTGGGCGGATGCATCCTTCCAATCTTCCAACCTTCCAACTTCTATATCAGGAGACCCTCATGACCAAAACGATAGCCATCGCCGGAAAAGGCGGCACGGGCAAAACTACATTCACCGCCATGGTGATCAAGTACCTGCGCGAACGCAGCAACGGTTATATTCTGGCCATTGACGGCGATCCCAGCGCCAATCTTAACCTGGTGCTGGGCATGGAACTGGAAGAAACCATTGGCCACATCCGTGAAGAAACGATGCTGGAGGTAAAAAGCGGCCAATACGACGCCAGCATGTCCAAGCACGATTACCTGGAGTACCGGATTAACCAGTCACTGGTGGAAGGCGACCACGTGGATCTGATCGCCATGGGACGTCCGGAAGGGCCGGGTTGCTACTGCGCGGCCAATAACATTCTCCGTCACGTGATTGACCGTCTGGGCAACGATTATGACTACGTGGTCATTGACAACGAAGCGGGCATGGAACACATCAGCCGCCAGACCACGCGGGACATCGATTTACTGTTTATCATTTCTGACCCCACCGTGCGCGGCTTGATGGGAGCGAAAAACATTGTGGATCTGACCCGCGAACTAGGTACCCGCATCCGCCGTGCATATCTGGTGATAAACGGCGTGCGGGGCGAGCTGCCCGCCATCCTTGCTGAGCAGGCTCAAGAAATCGGGGTGCCGTTGTTGGGCACCCTCCCCTACGATGAACAGGTCGTGGAGTTTGACATCGTCGGCCGGCCGATGATCCAACTGGATTCCGATTCGATTCTGGTGAGCGCCAGCCGCCAACTCCTGGACCAGGTTGGAATCGCCTAGATGCACAGCCCATGGCGCGTACTGTTGCCCCTGAGCACCGCTGCCGCTCTTTCCCTGCTGGGTGATGCGGCTCTATACTCCGTACTGCCCTCCCATACCACTGCTGCCGGGGTCACCCTGGGGTCAGTGGGCCTGATCCTGGGAAGCAACCGCCTGGTGCGTATTTTCCTTAACTCCCCAGTCGGCGCATTGTATGACCGGGTGGGCCGGCGGCGGCCATTCATAATCGCCATGGGCCTGGGGGTGGTTTCTACAGCCACTTATGCCCTGACGCAGGGTTTCTGGCCGTTGTTCATGGCCCGGCTGACGTGGGGCATAGCCTGGGCGCTGATCATAGTGGGCAGCTACAACATCCTGCTGGACATTTCCACCCCCGCCGACCGGGGACGGATCACCGGGGTATACCATGCGCTGACCTTTATGGGCGGAGCGGCCGGCATGTTGCTGGGCGGTTTTCTCACCGACTTGTTGGACTATCGGACCACCTTCCTGCTCTGCGCCGCCGGCACCGGTCTGGGAATGCTGGTGGCCCTGGCCTTTCTGCCGGAGACGGGCCGGCCCCGCTCAATCAGCAATCCGACCACCGCCAATAACTCTGTATCCTATTTGCGGGATGGGCAGTTACTGAACATGAGCTACGTCAGCTTCGCCAACATGTTCGTAGGCAACGGCGTGCTCATGTCCACCATCGGGCTGCTCCTCAAGGAGTGCTTCGCCGATCCGGCCCACTTGGGCCCATTGGTATTGGGTGTAGCTTCGCTGACTGGGATATTCCTGTCATCGCGCACGCTGCTGGCTATTGTCTTTAACCTGCTCTCGGGCTACGGCTCGGATCGGCTGGGGCGGCGCGGACCGATAGCCCTGGCCGGGTTGCTGATTCTCCTGGCTGGATTTCTACTCCTGGTATGGAGAGCGGATACCTGGGTCGTGGTCCTCGGCTTTGTTCTAGCTGCCATCGGGGGTGGAGTGGTATCTACCACCCTGACCGCCCTGGTTGGCGATCTGGTGGTCGGGGAGAGGCAGGGGATGGCCATTGGACTGTTCACCACGGCGGGGGATATCGGGGCCGCCAGCGGTCCCATGGTAGGCTATTTCATCGCCGCGCGCTGGGACCTGGTCTGGACTTACCTGACCTGCGTTCTGTTCATCGGGTCGGCCTGTGTTGTCCTGGCCCGGTTGAAAATTCAGCAGCCCAGTGGCGCAGCCAACTCATTACTAGACATGTTTGAATCACAAATCACACGAATGACCGAATGACACAGATTTCTTTTGAAACTGACAGAAGAACGTTTGCAAGATTCATAGATTCGTGCCATTCGTGATAAAAATCAGGCGTATTTGTTTACCGCCGAGAACGCAGAGGCCGCAAAGGAGGAACAAATGAAAAGACTATTTGCGTTGTCTCTGATCACAGCCGCGCTGCTCGTCTGCATCCCCATAGCCAGCGCGCAGGGTGGGATCACCGTCCAGGGTAGTGGTCATGAGTTCACCTTTCGGGAGCATATCGTCTTCCATCTGGATGCCAGCAGCGATAGCGAGATCAACGAGATCGTGCTCGTTTATCAGGTACAAACCACCCGGCGCTCGTCTTCCACGGAAGTTTACCCGGAGTTCACGCCGGGCACTACCGTCCACGCCGAGTATGAGCTGGACATGCGGGCTCAGCATTATTTGCCGCCCGGAGTGGAGATCAACTATCATTGGCTGGTGCGGGATGCGGCAGGCCGTGAGCTGGAAACCGAACCCACGGTTTTCACCTACGATGACAACACCCACGAGTGGAAAGAACTATCTAACGAGCGGGTAGCCATCTTCTGGTACCGGGGTAGTGATGACTTCGGCCAGACCTTGTTCGACCGGGCGGTGGAGAGCCTGGACAACATCGAACGCGACCTGGGCGTTGCGGTGAAAAACCGCATCAAGATATACGTTTACGGCTCATACGATGACCTGCTCGTGGCGTTAGAAGAGGGGGCGCAGGAATGGACCGGGGGACGGTCGTTTTCCGGGGCGGGCTACCCGATTATTCTGATCGGCATCGCCCCCAACAACCTGGATTGGGGATTACAAGCCATCACTCACGAGCTAACCCACGCCGTTATTGCCCAGAAGATGATCCCGCCCTTTGGCGGGTTGCCTCACTGGATGGACGAGGGCCTGGCTGTCTATTATCAAGGTGTGGCCCCGTACGAGAAAGCTGCGCTGGAGCAAGCTATCCGCGACAATACCCTGCTATCCATCCGCTCGTTGAACAGCAACTTTCCGACCGACCGGACCGTGGTGGACCTGGCCTACGCAGAAAGTTGGAGCGTGGTCAATTTCATGTTCGAGAAGTACGGCAAGGAGAAAGTGGCCGAATTGATTGAGGTGTTCAGTGTGGGGGCGCACCAGGACGACGGCTTGATGGAGGTGCTCGGCTTTGACGTGGATGGACTGGAGGACGAATGGCGGCAGTACATTGGCGCGCCGCCCCGCAAAGGGGTAATGGCAGAAACTCCCGTGGTGGGTACGTCGCGCCCGACAGCGTCGCCGACGCCTGGTTCCCAGACGGTCTGTTGTGGGGCAGCTCCCGCCGCCCTTTTCCTGATTCTGTTTCTGGCGCTCAGACCCAGGACTACTGTGCCGGGATAGGGTCAGCCGATTCAACCGATTATCAGCTTAATCGGCTTAATCGGCTGACCTTTAGTGGGGCAAACTTCCCAGCGCCTTTATCAGAAAAGCTAACACACGAGGCAGGATAGCCGCCGTTGGACAGCAAATCAGCAAAGCAACGATCACCCCAATCACGATCCATATCTTGCTGCTCGTTTTCTTCACTGTCACATCCATGCTATCCACATCCAGGGGGCTGACCAGCATGGGCTGGCCTCTTACCCTCCCGATAGATAGCCGTCCTTCTTTTTGCACCACCGGGCCGATGACGGTCAATCGCTGCCCCACGCGCCATTCCCATAGCTGGTAACGCATATTGGTTGCTATCCTGGCGACCAGGAATGGGTCTATGCCCAGAATCTGGTAAGCCTCATTCACCTGCTCGTCAGTTGGCTCCACCCCATTCCCCATCAGACGAGGATCCACGGGATGTGGATCTACCCATATAGTTCCTGTGCCATCGTCTAACCAGAAGGGAGTAGCGAGAGTTTTGCCTTTAACCGGTCCCCACTCCCGCCCCTCGGTTCCAGATTTCAACCCATATATTTGCATACGGAGCATGGCCAGGGGGACGCCTCCCTCCGGATTAAGGGGCTGATCAACCCTGGCAATCGTGCCACTCACGCGCACCAACCCCAGACCGGGCGCCAGTTCGGCGATGGAGAGCGGTTTGGCCTTTTTTATGACCGTACCCAACCCCTGCCATTGGCGAGCTCCCCAAACAAGCAATCCGATGAAAAGGGCGGCGAAGGCCAGAAATACGACGCCCAAAATACACAGGAGAGGCCCTGCAATTATCAAAAAAGCGATAAGACCTTCCGGTTGTGACGGCATTGATTCCTCCCGAGTCATCTACGTGCAGACTTCCGAGGTCTCGAAGACCTCGGAAGTCTGAAAGCTGTCCTATCCTTTGCTCCGTCCCCATACAAACCAGACCACCCCGCCGATTACGGCCATGATCACTCCCGGTAAAGCCAGAGGAGTCATACAGCAAAGGACAGAGCCTGTAACCGATTCCGCTAGCGACAGGTCTTCACCCTGCCCGGCAAACGCGACTACCGCTCCTATTCCCACTCCGGCCAGGCAAAGTACTACACCCGCAATTACCAGGATGATGCCAATTGTCATCGCCTTGCGAGTTCTGTCGGCGGGCGGTGGTGGGGGTACGGGCGGTGGGGGTGGTGGGGCAGTGGATTCCTCCGGCAGAACCATTTTCCCACAGTTGCCACAGAAAACGTCGCCTGGAGCGATTTCAGCGCCACAGTTTGGACATTTCATGGTCATGGCCTCCTACTGAGTTTGATGTGCTTCGGTTAATCTCCGCTGTTCAGTCCTCCCTCGCCAGCGACCTGGCTGAGGGCGCTGGACTTGATCAGCAGAATTTGGGTGTGCTGAAAAAGTTGGGCGTTCTCTACAGCCACGCCTACCTGCGCCCCGATTTCCTCCAGCAGGGCCAGAGACAACTCATCGAAGTAGTAAGTATCATGATGATAAACTTCCAACACGCCAATGGTGCGGTCTGAAGAGCGCAGTGGCACCACAGCACAGGCCTGGAGTGGGCCTTTCTTGCCCATAACGCCCTCAAATTCCGGGTCTTTACCAATGTCCACACGCAGCACCGATTTCTGCGTATGAGCTACCTGACCGACCACCCCCACTCCTGATTTCGTGTGTCTGCGGTAAGCAGGCATCCCTGGAGCAAAACCCTGTTGGTGGGCCAAGGTCAGGTCTTGTGTACGGTCATCCAGCAGGAACACAGCTACCGCATCCACGTCCATGTGCTCTATCAATCGCTCGGTCGCGTTGGCCAACACTTGCCGTAGGTCAAGGGAATAACTGGCAGCCGAGGCTACGGCGTTCAAAGTGGAAAGTTCATGGATACGCCGCAAAAGGCTTTCCTCCCGAGCTTTAACCTGGAGCTTGGCCTTGATAGAGGCGGCCAATTCCTCGGGCTGGAAGGGCTTGGTGATGTAATCATCTGCGCCAAATTCCACGGCGGCGATTTTGTCACTGGTTCTCTCCAGAGCGGTAACCATGATCACCGGTATATGACACAGTTTGGGATCGTCCTTCACCCGCTGGCAGATCTTGAATCCATCCACACCGGGCATCATGATGTCTAAAAGAATCAGGTCCAGGCCGGGTACTTTCCAGCCGGTAGTTCGCTCCGCCACCTGATCCAGCAAAGCCATGGCTTCCTGGCCGGCATAGGCTGGCACAATTTTGTAGCCGCGCATCTCCAGCATCATGCGAATAAGCTCAACCGTGCCTTTGTCATCGTCAACGACAAGAATGGTACCGCGTGGGGCTTTTGGCCATGAATTGTCCATCGCATCCCTCCAGTGTGTGCCCCGGTAAAGTAAGGAAAGACGGATTGTGTTAATTGTACCACGAAGTAGCCGACAAATCAATCCCTGTAGGGCGTTTTCCTCACTCCAAACGCCCCTTGTACTGGAACTGTTTCTCGTAGAGTTGGCGCAGGGTTTGTATGGTGTCAGCCTCGGCAGGGGTTTTATCCTCGCGCACGCGGGCAATGCGGGCGAAGCGCAGGGCCAGTCCTGACCTGTACTGACTGCTTTCCTGGATCTCGTTAAACAGCACTTCGACTACCACCTGGGGTTGGACGAAGACCGTGCCACCCTGGCGCGACCGTTCCAGGGCCAGCAGCCGTTCCGTCATCTCTTCGAACTCAGCGTCGGTCAGGCCCTTGAAGGTCTTGCCCACCAGCAGATACTCGCCGGATTCCGCGTCACGGGCGGCCAAGTGATAATTGGACAGCCAGCCGTGCCGCCGCCCGTAGCCCCAATCAGCGGCGACAATGATCAGATCAAGGCTGATGGCATGTTTGAGTTTGAGCCAGGATTTGCCGCGCACGCCGGGGGTGTAGGTGCTGTCCAGGTCCTTGGCCATCACTCCCTCGTGACCGTCACGATCGGCGGCTTCGACGAAAGCCTCGCCTTCCGCCATCGTCTGTGGAATGAGACGTCGTACCAGGTTTAGCTTCCCGGCGGCCTTTTCCAGCGCCGTCCATCGCTCCCGGCAGGGTGCATCCACCAGCGATCGCCCATCCACATAAAGCGCGTCGAACAGGTAAAGCTGGATAGGGATTTCCCTTACCGTGGTCATCACGTCGTGCTTGCGGCGGAAGCGGCGCATCAAGTGCTGGAAAGGCAGGGGTCGGCCTCGGTCGTCTACGGCCACTGCCTCCCCTTCCAGGATGGCCTCTTCGGCGGCCAGTTTATCCCTGACCTCGGCCACCACGTCTGGCAGGCTGGCAGTGACATCGGCCAGGTGGCGCGAATAGATGCGTATCTCGTTGCCTCGCCGGTGAATCTGCACCCGCGCTCCGTCGAGCTTGTACTCCAGAGCTACCCGTCCGGCGGAGCTTTCGAAAGCTTCGGCGAGACTCTCCGCCGTCTGGGCCAGCATTGGTTTGATGGGGCGAAAAAGACTCACAGTGGCTTGCTTCAACCCGGTTTCCCCTTGGGTCAAGGCCACCAATGCCACCTCACCCAGGTCACCCCAGAACTGATGAGCACGGCGTACCAGTTCAGCCTTGACCCCGGCAGCTTTGACGATGCCGTCCAGCATGATGCCCTCGTTAACCCCGTGGCGCATCTCCTGGTAAATAACCTTTACCAGGTACTTGGCTTCGAGCGGCGTGGCCCGGGCCAACACATCCCGTAGCAGCGACTCCTTGCTGGCACGGGAGCCTTTGCCCACAGCGGCAGCGATCTTTTCGAAGGCGTGAAAGACTTCCAGAATGGACAGCGGCGGCGGGTTGGGTGGTTCGAGGCGGGCTTGTTCCAACAGCAGGCGTACGGCCTCGCCCCCATCCACTGCCTGGGCTGCCACTCGCTCGCGCACATCTGGTGGTGCAGCCGTCAGCTTTTCTATAACCGCCAGCACCGTCTTCCAGCTTACGTCCAGCGCTCGGTCGTCCCATTCGGGAAAGACCTGGCCGATGATCAGGCGCACAGCAGGAGGAATTTCCTCCGGCGCGAGACATCGCAGAAAATCGGCCAGCAAGGCGGTCAATTCCAGCCGTTTGCTTGTTTGCTCCAATTGTTCGCCCAGAAGGGCTAGTCTGACAAAGGGAGTGCTATCCATAGAAACTTTCATCAAAGCAAAGCCCTTTCCCATTCGGCACATCTGGGAAAGGGCTTTAAGCGGAGCATCCGGGAAATTCCGCAGGGGCTACCCTAAATCCACTTTTGCCCCTTGAGGAAGTCGGTGAGCCAGGGTACCACTATCCATACACCCTGATAGGACTGATAGGCGTAATAGAGGGGGAGCAGCCACAGTAATATTGGGCAGCACCCACCAAGGCCGCCAACGAAGAAGGTTACCGCTCCCAGTACTATGCTCAGGATCACGATCAGCACCCAGAGCACGATGGACAAGGCGATGGACTGCACGGCGTGATACTTCTGGAAAGGCCGCTTCTTGTTCTCCTCCATCAGCAACACAATAATGCCGACGAGAGGGGCGAAGACGTAGGACAGCGCCGCCCAAAGCTTGTCCTGATCGGTGATTTCGCCGCCTGGCGCGGCTCCAAAGCCCATTTCCTCTGACATCTGCGTTTCACCTCCTTCCCGCCCGGCGCAAAGCTGGTTTGGTCTGGCGGGCACCTGTATCGGAAAACCAAATAAAGAGCCCTGCGGAATTCGTCACCGCTCTTCATCAAGAAGTCGAAAGGTAGCTTCCCCAGACCGCCGGAACCTGTTTTAATTGTACCATTTTCCGGATTAAATGTCAATCAAGTATCACCCTGGGGGTGTATTTCACTTTGGGGGCAAGTTGCTGCTGTGCCCTGGCCGCGGAGACCTCTCCCATCCCCCCAGAATATGGTA
>JANLFX010000116.1 GCA_024653325.1 Anaerolineae bacterium
TATCAATCAAACCCAGGGCGATATAGGTATACCCCATCTCCTGCGAAAGCACATTGACCAGCGCGTCGAGCACCTGATCCAGGTCAAGGGTGCCGGAAATTGCCCGGCTCATCTTTTGCAAGACCTGCATCTCCCGTACCCGGGCCTCAGCCTGTTGACGAGCTGCCTGCATCTCCTTGAACAGGCGGGCCCGTTCGACGGCGTAGCGAATCGAGCGTTCCAGCGCACAGGCCTCGATCTGGCCCTTGACCAGAAAGTCCGCCGCTCCGGCCCTCATCGCCTCCACGTCCACCTCATGGTCCCCCTGGCCGGTGAGCAGGATCATCGGCGTGGTGCACCCCCGGCTTACAGCCTCGCGTAAAAGATCCAATCCGCTATGCTGCCCCAAACGATAATCCAGCAGGTAAATATCATGCTGGTCTCGCCCAATCGCCTCCAGGGCAGCCTCATAGGTTTCCACCCAGTCCAAATCGTACCGCCCCGCTCCGATCTCAGAAAGCAGATCGCGAGTGATGACACAATCGTCCTCATCATCGTCAATCAGTAACACTCGGATCGGAGTATCTTCCATGTCAATTCCATCCTTTCGGGCAGCAATGCCGCTACAGTTTTTCTACACCATCTTTGCGAACGTTCGGCTGAGCGCTCACGTCGAAGCCCTGGCGGCTTGGCGTGAGACGGCTTAGATGGCTCATTTACTTCCATCCAATACAACCCGCACCTTGTGCATCAGGTCGGTGGGGCTAAACGGTTTCTGCAGGAAAGCGACACCCGGAGCCAGCAAGTCCTGGGATATGATCGTCTCATCAGTATAGCCAGACATGAAAATGATTTTCAACCCTGGTCTGCTCTGGATCAACTGTTCGGCCAGGGCTTTGCCGCCCAACCCGGGCATGACCAGGTCGGTCAGCAGCAGATGAATAGGGCCGGTGTAGCGTTCGGCTACCAACTGCGCCTCGCGTCCATCCCGCGCTTCCAGGAGGGAATAACCCTGTTGGCGCAGTATCTGCCACACCAGTTCGCGCACCCTGGCATCGTCCTCGACCAACAAAATCGTTTCCCTGCCAGATGGGGTGTCCACTTTGTGCGTGGAGAGAAGGGGCGTTGGCTCTTCCTCGGCCCGGGGCAGATAGATTTTGAATATAGTGCCCTGGCCCTCCTCACTGTGGACCTGGATGTTTCCCCCGCTTTGTTTGACAATCCCGTAAACGGTAGCTAACCCCAGGCCGGTGCCCTTACCTACCTCTTTGGTGGTGAAGAAAGGCTCAAAGATGTGGGCTTTCACCTCCTCGCTCATGCCGAGGCCCGTATCCCTGACTACCAGCACCACATACTCGCCCGGCGGTGACTCTGAATAAAAGGCGGAGTCGGCCTCGCACAACACCTCACAGGCTGTTTCAATGGTCAGCCGGCCTCCGTCCGGCATGGCATCGCGGGCATTGACCGCCAGGTTGAGGATGACTTGTTCCATCTGCGCCAGGTCCACCTTGACCGGCCACAGGTCTGGCGCGAGAATGGTGACTAACTCAATATCCTCGCCGATGATTCGCTGCAGTATCTTGTGTATGTTGGCCACCACATCATTGAGATTCACCACTCTGGGCTTGACGACCTGTTTGCGACTGAAGGCCAGTAATTGGCCGACCAGCCTGGCCGCGCTATGGCCCGCTTCCAGAATCTTATCCGTCATTTCTCGGAGGGGATCTTCCGGAGACAGTTGGAGACGCATCAACTCAGCGAAACCGTTGATGGCTGTCAGCAAATTGTTGAAATCGTGGGCAATCCCGGCAGCCAACTGGCCCACCGCCTCCATCTTTTGAGCCTGGTGATATTGCTCCTCCAATTGTAGTTCGCGGGTCACGTCGCGCTGGACATCCACATAGTTGACGATCTCGCCATGACCATTGTATACCGGGGTAATAGTGGACTCCGCCGTGTAGAAAGTGCCATCTTTTTTCTTGTTGATGAAACGCCCATGCCATACCTGGCCCGCTCTGATAGTCGTCCACAGTTCTTCGTAGAAGGTGGTATCATGTTTGCCGCTTTTCAGCAGGCGAGGGGTCTGGCCGATGGCCTCGGCCCGGCTGTAGCCAGTGATGCGCTCAAAGGCGGGGTTCACGTAGACGATAGTTCCCTCCGTATCGGTAATGAGCACTCCTTCAGCGGCCTGTTCGATAGCCGCGCTCAGCCGCTGACGCTCCTCATTGAGCCGGGCGCGAGCCAAGACTCCGGCCAACTGCTCGGCCACGCTCCAGGCCAGGCTGACTTCTTCGTCGGAGAAACGGTGTGGCTCAAAGGCATCCAAGCACAGAATGCCTGCCATATCCCCTTGCACAATCAAAGGGAGAACGAGAAACGAGACGACACCACGCTTGCAAAAGGCGTCGCGAAGCGATCCCAACCGCGGGTCGCTGCGGACATCGTGCACTATCAGGGGTGATTCGTAGTAGCGGAAATGCTCGAACAGGGGATTGCCCTCCACAGGGATAGTTTCTCCCAGCAGCGAAGGCCTGTCCCCGTCCCGGTACTCGGCCACCACCGAGGCGACTGTTTTCTCCTCGTTCAGTAAGATAGCCATAGCCTGGGGCAGATTTAAGGCCAAAGCCAGTTCACGGCTGGCTATTTCCAGGATGGACTCGTATTCCAGCCCGGCGGCAGAAGCGGCGATCAGGCCGTTGAGCATGGATAGTTCACGGTTACGACGGCGCAACCTTTCCTCACTCTCGCGCAGTGCCTGCCACGTCCGGGCATGGGCGAGGGCATAGCGGATGGAGCGTTCCAACAGGGGCGCATCAATCTGCCCCTTGACCAGGTAATCTGCGGCTCCGACTTCCATAGCCTCGATGTCCACTTGATGATCACCCTGACCGGTCAGCAGGATAATGGGCGCTGTGCAACCCTTCCGCAACGCCTCACGCAGCAATTCCATGCCGTTATGCTCGCCAAGGCGGTAGTCGAGGAGATAAATGTCGTGCCGACGCCGTTCCATCTCCGCCAAAGCTGCATCATAGGTCGCCACCCACTGCAAGACGTACTCTCGCCCGTGGATTTGGGCCAGCAGAGCGCGAGTGAGGATATAATCGTCTTCGTCGTCGTCTACCAGCAGAACTCTCACCGGAGAATCATCCACACGAGCCTCCACTGCCATCGCTCGGCAACTCAACGATACCGAACCAGTACTTGGCCAGGGTCTTCACCACCTCAACCAGCGACTCAAAGGTCACCGGTTTGATGATGAAGGAATTCACACCCAGGTCATAGGTGCGCAGAATGTCCTCCTCCGCCCGCGAGGTGGTCAGCACCACGATAGGAATGCGCCGCAGTTCGGGATCAGCCTTGATCTCGGCGAGAGCCTCGCGCCCGTCTTTCCTGGGCATGTTCAAGTCGAGCAGAATCAAGCCGGGCAGTGGTTCATGCTTCAGATCAGCGTACTGACCGCGACGGTACAGATAGTCCATCAACTGCTCGCCATCCTCAACAAAGTGCAGCCCGTTGGCTAACCGGTTCTCCTCCCACGCTTCTTGGGTCAACATCCGGTCGTCCGGGTCATCTTCAGCCATCAGGACAGTAATAAATCTACCTTGTTCTTGCTGCATTGGTCTGTTCCTCCTTAGTGTTGTTTGGCAGGTAAGGTCACAATAAACGTCGCCCCCTGGCCTGGCACACTCCTGGCCGTGATGCTTCCCCCGTGCCGTTCCACTATCTTGCGGCAGGTCGCCAGGCCAATGCCCGACCCCTCATATTCATCCCGCCCATGCAATCGCTGGAATACCTGGAAAATGCGGTCCAGGTACCTCTCGTCAAAGCCGATCCCATTGTCCTCCACCATGATCCGATAACATCCCTCTGCGGAAAAGCGCTCATCCGACCGGCAGCCTTGACTGTCCCGGGGCTCAGCGTACACCCTGACCAGCGGGGCTTCATCCCGCTTGTGAAATTTCAGGGCGTTGCCGATAAGATTTTGGAACAACTGGCGCATCTGCGTCGGGTCGGCCTCGATGGTCGGCAGTTCGCTCACCTCCACCCGCCCACCAACTTCCTGGATGCGCATCTCCAGGTCCGCCATCACTTCGCGCACTATCAGGGCCAGGTCAACCGGTGTGAAGGGTTGGGCTTTAGTCGTCACCCGCGAATAGGTCAGCAGGTCGTTGATCAAGGTCTGCATCCGTCTGGTAGCGTTCTGCATCCGCGCCAGGTAATCGCGCCCCTGGTCGCCGAGTTCAGCTCCGTACTTGGCCTGCAACAAATCACCGAAAGCCTGCACCTTGCGCAACGGCTCCTGCAAATCGTGGGAAGCGATGTAAGCGAAACCCTCCAATTCCCGGTTGCTCTGTTCCAATTTGGCGGCGTAAGTTTGCAATGCCTCCTCTGCCCGTTGGCGTTCAGCGAGTTCTTGCTGAGCTTGCTCATGCAGGCGGGCATTGGCAATGGCGATGGCTACCTGATTGGCAATAGACACGAGCAACTCGCAGTGGCGCTTGTTATACAGGCGAGATGTAGCGTGACTCTGAACAGCTATTACTCCGATCACCTGGTCACCGATCATCATCGGCACCCCGAGCCATGACTGAGCTTCCCGCCCGACGGGCTCAATCCCCAGTTCCTTCGCCCGTTGCGACACGTTTTCCTCCATCAGCAGCGGCTGACGGGTACGGATTACGTACTCGGTGATTCCGTTACCAGCGTGACGCTTGCCTATATGAAACCGGGCCTGCTTTTCTTCAACGTAGAGGGGGAAGCTGATTTCATCCTGATCCACATCATACAGGGCCACGTAGAAATTCGTGGTGTCAATCAGGCGAGAGGCAAGGTGATAGGCATGTTCAAGCACTTCATCCACGGTCGGGATCATGGTCAAAACCCGGCCCATTTCATTGAGCACGGCCAGCTCCTCGACCCGGGCCTGTATCTGCTTAAACAATTGGGCGTTATCAATGGCTATGGCGACCTGATCGGCCAGCGTTTGCAGCACGGCCACATCCTCGTCGCTGAAAGCGTCTGGCTCCATGCTCTGCACATCTAACACACCCAGGATCTTGTCACCTACCCGCAAGGGCAGTCCTAATTCAGAACGGGTGGCAGGCAAATCGGGGTTGCTGAGAAACGTGATGTCGTTCGCCACATCTACCGCGATGTAGGGCTTACCCTGGCTGGTGACATGGCTCACAATACCTTTTTCTCCTACCGGCAAGCGGTGTTTGCGGGTTAACAAACGCCGTCCACCTTCCGAAGACGCCGCCTGCAGTACTGCGAATTGTCCGGTTTCATCCAACAAAAAGATAGCCGTATGGTAGAAACCGAACCTCTCACTGATCAAAGTCACGACCCGCGCCAGGAGCGTCTGCAGGTCCAACACGGTCGTCGCGCCTCTGGCCACTTCGGTCAGCGCCTCCAGATCACGAATACGGCGGGTCAGGCTGGCTGTGCGTTCCTGCACCTGTTTTTCCAATTCATGGTGAGCTTGGCGCAGAGCTTCTTCGGCCTGCTGGCGGACAGTGACATCGTGCAGCACCACTACCCGGCCAAGCAAGTTGCCCCGCTGATCAGTCAGAGGTGAGATGTGCAGCTCGTAGTGATACAAGTTCTTCCTTCCACCCTGAGCTTCCGTCCCGGAACCTGATGGAAAGTCAAGGGTAATCTCGGTGTGGGCCTCCAACGAGCTGTCGAAGCGCTTGACCAAATCGGCATAAGCGGTCAGCACCTGGACCGCCGGCTTACCAACCGCCTCAGCAGCAGAAACACCTATCATCCGCCGGGCCGCCGGGTTGAGGTCCAGAATGTAATCCTGCGCGCTCAACACGATCACGCCATCGTCAATGCTCTCCACCACACTTTTATAGGCCACCGGTAAAACGTCCAGCAGTCGGAAGGCGAAGAGACCCCAGGCAAAGGCGATACCCGACGCCACAAAAGCAAAAGGAGTCAGGTCGAGGTTGGGAATCGGGCTCAACCCGGCGAGATAAAGCCCATTGCTCACCCACGGGAAAAGCACGCCGATTAACAACACGCCAGACTGGCGACGAGACAGGGAGAGGGAACGTAGAAACGCCGCAATGAGCCAGATGGTGCCCAGCAAAAGCAACAGGTAAGCGTACGTCAGATGAACCCAGAACCACAGGCCGTAGTCCATGTCCAGCACCGGGAAAGGACCGCTGGCATCCAGTCTGGTAGATGTCCAGACCAAACCGTGGGCCTGGTTGGTCCAGACCAACAATAGAGTACACGCGGGCACCACGGCCAGCAGGGCCAGATTGCGGAATGACAGCCACCTCTCGTGGCCGGTATATTGCAGGATGAAAACCAGCAAGCTCAAAGGCAGTATAGCAATCCCCAGGTACTCAACTTTGGCCCAGAAGACTTTGGCGGGCAGGGTTGTGCTCCCCAGTTCCAGAGCGTATCCCAACAGCCATTCTACTATCGCCAGCATCAGCACGACGAAAGCCGTTG
Organism: Anaerolineae bacterium; assembly: GCA_024653325.1. GTDB lineage: Bacteria > Chloroflexota > Anaerolineae > JACIWR01 > JACIWR01 > JACIWR01. Next base: position 6,448 of record JANLFX010000116.1, read on the forward strand.
CCCCGCGCGTGCCACGGTGTCGCCACGCGTAGACGGCGAGAGCGACCGATACAACTGCTGCTACGAACAGAGGCAAAACGTAGGGAGTGTATTTCCAATTCATCTTTTCACCATCGTGTTAAACGCTGCTTCTTTCACCGGCTGTCTGGCTGGCAGGGTGATGATAAATGTAGCCCCTTGCCCTGGTGCACTTTTCGCCGTGATAGTTCCCCTATGACGTTCCACAATCTTACGGCAAATAGCCAGCCCCATACCCGGGCCCTCGTACTGACCACGACCATGCAGCCGCTGAAACGGCTGGAAAATGCGCTCCACATACTTCTCCTCGAAACCTATCCCATTGTCTTGAACAATGATCTGATACCATTCATCTCCTGGCAATCTATCCTCTGGCTCGCGGTCAATGGCCCTGGCGTGAATCCTGACCAGCGGCGGCTCTTCCTCACGGTGGAACTTCAGCGCGTTGCTGACCAGGTGTTGCAGCAATTGCCGCATCTGGTTAGGATCGGCTTCGATGACCGGCAAATCCCCCACTTCCACTCGCCCGCCGAGCCCCTCCACCTGCGCTTTGAAACCGGACACCACTTCTGGCACCATCGCCGCCAGATTCACTTTCTCGAAAGGCTGGGCTCTGGTCGTCACCCGCGAGTACACCAAAAGGGCGTTGATCGAGTCCTGCATCCGCGCTGCCGCATTCTGCATTCGCTCCAGGTAATCGCATCCCTGGGCATCGAGCACTGCACCGTATTTGGCTTGCAGCCGGTCGCCGAAGGCCCGCACCTTGCGCAGCGGCTCCTGCAAATCGTGGGAGGCCACGTAGAGAAAATTTTTAAGCTCCCGGTTGCTCCGTTCCAGTTCGGCGGCGTAGGTTTGTAACGCCTCCTCCGCACGCTTTTGCGCAGTGACATCCCAGAACACCCCCAAAACGCCAGCTACCTGCCCGGCGGCATCATAAAGGGGGGTCTTTATCACCTGGACATAGAATTTCTCTCCCCCAATGGGCTGGTGTTCTTCCACCGTTTTGAAGACCTGTCCGGTCTCCATGATCCGCAGATCATCCTCTCGATATTTCTCGGCTAACTCAGGTGGGTGGAGATCGAAATCAGTCTTACCCAGAATGTCCGCCAGGGTTTTCCCCTCGGTCAGGCAATACCGCTGGTTGGCGAAAGTAAACCGGCCTGCCAAATCCTTGCTGAAGACGTTTTGGGGCAGGCTCTCGATCAGGGAGCGTAAGAGGGCTTCAGACCGGCGCACCGCTTCCTCGGCCCGCTGGCGTTGGGCGATTTCTTCTCGCAACTGCTCATTAGCCTGGGCCAGTTCAGCAGTCTGTTCCTCGATTCTCAGTTCCAGTTCGTCGTTCAGTTGGCGCAGGGCTTCCTCTGCTCGCTCGCGCTCGGCGATTTGTTGCCTCAGCCTTTCACTTAAATTATGCAACCATCCGACCACGACCCCGCTCAGCACGGTGACCGCAAAGCCGGGCAATCCCTGGTGGACAAACAGGTTCCAGCCATCATCCCCAACCATGGTGACAAACTCTGGCATCAACAGGGTGAGCAACAGACTGCCGAATAGGCCGGCCCGCACCCCAAAAAACCACCCCATCACAATCACCGGCAATATGCCCACCGCCGTCGCCGCCATGCCCACTACATGGTACAGATAGGCGAACACTAAAGCACAGATGACCCAGCATCCTATAGCAAACGCTACCTTACCCTGACGGCGAGAAGGCACACCAAAGCTCGTTATGGTTGTCGTCAGTTTCTCCATCATGCGCTCTCCTTCGCGGGCTGTCTGGCGGGCAGGGTAATGATGAACGTCGCCCCCTGGTCCGGCACACCCCTGGCCGTAATACTTCCCCCGTGCCGCTCTATTATTTTGCGACATATTGCCAGGCCAATCCCCGCCCCCTCGTATTCACTCCGCCCATGCAGCCGCTGGAACACCTGAAACAGGCGATCCAGATATTTCTCATCAAAACCTATCCCGTTGTCCTCCACCGTGATCCGATATTGCCCCGCTCCACCGTCGAGCAGCTCCCCCTGCACCCGTACCAGGGGCACGACGTCCTGGCGGTGAAATTTCAGGGCGTTGCCGATCAGGTTCTGAAAGAGCTGCCGCATCTGCAGGGGGTCTGCCTCTATCGTGGGCAAATCGCCCACCTCCACCCGCGCAGCCAACTGTTCAATGCGCACCTCCAGATCGGCCAGTACCTCGCGCACCACCGCGTTGAGGTCTACCGTGACGAAGGGCTGGGCTTTGGTCGTCACCCGCGAGTATATCAGCAGCCCATCTATCAGGGCCTGCATCCGGGTTGCCGCATTCTGCATCCGCATCAGATAATCGCGTCCCTGCTCGTTGAGCACCTCACCGTATTTGGCCTGTAACCGGTCACCAAAGGCCTGAATCTTGCGCAGAGGTTCTTTCAAGTCATGGGAGGCGATGTAGGCGAAGCTCTCCAGTTCGCGGTTGCTCCGTTCCAGTCTGGCTGCATAAGTCTGCAATTCCGCCTCCGCCCGCTGGCGCTCGGCGATTTCCTGGCGGGCCTGCTCGTGCAGCCGGGCATTCTCGATAGCAATGGCCACCTGGTTGGCGAAAGCGGTCAGCAGTGGCAGCAGGTCATGAAAAGCGTTGGGGCGCCGGCTATGCAAATAAAGGACGCCCAGCAGGAGATCTTTGACCATCAACGGCAGGCCAGCGACCGAATTCATCTACCAGTACTACGCTGGCATAATCCGCCGCCGCCATCTCACTGGCCAGGGACACGATCTCGGCCAGCACCTGGTTGAGTTCCAGGGAGGCGGTCACGGCCCGAGACGCCCGGTTCAATGCGTCCAACTGCTCCACCTTGAGCCTCAGCGCCTCCTCCGCCCGTTTGCGCTCACTGATGTCCCGATCAAGCGCGACGGCCACCTTACGTCCACCATAGTCAATCATCCGACTGGTAACTTCGACGGGGAAAACGGTGCCATCTTTCCTGCGGTGGACACCCTCAAAAACCAGGGTTTCTCCAGCCAAAAGCCGCTCAACCCGTTCAGGCATCTTCTCAGTGGTCACCGAATCATTCAAGAACGCGATAGAGCGTCCTAATATCTCTTCCAACGGGTAGCCGTGCATGGCACTCGCCGCTTCGTTGGCGTAGATAATTTTAACGTGAACATCTGGGTCATCCAGAGCCAACAGAAACAAGCTATCTGGTATTTGCTCTGAAATGGCCCGGAAGAGTGCCTCGCTTTTGTGCAGCTTTTCCTCCGCCCGCTGGCGCCTGGCTATCTCGGCGAGCAAATCACGCTCGTGGCGGCGGGCGCGCTCCAGGGCGTCGTTGAGGCTGCGGGTGGCGAAATAAAGCAACACTGCCGTCAGAATGAAGTTTGTGGACACTCCAATCCACGTGGAAGGCAACGTGATAGGTACTACCGGCGGGGGCATGAAACCTTTCAAGTCCGCATGGAGCATCCCCAGTCCGGCCCCAATCCCCAGTCCGGCAAAGATAACTCCAGCATTCCCACCCAGAAGCAAACTGGCGACGAGAATCACAATGGTGAAACAACTGAAAGCGGGGCCGAGCAAACCACCGGAACCCCAGGTCAGAAGGAGAAAGAACAGGCCTAACAAGCAGGATAACAACCCACCGGCGAGACGAACATAGCCCTTGCGCATCAAAAATAGCGCGCCCAAATCCATAAGGAGGAACACGCTATTGGCCATCACGCCGGCCTCCGGGTCTGGGACTGTGAGCAACAGGCCGATGATGACTATCATCGTAATAGCCAAACTGGTCAGCAGGACAGCATTGAGCAGGCCGGCAATGCGCGTCTTTTCCTCGTCGTTTTCGAAAACCGGCGGAGCCAGTAATCGTCTGATTTTGTCAGGCATTATCGTTTATTCCTTCCACACGGCAGGACGGGATAGCGTCCCGTCCTACACAGCTTCGAGAGCGAGTTTGACCCTTTCATACTCGGCCTCGACCTGGGCTACTTTATCCGCCGCTCCTTCCAGCACACCCTGGCGGCCCATGATTTCCAATTCTTTGCACAGATCGGATAGAGTCATGGCTCCCAGTGTGGCACTGCTCCCTTTCAGAGTGTGGGCTACCCTTCGCAATCTCTCCGCATCCCCCTGCACCACCGCCTCCCGTAGCTTGGCCAGCAAGTCATGGGTCTCCTCCAGAAAAAGGGTGATCAATTCTGTGCCGGCCTCGCCCATAATCTCGCGGAATCTCCCCAGCTCCACAGGATCAATCGCCGCGGTGGTGGACCGGGCAACAGCGTCAGGAGCCAGCGATGCGCTATCCGTACGACCGTCATGAGCATGAGGCCGACAGCGTTTTAACGCCGTCGTCAGCTCCTCCACCTGCACCGGCTTGCTGATGTAATCATCCATACCCAGATCGAGATACCGCTCCCGATCCCCCGATAGCGCGTGCGCGGTCATGGCAA
>JANLFX010000117.1 GCA_024653325.1 Anaerolineae bacterium
GAGGTCTCCGAGGCCAGGGCACAGCAGCAACTCGCCCCCAAAGTGAAATACACCCTTACGAGATGTTTCTCTTGCCAAAGTCGGGGAAAGGGCGTACAATAAAGCAATGTATGAATACGGATAAGCGGATGGAGGGTTGTGGTACAGTATTGGATTACCTGATTGCATCCCTGCACAAGCCTTATATTTTCCAGAAAGGAGTCAAAGATGACCAATAAGCTGGACTTCATCCAGGAAGAGCTGGACACACTGAAAGCGGAAAAACGTTATATCAACATCCGTACCATGGAGTCCCCGGCCGACGGCTGGATGGTGGTGGACGGCAAGCGGGTACTCAACTTTTGCACCAACAATTACCTGGGCCTGGCCAATCACCCGGTTCTTAAAGAAGCGGCTAAAAAGGCGATTGATAAATGGGGCGTGGGTCCTGCCGCCGTGCGCACCATCGCCGGTACCCAGGCTTTACACCTGGAGCTCGAACGACGCATCGCGGCCTTCAAAGGTGTGGAAGCAGCGATGTTCGTGCAGAGTGGTTTCTGCGCCAACCAGGCAGCCATCCCGGCCCTGGTAGGCCAGGAGGATTGCATCTTCTCCGATCGGCTGAATCACGCTTCCATTATTGACGGCTGCCGCCTTTCGCGGGCCAAAATCCTCGTTTACGAGCACTGCGATCCCGCCGACGCGGAACGGGTAATCAAAGAGAACATCGGCCATTATCGCCGAGGGCTTTTGGTCACCGATGGCGTGTTCAGCATGGATGGCGACATTGCTCCCCTGGACAAGCTCTACGAGGTCGCCGAGAAATACGGGGTATTGACCATGGTGGATGATGCTCACGGCGAGGGAGTGCTCGGTGGGGGCAGGGGCATTGTGCACCACTTCGGCCTGCAGGGCAGGTTCGATGTGGAAATGGGCACCCTCTCCAAAGCCTTCGGCGTGGTGGGAGGCTCTCTGGCCGGCAAACAGATCATCATTGACTATCTGCGCCAGAAAGCCCGACCCTTTCTGTTCTCCAGCGCCGTTACCCCTGCCGACACCGCCGCCTGCCTGGCTGCCGTAGACTTGCTGGAGAAAAGTACCGAGCTGGTGGACAAATTGTGGGCCAATGCCGAGTACTTCAAGAGAGGCATGAAAGAGCTTGGGTTTGACACCGGCCATACCGAGACCCCCATTGTGCCGGTAATGCTGGGTGAGGTGGGTTTGGCCAAGGAATTCTCCGCCCGCCTGTTCGATGAAGGCGTGTTCGCCATGGCTCTCGGCTTTCCTACCGTGCCCCGTGGTCAGGCTCGCATCCGGGTGATGAATACCGCTGCCCACTCCAAAGAGGACCTGGACCGCGGTTTGGAGGCCTTTGAAAAGGTGGGCAAAGCTCTGGGTGTAATCTAGGAAGACATGTACAGTCTGGATGATACTATCGCCGCCATCTCCACCCCCGTTGGCGAAGGGGGCATCGGTATCGTACGCCTCAGTGGACCGGAGGCCCATCGCATCTTGCAGGACATCTTCCGCCGGGGCAGAAAGCGGCCCGGAACCAACGGCTTGCAACCCTACCGACTCGCCTATGGCCACATCGTTGATCCCGAAAACAACCAGGTTCTCGATGAGGTACTGGTCGCCTACATGCCCGCTCCGTGGACTTATACCCGCCAGGACATAGTGGAGATCAACTGTCACGGGGGTATTGTTCCTTTGCGGCGGGTGCTGGAATTATGCCTGCGCCGCGGGGCGCGGCTGGCCGGGCCCGGTGAGTTTACTCTGCGCGCCTTCCTCAATGGGCGGATTGACCTGGCCCAGGCGGAAGCAGTGCTGGACATCGTGCGGGCTAAGACAGCGGCCAGCCTGCGCGTGGCTGTTGATCAACTGGATGGACGGCTCTCCCAGGAGATCCACCAAATACGGGCTCGGATGGTGGATGTTCTCTCCTGGCTGGAGGCCAGCGTGGATTTCGCCGAGGACGAGATTCCACCCCGTGACATCGCCCCCGATCTGGAGGAAACGCAAAAAAGCCTGGAACGGCTGCTGTCTACCGCCGACCAGGGCATCGTTTACCGCCAGGGGGTGCGCACAGCTATCGTTGGCCGGCCCAACGTGGGCAAATCCTCTCTGCTCAACGCCCTATTGCGCACCAGTCGGGCCATTGTCACCCCTATTCCCGGCACCACGCGCGATACATTAGAGGAGACCCTCAATTTGCAGGGCATACCCTTGGTGTTAGTGGATACGGCAGGCATCACCGCTCAGACAAAGGACGTGGTCGAGCAACTGGGCATTGAGCGCAGCCGGGCAGCGCTGGCCCAGGCCGACCTGGCCCTGGTGGTGGTAGATGGTAGCGAGCCGTTAACTGCCGCCGATCACGACATCGCCACTCTGCTGAACAATAAACCCGGCTTACTGGTGATCAACAAGTGCGACCTGCCTGTAGTCGTTGACGTTGACAAGTTCCTTCCTGTCTTGCCCCGCGTATACGTTTCGGCGTTGACTGGTGAGGGCCTGGACACTCTGGAATCAGCTATCGTAGAAACCGTGTTTTCCGGTCAAGTGTTGGCCTCGGATGCATTACTGGTCAGTAACCCACGTCACAAAGATGCCTTGCAACGAGCCCTTGACCATCTGGTGGCCGCCCGGCAGACCCAGGCCCGGGGGCTGCCTGCCGACTTCGTGGCTATTGACCTCACCGCCGCCGCCAATGCCCTGGGCGAGATCACCGGTGAAACCCTGCGTGAGGATCTGCTGGAGACCATTTTCAGCAACTTCTGCATCGGTAAATAATAAGCCTCCCGCAGAGTAACTGCTCAGAATGACATTACGCAGGAGCTACGAGCACGCAGTTGGTCTCCAGCCTGAGCAGTTACCCCGCAGATTATAAATCCAATGGCGCTAACATTTTGCGGGCTCTTGTAAGTGGTGATAAGCCGCTGTCGAGCTTCGGCTCAGGAACCTTCCAAGCGCGGGTAGACGGTAGAAGGGTAGAGAGGGGCGTAACTTTACTCGGCCCAAACCGCAACTGGCTTTCCGTCTGTCGGTTATCGCCGTGCGTGAGTCGACACGTAAAAGTCAGTACATTGGGTTTTAAAACCTGCAGGGGGAGTTCATTATTGACATTTTCGCTAAAAAGTTGCATAATATTGATAAAGAATGATGTAACTGTTCAGGTACTGCCCATCCGGTGTGCAATTAGGCGGTCTGTTGCACCGGGATTGGGGGTGTAAGATGAGCTTAAACCCGTCTTACCCCCTGCTTCCTCCCGCTCCCGGGAGGCTGTTAGAAAATCCAGCCTCACGCAAAGGCGCAAAAACGCGAAGTATTGCTAAACATCTAATATTTTTCTTTACTTTGCGCTATTCTTGGCGTTCTTAGCGGCTTTGCGTGAGATTTGCTATTTTTTCAGCACACTCCCCGACGGGAGAGGAAGGGGATTGGGTGAGGTGCGGGGTCCAGGTGGCGGGCCGCCCCTTGCACTCCGTTTGAGCCTGAACAGTTACAAGAAGGTCAACTTAAGTGGGACGGTGAGCGTTCCCGAAGGAGATCGCCTATGAGTGAGGTCAGTTTACAAGAGTATCGCGCGCGGGCCAGGGAGTTACTGGACACCGGGGCGCACGATCAGGCGATAACCATCTGTCAACACATCTTGCGCCATTACCCCAGGGACGTAATGACTTATCAGTTGCTGGGAGAGATATGTTTAGACAAACATGACTATTCGCAGGCGATAGATTTCTTCCAGCGGGTATTGAGCGCCGATCCGGAGAACTTTATTGCCCGTGTCGGTTTAAGCATCTGTTTCGACGAAGGTGGCTCATTAGAAGAGGCTATCTGGCAATTGGAGCGCGCCTTCGAGTTAAATCCGGGCAGCGTGGAAGTACGAAACGAGTTGCGCCGCCTATATACTCAACGCGATGGCACAGAGGTAGCCAAAATCAAGCTTAATGCTGGAGCGTTGGGCCGGCTATATGCCAAAGGTGAGTTCTTCCAACTCGCTGTGGCCGAGTTTCGCAGCCTTTTGCAGCAGGACCCGCAACTGGTGGACATTCAGGTGGCTCTGGCAGAGACTTTGTGGCGGGACGGACGGCGGACAGAAGCCGCTGAGCTTTGCACGGAGATCATCAAACAATTGCCCAATTGCCTGAAAGCCAATCTCATCCTGGCCGACATTGCCCTGCAGAGTGAACGACCAGAAGAAGGCCAGGCTAAACTCGAGTTGGCCCGTGCCCTTGATCCGGCAGGCACGCTGGCCCGGGAATTGCTGGGTGAAAGGTCGCCTTTGTCCCTCCAGGAGGCCATGCTGCCGGCCCTGGATGAGGCGGTGCTGGCGGCGGCAGCACCTAAACCAGCCCCCACCGCTGGGCCAGCCGAAGAAGCACCCGAGGAAGAGGAAATAGCGTGGCTTCGTGAACTGGAGGCCCAGCCCCAGGAAGTTGCCCCTACGGCCGAAGAAGAAGCAGAAATGCCGGAATGGCTGCGTGCTTTGCGCACTGGCGCGGAGGAAACCCCGGCAATTGCTGCCGAAAAAGGCGCAGTGGAAGAATTATGGCAAGAACAACCGTCAGCCGCCGAAGCACCAGCCGGTGAAGAGATGGTCACTGGGGCGGAGGAAGAGATCGCCCTCGAGTCGGTTCCCGTCAGCGAGGGTGAGGAAATTGAGATACCGGAGTGGCTCCGAGGGTTAGGCGAAGAGGTAGAAGAGGTAGAAGGAACAGCGGCCCAAGAGCCTGCCGCAGTGCCTGCAGAGGAGATTCCGGAGTGGCTGCGACAGCTCAAGCCCCAGGAGGCTGAGGAGAAGGGCGAAGAAGCGGAAGGGGAAGAAGTTCCAGCCTGGTTGCGTGGTATGGTGGAAGAACTTCCTGTGGAGGAAGAAGCCGAGGAAGCAGGGGAGACACCAGCCTGGTTGCGTGAACTGGCTGGTGCACCTGAAGTTGAAGAAAAAGCGCCGCCAATCATTGCTGAAGAGCAGGTTCTCCAAGCCGCCGAGCCAGCGGAGGAAATTCCGGAATGGCTGCTTGCGCTCAAACCCGAAGGGACGGAAGAGGTCCCGGTGGAGCCATCTGTGACAGGGAAGGAAGAGTTACCTGCTGCCGAGGCTGGGGAGGGCCTGATAGTTGAGCAACTACCCCAGGAAATGACATTTGAACAACTGGTGGCCGAGGTGGCACCCGAATTGGCTGCCCAGCTACCGGAGTGGATGGGAGAAAAGGGTGAAAAGAAGGCCGAGGTCGAGGAAGAACTCGCCGTGGCTGAAGCCGGGCCCTATCCTCCTGTTGAGGAAGTGCCTGAGTGGTTGCAAGAAGCCGGACCAGAGGTTGCCGAAGCCGAGGCCCCCGCAATGGAAAAAGAACTCCCGGAATGGCTGCACGAACTGGAACCGGAGGAAGTTGAAGAACTCGCCCCCCCTGAAGTGCTGCCTGTGGGAATAGCCGAAGAGGAGGTGTTCCTGCCAGAGATTCCTCCGGCCGAGAGCGAAGTTGCTGAGGAGGAAGAAATCCCGGAATGGCTGCGCCAATTGCGTCTGGAAACGACAGAGAGAGTGTCTGCCGCTGAACCCGCCGAAGAGATACCGGAATGGCTGCGCGAATTGAAACCGGCCCTGCCGGAGGAGACGCTGGAAATAACGGAGACGCCCCTGGTCGAAGCCGCCCCCAGCGCGGTTGAAGAGGCAGAAATGCCAGAAGGCATGCCTGATTGGCTACATGAGCTGCGCGAAGCGGCCGCCGAGGAAGAAGTTGAAACCATAACTGCCCCCCTGGAGATGGAAGAGGAAATCCCAGAGTGGCTGCGCGAGCTTAAGCCGGTGATTCCGGGGGAAGAACTGGTGAGTGAAGCGGTCACTATGCCCCCTGAGGAAGCAGAAGAAATCCCTGCCTGGCTGCGCCAAGCTGAGAGCCCGCCAGAAACACCATCGGCAGAGCTTCTGCAAGTGGAAACAACGACGGAGGAGGAACGGGTTCCATCCTGGCTGCGTGAGCTGAAAGCGGTCGAGGAAGTGCTTCCTAAAGAGGCCGAAGAAAAAGCGCCAGTAGAGGTAGAACCAGAATTCGGAGAAGCGGAGGAAGCACCGGAATGGCTGCGCGAATTGGAAGCCGAGGTCGAGAAACTCCCGCCAGAACTGTTTGTCCCTGCCGGCGAACGGGTTGAGGAAGAAGCGGGCGCGGAGGAAGTAGTTGCGCTGGCAGAGGTCCCCAGCGAGGAGGTCGTAGCAGCGCCGGAATTGCGAGAAGAACTTCCCCCTGAGCTGGCCGTCGAGGAAGAGGTGGCGGTCACAGAAGCCGTGGTTCCAGAAGAAGTAGTCGCTGGAGTCGTTGCTCCAGTGCCCGGTGAGGAAATTGCTGTAGCGGAGGAAGCGGTGACTGCAGAAGCCGAGGCTATGCCGGCGGCGGAAGAAACCGCCATCCGCGAGGCTGAAGCACTGGTGGCTGCCCGTCCCAGTGACCATCATAGTCGGCTGGCCCTGGCCCGCCTTTACCGCGATGCGGCCCGTTGGGACGCCGCCCGGGCTCAATACGAGAAACTGGTCAAGGCTGGGGCGTTAGTGGATGCGGTGATCGAGGATATAGAGCAAGTGATGGAGCAGCACCCCGCCGATTACGCTACCTGCCTCTTGCTGGGCGACGCTTACATGAAGGATGGCCGTTTACAGAAAGCGCTGAACGCTTACCGAGAGGCCATGTCCAAGCTATAAGCCAGACTCCCACAGCGTAGTCCGATTGCGGCTAGCAATCGGGCTGCGCTTTAATTTTGCCATGCTCTCAAGGAGGTTACGTGGAAAGAACACTGGTTATCATCAAACCCGATGCTGTGCAGCGCGGGTTGATCGGGGAGATCATCACCCGATTGGAACGGCGCGGGCTACGCCTGGTGGCCATGAAAATGATCCACATGTCTGAGGAACTGGCCCGCCGTCATTATGCCATCCATGAAGGCAAGTCCTTTTTCGAACCCCTCGTCGCTTACATCACCTCGGCGCCGGTGGTGGTGATGGTTTGGGAAGGGCCCAAAGCCATTGAAATCGTGCGGCGCACGATGGGGGCGACCAATCCATTGGAAGCCGCTCCCGGCACCATCCGCGCTGATTATGCCCTGGAGATCGGCCGTAACCTGGTGCACGGTTCCGACGGCCCGCAGACAGCGGTGACCGAAATTGAGCTTTTCTTCTCGCCCGCTGAAATTCTGTCCTGGGGGCGGGATACGGACCGCTGGATTATCGAATAACCTGGCAGAGATGTAGTGGCGGCTTTAGTCGCCACTACGTGACATGGTCTCCTAACCATGTCAAATTCACACCGCCAGTATCCTTTCCAAATCCTGCTCGCTCACATCCAGCAGCCCTACCGCCGGAATGCGCTTGGTCAGCATCCACCAATTACGGTCTTTCGCAAACACCTCTCGGAAAAGCGGCAGGGCTTTTTCCATTTTCCCCAGATTGGCCAAAGCGACGGCGTGCCAGTATTTCATCTCCAAGTTGTCCGGGAACATGGCATTCGCAGTGCCGTAGGCAGCCAGGGCCCCGTCAATGTCGTTTTTCTCCATAGCCAGGTCGCCTTTATTCATGTGCTCATACGCCCGGAAAACCTTCAGCAGTCGCTTGAGTTCCTGCACTGGTTCGGGATGGTCCTCCACCCTCAAGTCAATCAGCCGGTCTTCCCATACTCTGCCCGTTGACCTGGCCCGCACGACCAGGATGGCCGCCGATTGCTTGCCGCGGATGTCCCCTCCCGCTTCCTGGGCCGCTTCCAAGGCGGCGACCATGCGCTCGGCCAAGGGCCCTGCGCTGGCCTCGAAAGCCTTGGCCATGGCTGGCCACACTCGGTCGTTCAGCATCAGGTTGGCCTGCACCGATAAATTGTTTCCGACGTGATGGCCGGTGGCGGGCACGCATTTGACTCCCGTGTGTGCGGCCACGTTTCCCTGGGAATCCACAATGGCCAACTGCCTCACGTCCCGGCCCTCGTCGGCGTCTATCAGCTCTTTGACCGCTTCCTGTGCTGTTCTGCCTTCTCTCAACAGTTGGAGGCCCCGCGGGCCGAAGGAGACGTTGACGAAAGACTGGGTGGCAATCGCCCCGACACCGGCCTCGGCCCAGGGGACGATGGAGCCCACGGAGAACCAATGGGATTGCACAGCCACGCCCATCTCGCCGGTTTGCGGGTCGCGGGCGACAATGGAATAGGTGTGAGCCAGTTTGCCGGAAAATGCGTTGTTCATCCCAAGCCTCCTTGTAAACAACTCGTCCTACGGCGTCCAAATCAGCCACATCTCGCTGGCCCTGGTACTGCGGCGGTCGGGAGACCGCCGCAGAACAGGGGCATTCTACGGATAAATCCGGCCCAGCAAGCGAGGGAAGGGGATGGTCTCGCGGATGTGGTGCAGCCCGCAAATCCAGGCCACCGTGCGTTCCACACCCAATCCGAAACCAGAGTGGGGCACGCTGCCATAGCGCCGCAGGTCCAGGTACCACTCATAGGCCGCGCGGGGCAGGTTGTGACGCCTGATCTGTTCTTCCAGGAACTCAATGTCCGGCGAGCGCTCGCCACCGCCGATGATCTCCCCGTAACCCTCCGGAGCCAGCAGGTCCACCGACTTGCAGGTCTCCGGGCGGTCCGGCTCCTGGGCCATGTAGAAGGCCTTGACCGCGGTCGGATAATGATGGACGAAGACCGGTTTTTCGAAGTGCTCTGATAACAGGGTCTCCTGCGGTGCGCCGAAGTCATCCCCCCACTCGATACTCACCCCCTGGTCGTGGCCCAGTTCATTGATCATCTCCACGGCCTGGTCGTAGGAAATACGGGGGAAGGGGGGCACGATACGCTCCAGCTTGCTCGTATCCCGCTCGATGAGCTGCAGCTCTGGCCCGCGCTTTTCCAGAACCTGCTGCACAATATAGCTTACTAGTTGCTCGCCGACCTCCATGCAGCCGTTCAGGTCCACGTAAGCCATTTCTGGCTCAACCATCCAGAACTCCATGATATGACGGCGGGTCTTGGACTTCTCGGCGCGGAAAGTGGGGCCGAAGCAGTACACTTTGCCGAAGGCCATGATGTTAGCTTCGTTGTAAAGCTGGCCACTCTGACTGAGGTAAGCGGGCGTGCCGAAGTAATCGGTGGCGAACAGAGTGGTCGTCCCTTCGCAGGCCGCCGGGGTGAGGATGGGGGTATCCATCAGAATAAAGCCGTGGTTATCGAACCAATCGCGGATGGCCTTGATAATGGTGGCCCGGATGCGCAGGATGGCCCATTGCCGCGAGGAGCGAATCCACAGATGGCGGTGTTCCATCAGGAACTCAATGCCGTGCTCCTTGAGAGTGATGGGGTATTCCTCGGCAATCTGCACGATCTGCAAACCGGTCAGCGACAGCTCATACCCGCCGGGTACTCCCGGTGCCCGTTCATCGGCGCGGACTATACCGGTGACGATGAGTGACGACTCCTGAGTCAGGCGGCCAATGTCGGCGAACACTTCCGGTGCGACTTCTTTCTGAAAAGCCACGACCTGGACGATGCCGGTGCCATCGCGTACCTGCAGGAATTGCAATCGTCCCTTGTCGGTGCGGTTGTACAGCCAGCCCTTGATAGTTACCTCCTGGCCCACGTAATCGGCGATGTTTTCAATACGAATGTCCGTTGGCATGGAACGCCCTCCTTGGTGATAGTGATTAGACGGGGTGGCAAACAAGTTGCGCGGGTTATTGAGCTCCGGAGCAGCCGCACTCTCCCGCAATCGTGGCTTTATTGTACCCCGCTTTGGGTGGGGCGTCAAGAGACCCAAAGCTCGGTAAGTTTTTCTGCTCAATCGTCACATCACTCCTCGCAGGTGATGTTTTTCAGGGACAGGCCTTGCCAGCACTGCCTGCCCGCAGAAGAGGTCGCGGAGAACGTGGAGTCAGGCCCGATTTCCCTCTGCACTCTCAACATCACGGCGGTGATATGGGCGATCATCAAACTGTTGACTTTTACACAATGCCGTGCTAAAATAAATTATGATTACATGGGGATGGTTCAGAATGGGTTGACACTTTAGTCGGGCAACATACTGTCAACGAATGGTGGAACGAATAAACGAATGGTCAGCATCGCGGTCTATTCGTTTATTCGTTGGATATTCGTTGACAGAGAAGTCGCCCAAGCCAAAAAACGAACGGAAAAACAGTGGGGGCTGATTTACCCGCTGAATCTGGGCACAAGGCGGGGCTATTTTCTCTTGAGAATTTTTTCAGGGCTTCAAAAGTGTAAACCTATTTCCGTCAGAATGATGAACCATCCCATTACATGGATTATTATTGAGCGATTTCTTAATCTGTACCACTCCAACCCCCTATCTCACAATTGAGCCGGCTAACCAGGCCCTCGTCCGAGACGTTTAACTTGATGCCATATGTCGGCTCGGCTAACACCATTATCCGTTTTCACCTCGTGGCATCCCGCAAGAATCTGGCAAATTATATGCCGCTTGCGGTGTCACTGTGGTGGATGGTTAATGAGACGATGCTTTTCAATCAGAATCCTCAAGGTTTACACACTCGTGCTTACTGCTGAGCTAAAAGTTATATTGACAAGCTGTGATAGTGTGGGACTGCGACGTTGGGGCACACGTTTCACCACGGCTTGGTGCGAAACGTTCTCTATGCAATACGCGAGGAGGAAAGTGCAATGTAATGAAAGTTATCAGGACGGCCACCGTAGTCGTGTTCCTGAGCATCACCATGGTTCTTCCCGCACAGGCTGGGCCTTTGAGACATGGCCCCCCACCTCAGCCGCCAAATCCCACGGACGAAACTTTGATCAGCCAGTTGCAACAAGAAACCGAGGGAAAGGTGCGCATCCATCTCCGTAAACTTAAGCTGGCGAGCGACACTTGTCTCGCTGGCCCATCAGAG
>JANLFX010000118.1 GCA_024653325.1 Anaerolineae bacterium
AGGACGTAGCAGCGGTCGGCCGCTACGGGACAAACCTGCCCCGAAACTGAAACGCCCCCTTGCTGGTTCGCTGGTCAGTCGGAGGGTAACTGAAAATCCTGCCCGATGATCAGCAGAATATCTACATCGCTGGAAACGCCGGAGGGTCGCTGGATATTGCTTTCAGGAATGTGGAAGAGTTGAGCCAGCCGGTCAACGGTGTAAGGCTTACCGCTGTAGTCAATAATCATCGTCTGGGAATAGTCGAATCGGTCCGCGTTGCCGTACTGCACCACCTGGAAACCACGTTCTTTCAGGAAGGCGGCGGTATGGGTGGCCAGGCTGCCGGTTGTTGTGCCGTTCTGCACGGCGATACGGGCCTGTTCTGCGGCCAGATGATCCAGAACCTCCACCTCGGTCTTATCCAGCTCTGGTGACTTGTCGGGAAAAAGTTCGTTGACCAGCGGGCGAACCTTGTCCCGGTCCAGCAGCAGTACTTGCGCTCCATTATAAGTAGTCCAGGGTACGGTCATGGAGCTATCCACCATGCCACGCTTGATATTCGTGTCGTCAATCTGCTGAGCTAGCTGGGCCAGGCGAATGATGTCGGTGGGCTGCAAGTCAGTCTGCACCGCGTCGCCCATCTCATTCATCAACTCGCTCAAATGGGGCAACAGTTGAGGGATCAGGTCCAACCGCAACACCCTGTCGCGCACGGCCATAATAACCTGCTGTTGGCGGCTCAGGCGGCCAAAATCGCTATCCACATGGCGCGTGCGGGCGTACTTCAGCGCGGTTGCCCCATCCATGTGTTGTAGACCGGCGGGGATGTATATTGTGGTGTACGCTCCGGGATTGTCGGGATCCGGATATTGGGTATCCCTGATCTCCTGGGGCACGTCAATGTCAATGCCACCGATACGGTCAATGAGGCGCACAAAGCCCTCGAAGTTAAGGCGCACATAGTAGTGCACGCGGATGCCCAGGTTGTACTCAATGGTCTTCTTGACCAAAGCCGGGCCGCCGCCGGGATACCCCTTCAGGTCGCCGATGTAGTTAGCGGTATTGATCCGGTTCTCCTCGTAACCGGGAATGGATACCCACAGATCACGGGGGATGGATAACATCGAAGCGGAGTTCGTGCTCGGGTCCACCCGGATGACGATGATAGTGTCAGTGCGCGATGGCCCGCTCTCCTCCGGGCGCTGGTCCAGCCCCAGGAGCACGATGTGGATTGGGTCTTTGCTTTCCCAGTTGTAGGAGGTATTGCTAACCGGGTCACTTTCCTGGGATCCGCTGCTGGCTCCCACGCTAGGCAGTTGCAGGTTAGGGAAAATGGGCACCTGCAAGTGAGCAACCACATCCTTGACGGTCACGTAGAACAGATAGCCGGCGTAGATTCCCCCCGCGACAAAAACGATGAACAGGAAATTCAGGATCAATTTGGCCCAGGTGGACGTCTGCTGTCGTCCTCGCCGTGCCTTTGCGCTTTTCATAATCCTCCCTTTTTCACCCCCCGCCCCCGGCTATCGCGGCCACGGGCAGGTCTTTTTCAACTGCTGTGGCCCAGCAGCGCGGGCCATTATAGCACAATTTTTCATCAGGGCAAGTTAGAGGTGCGACGCACTTCGAAGTGCGTCGCACCTGACTTACTGCTCCGGGCTGCTTTCCGGCGGGATGCTGAAAGCGTAGAGCCTGTTCTCGCTGACCACGAACAGCCTAGGCTGGCTAATCGCTTCCTCCACAAAAACCCCTCGGATTTGAGCAAAGGCTTGTTCATCGGCGGCCCGAAACTGGCGGACGAAACTTCCATCCTTGTTCAGACGCAGGATGCGACGATTGCCGGTATCGGCGATATACAGATATTTCACCGCAGCGCTGTGGTTGGCGGTGAAAATGGCAGAGGGCCCAGCCAGTGGATCGGCCAGTCCGCTCAGAGTAAAATCCTCCGGACGACCCGTGTATAACTTCAACACACGGCCATCAGCATAGAGAACGTAGACGTAGCCGTCAATGGCCATATCCACCGCTCCACTGAGGTCCACCTCCTCGGCAGTGTAGCTCACAGGAGTCTCATCGTAGAGATTCTCGCCAGGCACGTATTTGAGGATCTGATTCAGCCCGGTATCGAGGATATAGAAGTTGGTCTTGGTCTGGTCGAAGTAGGTGCCCACTACCTGGGGAGAGCGCCACTGGCTCAGCCCACCCAGTGGTCGGGCAGATACTGTATTAAAGATGGGATCGTATTCCAGCAGACGACCGTTGCCATCCAGAATAAGCAGGCTTCCCCGGTGGTGATCGCCGCCATCCGGCCTCCAGGCCATGTCTATCAAATCGCCCGTGGCCGCTCCATCCACAGATTGTCCTTTCTGGGCGATGACCGTCGTCTCCTGTAAATCCTTGCCCAGTTCATTCAAGACATGATGATAAACCCGTCCCGTTCCTTTATCCAACACGAAGATGTGCTGAGCATCGGCAATGACCCGGCCTGGAGTGCTGTTCGGTTCTTTATAGGTATACAACGGCGTCAGGTCGTAAAGCCGATACACGCCATCAATTTTGTCCAATGCCTCCTGAACTTTCCGCTGTAGTTCCTGGGCCTGCTGGTCATTTTTGCGCGTCTCCAGAGCCTGGCCTAGCAGAGCCAATGCCCGCTTGTAATGCTCGCGGGCCACCGGAGCATTCCCCTCGTTGACCTGGCCCTGCTCGTATTCACTCTGGGCCTGAGTAATCAGTGCACCAGATTCCGCCTGCCGGCTGGACCCTTGTTGCAGGTATACGCCCACCACCAGGAGAATGATGATGATGGGGATAGCTGCTGCCATCCAGATGACGAGGGGGCTGCTCACGCCCGAGGTGGCCTTTCGCTCCGGCGCCACCCTGGCTTTTTGGGGGGCTTTCCCCTCTCGACCGGGAAGGAGACGCACCAACAGGCGACGCAGCAAGTCTAAAGCCAGGGCCACGGCGGCCAGGAGCCCGCGCCCCACCGCACGGAGCTTCGCGGTGAGATTCAATTCACCCAGGCGCGCAGTGATACCCCGTTGCGCAACGGGCTTTCGGGCAGTGGGTACTTCCTGTGGCTTCGTCTCCACAGCCCGGGGCGACGCATATTGAGGACGGCGAGAGCGAGCCACCGGTGGTGTGGCCTGGGGTACGCCCTCCAGGGTACCCGTGATCTCCACGACAAGGAATGCGGCATCGCTCTGACCAGCCAAGTCCTGCAAATTGTTCAGGGCCTGGACTGTACCGGTGTACGTCACAGCTTCACTAATTTGCCCGGGTGGGATTTGCTGACCCCAGGTGGGCTGGGTCAGAATGAGCACATCGCCGGGCTGCACAGTACAGTGGAAAAAGCGCACTTCCACCGCACGTTGAGAGCCCAGAGGAGCCATCGGCCCCTCAGCCAGCCAATCAATGGGGGGTGGGCTATCGGGGAAGGTGAGCATCTGACCCTGGCTGGCGAGAAAGGCCAGGGCAGGGCCGGCCTGAGCAATGTAGAGGTCATCTCCCCGTAGAACAGTGCAACTTACCCCGGCTAACCGACCTTCACCTGGAGACAGGCCGCGATTTTCGCGCAGGAGTCGCGTGTTCATCTCGTGCAGCGCCGCCCGCAGGCCAGCGGTGATGCTGCCCGGCGTGTTGTAATACGTGCTGCCCGCCAATTGGACCAGGTCTTCGTAGAGAATGTCACGCCCCAGTTCATCGCCGGTGAGTTCAACGACCACGAAAAGGCGCCCCTGGTCACGGCGGCGAAACAGGGAGGCGGGTTGTTCAAAAGACCCCAGACAGGCAACCCGTTCCTGTCGCACGCCGTTTACCACGCGCAATTGGCCAACTTCGGCTCCTAGCTTGACCGCCATGCGTATACCTCCCTTCTAGCAGGGGCGACACATAATTGCCCCTACTCCTCCCCCTGAAAGATGGGCTCGGCATGTCGCAACAACAGCTCGATCCGCTCCGGCGGGGTCTGCTTGGCTTCCAGGTAGCGCACCAATGCCTGGCGGGGAGTCATCTCCTCGACGTTGACCTGCCCCAGACGTAAGCGTATTTTGCGCTCCACTTCATGCGCGACAGCCGCGACATAAAAGGCAGGTTGCAGGGCGCGACGAATCTCGTCGTCGCGGATCAATAGCTCCCGATCGGCAGTGGTACGGATCAGCACCCGCACTACCGCATCGGCAATGTCTGTCTGGGCGATGGCATCCAGAACCTGGGTGGTAGGATCATCGCCAGTGGCTTCCACCTCGATGGTCACGAAACGTCGTGCATCCAAGCGGTGAAACTGCCAGCTTGCCCGCCCGCGTTCCACTGCGGCGACCACGAAACCTTTGTCCTCTTTCTCCTCGCTGAAATCAATGCGCTCGATGGAACCGGCATAAACCACAGGTGGGTCGTCGCCAAGCACTTGGTGTTTATGTATGTGCCCCAAGGCCACGTAATCCCAGGTCGGATTGCGCACCAGACTGGGCGGCAATACCACATCCTGCCCCAGCATCACGCTGCGCTCTGAACTGTACACTGCGCCCTGGATGGTAGCATGGGCGGCCAGTATGGTGGGCGCATTCGGGTCCAGCTCTCTGATTAGTCCGTCGTCCCCTCCGAGGATGTTGGTCACTCGCTCCAGGATAAGCTCGTTGATCTCCGGTAGCGATTTTCCCTTGTGCTCGTCACGGGTCAGGAGCTGGCTACGCACAACCCACGGCAGGGCAACTACCTGGACCGGCCCACGGCGGGTCTCGATACTGAACACCTGGGGCCTGCGGGCCACATACACGTGTTCGATTTCCAGCGTGTCGTAAATTTCCAGGGTATGCGCCCGGCCAGAGGCATGGGGCACGTCGTGATTGCCGACGAGGAGCACGGTGGGCAACCCGGCAGCAGAAAGGCGTTGGATACGACGGGCAAACTCCCGCTGATGAGTGGGTGATGGGATACGGGTTTTGAAAGCATCCCCGGCGAAGATGACCAGATCAATCTCATTGGTCGGGTCCAGCGCGTAATCTGTCACCTGATCAAAGGCGTGCAGAAAATCGCTCAGGCGGGTGGAGAGGCCCGTGACCGGGTCCGTGCGCCCGTAGTTTTCCACACCTAGATGCAGGTCGGCGAAATGTACCAGTCTGATCATTGTCTCGTCCGTTTTCACGACGAAGGGCTAAACAAAGTGCGCATCAAGCGGTGCGTTGAGCGTGCCCCGACTCTGCTGCCGGATCATCAGATTGCCCACACTCTGAAGTTGCAGGATCAACGGCTCGGCCTCATAGTCTTTCTGAAGGGTGAAGAAATCCAGATCTACCGAGACACGATGTCCTAGATGCAAAGCGATAGCACTGCCGCCTGCCAGATAAAATGGCGCAACGGTGAATAACTGGCCCAGTCTTTCTAAAAGACGCCGGGCGTCAGACGGTAGTGTTTCGATAAACATTGTATCTGCTCTTGGGGGATTCCCAGAACCAGCGCCCAAAGCGTAGCCGTGTTGCGTGAAATCTTGCGGCTGCGCCGGACAGCTTCGGCAATGGTGCACGGGCCAAAGGTGTGATACAGCCAGCGAATCGCCTGATCATCGCCGTATTCCAGTACCCGCTCGATAACGTACTGCTCGTGTCCCTGGATACGCAAGCGGTCGAAGTCCACTTCCCAGAAGAGAGGACGCAGGAATTCGGGTAGTTCTGTCCTTTCGTCATCCACACTCAGATTATGCTCTTGACTGAAAGCAGTCAGGTTCTCAGACATGGGCTTTTCTCATTCATAGGACGGTGCACCGTGAAGGAAAGGCCGTCTGCGGTGACCGAGGTGAGCGAATTAGCCCACCACAGAAGCGTCAAAGTAACGAGGATGCCTCCGCCCCAAGCAATGAGTAAGCGTATGATCTGCGATGGGTTGCCTCCTCGCGCCATCCTTCTCACGCCATATTTCATCTGACACGGTGTCCTTTTCACTCCCACCCAATCGCTGCTGCTGGGTTGTCGCCAACATCGTACACTATACCTCGACAATGTTAAATTCCCTGTCGTAGCCAAACAAAGGATGTCATTGCGAACGCAGCGAAACAATCTCCCGCCTTAAAATCCAAGCAACGGTGGAGATCGCTTCGTCGCTCCGCTATTCGCAATGGCACTTAGCCTGGAATCTAACAATGTCAAGATATGCGTGCCCTCAGCCACTTCATTGGCGAATCTTATAAGTCCTTGAGCAATCGCGCGAATTCTTCCACCGTAAGATCAGCATCGGCAAGAATGCTCTTCAGCACTTTCGGGTGCAAAATTTTACCGCCATGAAATGGCACTGTTACCCTTTTTCCTGTCGCATTCTTGTATATTTTGTGGCTGCCACTTTGACGGACTAGCCTAAAACCAAGTGGCTCCAGGACACGAATAGCCTGGCTGGCAGTGACCCGTGGCAGCCGAGGACTCACGCTTTTACCTCCAAAGTCGCCAAGCTCACCATCTCAGGAGTCGGAATAGACTCGCCGCTGGCCAAGCGGTCTTCAATGTGCAGGCGAATGGCATCTTCAATATTGGCCAGTACCTCTTCATAAGACTCACCTTGCGTGTAACAGCCTTGCAAAGAAGGACAAAATGCAAAATAGCCATCCTTGTCTTTCTCAATAATGATCGGTAACATAAATTTGCGCATCACTTTCCTCCAGTTCCCCCCTATATCGGCCACAGACTCACAAAAAGCCCATCCGGCTGCAATTCACTCCCACTCAATCGTCGCTGGCGGCTTGTCGCTGATGTCATAGACCACACGAATAATTACCGAACGCAAGTCGTTGTGCTCCACGTTCATGGCAAGTCTGCCAGCAATTGGCGCACGTAAGTACGAAAAGCGCGGCTCAAGTGCAGGGTGCTGTTACTAAACAATGCATCCAGAGCGTGCTCCAATTGAGCCCGTGTCAGCCGGTTGGTCTTGTAGGCGCGCACTAAAATCCCCACCGAACCGGTGACGATAGCGCCGGCAGCTTCCAAACGCCGCCGCAGAGCCAGGTCATCGGTCAGCACCGGTTTCTGAAAATTATCACTGTAGGCCAACGCCAGCACCTCGGCGTCGGCTGGATGGATTGGCGGTCTTTCTCCTTCAGTCAGAACCCTGTTCAAGTGCCCTTCATCCACCACCACGACCGATATGCGCAAACCTGGCACACCGAGATTGGCAGGTTTCAAGCCATGAGTGCGTAGCTCATCGGCGACGAGCCTGGGTACAATCAAATGGGTAAAGATGCCCAATGCGTCTAGCTGCCCAATCTCATGCAGATGGAGGAGCGGACCTGTGTCACTGATAGCTTCAGGCATCGCCTAGCCCCCAGGCTACGTCACG
This sequence comes from Anaerolineae bacterium, assembly GCA_024653325.1. Taxonomy (GTDB): domain Bacteria; phylum Chloroflexota; class Anaerolineae; order JACIWR01; family JACIWR01; genus JACIWR01. The sequence continues at coordinate 7,297 of JANLFX010000118.1, forward strand.
CTTCAATGCATCGCGCTGGTATTCGATTTCCTCCAGCACCTCCGACCCCAGCCGCTTCAACACCTCTTGGCGGGAGATGCGTCCTATCAAGTAGGCTTCGATCAAAGCGTCACGATACAAGGCGCGAATTCCGGCGCGTATAGCCTGGGCTAACACAGTAGCCTCATCTTTTTGCTGCTGTTCCATCACAAAAGCCAGTTCCTCAACCAATGTCGCCTCGGCCATGAAACTACACCTCCTCTTCACTCCCACTCAATCGTCGCTGGCGGCTTGTCGCTGATGTCGTACACCACGCGGGTGACGCCGGCCACCTCGTTGACGATGCGCGTGCTGATGCGGGACAGCACCTCGTAGGGCAACCGCGCCCACGAGGCGGTCATGAAATCATCGGTGGTCACCGCCCGCACGGCCACCACGTGACCATAGGCCCGTCCGTCGCCCATCACACCCACGCTGCGCACCGGCAGCAGCACGGCGAAGGCCTGGGCCGTGCGCCGGTACCATCCCGCTGCGCGCAGTTCCTCCAGGACGATGGCGTCCGCCGCCTGAAGGGTGCGCACCCGCTCTGGCGTCACTTCGCCTACGATACGCACCGCCAACCCCGGCCCGGGGAAAGGATGCCGCCAGACGATGTCCTCCGGCAGGCCCAATGCCTCGCCCACAGCCCGCACCTCATCCTTAAACAGTTCGCGCAGGGGCTCGATCAGTTGGAGACGCATGTCCTGCGGCAGCCCGCCGACGTTGTGATGGGTCTTGATGCGCTGCGCGTGGGGTCGTCCGGCGCTTTCAATCACGTCCGGGTAAATTGTGCCCTGGGCCAGGAAGTCAATCTGTCCCAACTGACGCGCTTCTCGCTCGAAGACACGCACGAACTTCTCGCCGATGATGCGCCGCTTCTGCTCGGGGTCGGTCACCCCGGCCAGAGCCAAGAGGAACTCGTCAGCCGCGTCCACAGCCACCAACGTGATGCCTTGTTGACGGCGGAAGGTATCCACCACCTGCTGCGGCTCACCCCGACGCAGCAGGCCGGTGTCCACGAAGATGCAAGTGAGCTGGTCGCCCACGGCGCGGTGGACCAAAGCCGCCGTCACCGCCGAATCCACGCCGCCGCTGAGGCCACACACCACCCGCCCCTCGCCCACCTGGGCCCGGATGCGAGCCACCGCCTCCTCGATAAAGGAGCCGGCCGTCCAGGTGCCCTGCAGCCCACAGATGTGGAACAGGAAATTGCGGATAATCTGCTGCCCTTGTGGAGTGTGTACTACCTCCGGGTGAAACTGCAAGCCGTAGATATGTCGCTGCGAATGGCCCATGGCCGCGACAGGCGAGTTGGCGGTGGTGGCCAGGGCGACGAAGCCGGGCGGCAAGACCTCAATGCGGTCGCCGTGGCTCATCCATACCCGCATTGAGAAGGGCAACCCGGCAAAAAGGGGCGATGCCGGATCGGTCACAGTCAAATCGGCGGGACCGTACTCCCGTTCGCTGGCCAGCGCTACCTGCCCGCCGAGGGCCTGGGCCAGGAGCTGCATGCCGTAGCAGATGCCCAACACAGGAACACCCTGTTGCAACACATAATCGGGCAGGACGGGCGCGCCGTCCTCGTACACGCTGGCCGGTCCACCGGAGAGGATAAACCCGCGCGGTTGCAAGGCCAGCACACGCCGGGCAGGTTCGTCCCAGCGGAAAAGCTCGCAATAGACCATAGCCTCGCGCACGCGGCGGGCGATGAGCTGGCTGTACTGCGAGCCGAAATCCAGGATAGCTATGGCCTCGCGAGTAGAAGGCCGATGCACCGTTCACCCTCCTGTATCAAGCCACAGAATCCACAAACATCTGTGTCCTTCTGTGTGTTTCTGTGGCTACTACCACAAACCTTAATCCGCGAACTCTATCCGCCCGTTCGACATGTCGGTGATGACCACCAGCGACTCCACGGGCACGCCCAGGTCCTCCAGCGCGGCTCGCCCACCTTCGAAGCTCTTCTCAATGATCGCTCCGATGCCGACCAACGTGGCCCCACTCTGCTGCACGATGCGGATCAGAGCGTTGATGGTGTTGCCCGTGGCCAGAAAGTCGTCAATGATCAGCACCCGGTCATCGGGGGTCAGGAACTCCGGCGAGACCATGAGCTCCACTTGCTGGCCCTTAGTATGCGAGGGGGCCGATTCGCACAGGGCGTGGTCTGGCATGGTGATAGGCTTGGTCTTGCGCGCATAGACCACCGGGATGCCCAATGCCCAGGCGGTCATCAGCGCCGGGGCGATGCCGGAAATCTCCGCCGTGAGCACTTTAGTGGCTCCCAGGCGTCCCATACGCCGGGCCATCTCCTTGCCGATGAGCATCATCAGCCAGGCATCCACCTGATGATTAAGAAAACTATCCACCTTGAGGATACCGTGCCCCAGGTTAACACCCTCTCGTCTGATCCGCTCCTTCAACACCTCCATAATGGTAGTTTCCCCCTTCCACACAAGGTTTGAATGCCCTATCAGACGGCGCTGGCTGAGCAAGGGCTGAAGTATGAACATTCTACTACAAGCCACCCCCTCTGGCAAGCCTGAACAACTCAGGCCAGGGGTTCAGTGCTCCCCTGTCAGAGGGACGAAGGCCACCCCGCCCATGTTGGTCATCTCCACATCATCGCCATGGCGCACGATGAGCCACAGTGATTGGTAACCGCCGGGCGGTCCCACCGGAATCACCATCCGCCCCCCATCCTTGAGTTGCCTGACCAGAGGTTGGGGCACGTGGTCAGGCGCGCAGGTGACGATGATGGCATCAAAGGGCGCGTGCTCTTCCCAACCATAGTACCCATCGGCGTTTAAAACGTGCACCTGAGTGTAGCCTAGCCGTTGCAAACGGGCTTCCGCCTGCGTGGCCAGCTCCTTGATGATCTCCACCGAATATACCTGGTCGGTCAATTCGGCCAGGATGGCCGCCTGATAACCCGATCCGGTGCCGATTTCCAACACCTTATCGCCGGGTTCGATCTCCAAAAGCTCGGTCATCCAGGCCACAATGTAAGGCTGGGAGATAGTCTGTCCATAGCCGATGGGCAGGGGATGGTCGGCGTAAGCCTGACTCAAAAATTCTTCGGGGACGAATTCGTGCCGGGGAACAGTCAGCATAGCGTTCAATACCGCTTCGTCACTCACCCCTCGTTCACGAATCTGATATTCCACCATCCGTTGGCGGGCCTGGCGATAGATTGTCGGTTCGGGCGAGGGAGTGACAACAAGCATAGGGGTCGCTGCCGGTGAAGGGGAATACTGCTCTGTTGGCATGGCAGTAGGCGTGAGCAGCTCGCTTGGTCTGCAGCTGGCGGCCAGACACCCCAGCAACGCAGTTGCTACCAGAAAACCAACCAGGCTTCGTGACCCTTTCCCCCGCATGGGTTTCCTTGTATACTACAGTCGGAGTGGCACGACATGCAGCATACATCTCCTTTCT